>NZ_LIQQ01000684.1 GCF_001418565.1 Streptomyces graminilatus | reverse complement strand
ACGACCCCCACCCCCACCCCCACTTCTGCCTCTACCTCTACCTCTACCGAAAAGGCATCCGCGCAGTGACCGCGACCCGTGTCCTCGTCCTCAACTCCGGCTCGTCCTCGCTGAAGTACCAACTGCTCGACATGTGCGACAGCGGCCGGCTCGCCATGGGCCTGGTGGAACGCATCGGCGAGGAGACGTCCCACCTGAAGCACACCCCGTTGGCGACCGGCGGGGCGTCACGTGAGCGCACGGGCCCGATCGCCGACCACGACGCGGCCCTCCAGGCGGTGGCGGAGGAGCTGGCGAAGGACGAATTGGGCCTGGACTCCCCCGAGTTGGCGGCGATCGGCCACCGGGTCGTCCACGGCGGCCAGACCTTCACCGAACCGACGGTCGTCGACGACGCGGTCCTCGCCGAGATCGAGCGCCTGATCCCGGTGGCCCCGCTGCACAACCCGGCGAACCTCACCGGCATCCGTACGGCCCAGTCCCTGCGCCCGGATCTCCCCCAGGTGGCGGTCTTCGACACGGCGTTCCACACCACGATGCCGGAGTCGGCGGCCCGCTACGCGATCGACGTGAAGACGGCGGACGAGCACCGGATCAGGCGGTACGGGTTCCACGGCACGTCCCACGCGTACGTGTCGCGGGAGACGGCGAGGCTGCTCGGCCGGGCGCCCGAGGACGTGAACGTGATCGTGCTGCACCTGGGCAACGGGGCGTCGGCGTCCGCCGTAAGGGGCGGGAGGTGCGTGGACACGTCGATGGGCCTGACGCCGCTGGAGGGTTTGGTGATGGGAACCCGGTCCGGCGACCTCGACCCGGCCGTCATCTTCCATTTGGCGCGCGTTGGCGGAATGTCCACGGACGAGATCGACACTCTTCTCAACAAGAAGAGCGGCCTGCTCGGTCTGTGCGGAGACAACGACATGCGGGAAATCCGCCGCCGTATCGACGAGGGCGGCGCGGACGCCCCGGCGGCCCGGCTGGCCTTCGACATCTACATCCACCGTCTGAAGAAGTACATCGGCGCGTATTACGCGGTACTCGGCCGGGTGGACGCTATCGCGTTCACGGCCGGGGTCGGCGAGAACGCGGCGCCGGTGCGCGAGGCGGCGGTGGCGGGCCTGGAGGGCCTGGGCGTGTCCGTGGACGGCGCCCTGAACGCCGTACGGAGCCACGAGGCCCGCCTGATCTCCCCCACCGGCTCCCGGGTCGCGGTGGCGGTCGTCCCGACGGACGAGGAGCTGGAGATCGCGACACAGACGTACGCACTGGTGAGCGCGGCCGGATCGACGAGCCCGACGCGACCGACGAGACCGACGCGATCGACGCGATCGGACAACTGAAGACACTCAGCGGATATTGGACGAACAATGGGAAGACATTGCCGGAAGAGCCTCACCTGAGCGCTAACCCGCCCCTTTGTGTCCACTGGGTGCTTCCACGTCGTCCACCAGGCGGAATATTCCGAAGCGAAACAAACCGATAGGATCGCCCCATGCGCCGTTCGAAAATCGTTTGTACTCTCGGCCCCGCGGTCGACTCCCACGAAATGCTCGTGTCGCTGATCGAGGCCGGAATGAACGTGGCCCGGTTCAACTTCAGCCACGGGTCGCACGCCGAGCACCAGGGCCGGTACGACCGCGTCCGTGCCGCCGCCAAGGAGACGGGCAGGGCCATCGGTGTCCTCGCCGACCTCCAGGGCCCGAAGATCCGCCTGGAGACCTTCGCGGAGGGCCCCGTCGAGCTGGTCCGGGGCGACGAGTTCGTCATCACCACCGAGGACGTCCCCGGTGACAAGACCATCTGCGGTACGACGTACAAGGGCCTGCCGGGTGATGTGTCGCGCGGCGACCAGATCCTGATCAACGACGGCAACGTCGAGCTGAAGGTCCTGGACGTCGAGGGTCCGCGGGTGCGGTCGATCGTCATCGAGGGCGGCGTCATCTCGGACCACAAGGGCATCAACCTGCCCGGCGCGGCCGTGAACGTCCCGGCCCTGTCCGAGAAGGACATCGACGACCTGCGCTTCGCCCTGCGCATGGGCTGCGACCTGGTCGCCCTGTCCTTCGTGCGCGACGCCGCCGACGTGGACGACGTCCACAAGATCATGGACGAGGAGGGGCGCCGCGTCCCGGTCATCGCCAAGGTGGAGAAGCCGCAGGCGGTCGACAACATGGACGCGGTCGTCGCGGCCTTCGACGGCGTGATGGTGGCCCGCGGTGACCTCGCCGTCGAGTACCCCCTCGAAAAGGTCCCGATGGTGCAGAAGCGCCTGGTGGAGCTGTGCCGGCGCAACGCCAAGCCGGTGATCGTCGCGACCCAGATGATGGAGTCGATGATCACCAACTCCCGCCCGACGCGCGCCGAGGCGTCCGACGTGGCGAACGCGATCCTGGACGGCGCGGACGCGGTCATGCTGTCGGCGGAGTCGAGCGTAGGCGCGTACCCGCTGGAAACGGTGCGCACGATGTCAAAGATCGTCGCGGCGGCCGAGGAGGAGCTCCTCTCCAAGGGCCTCCAGCCCCTGGTTCCCGGCAAGAAGCCGAAGACGCAGGGTGGCTCGGTGGCCCGCGCGGCCTGCGAGATCGCCGACTTCCTCGGCGGCACGGGCCTGGTGGCCTTCACCAAGTCCGGCGACACGGCCCGCCGCCTCTCCCGCTACCGCGCGGCCCAGCCGATCATCGCCTTCACCACGGACGAGGGCACCCGCAACCAGCTCGCCCTGAGCTGGGGCGTCGACTCGTACGTGGTCCCGTTCGTCAACAGCACGGACGAGATGGTCTCCCTGGTCGACCAGGAGATGCTGAAGCTCGGCCGCTTCAGGGTCGGCGAGATCGTCGTCATGACAGCGGGCTCCCCGCCTGGCGTCCCGGGCACGACGAACATGGTCCGGGTCCACCACTTGGGCGAGGGCGAGCACGCCTGAGGTGACACGTCGGTACGGCTTTGAGGGCGCTCCCTGTTGTAGGTGACAGGGGGCGCCTTCGTCGTCGTAGCGGATGCGCCGGGTGCGCTAGAGAAGGTGGTCGGCCTTGCCGGCCTTGATGTCCTGAATGAGGGTGCGGAGGGCTTCGCGGGTGTCGGTGAGGTAGGTGTCCTCCTGACCGGCGACAGCGATGTAGGCGTTGCCGGTCGGATCGGTGCCTACGCGGAAGCAGTTGGCGCCTTCGCCGCAGTAAGGGGCTTCCCAGGTGATGTCGGGCATGGTGGCGCTCCTTAGCGCTGCTGAGCGAGGGCGAACACGCCTGGGCGCGCTAGAGAAGGTGGTCGGCCTTGCCGGCCTTGATGTCCTGGATCAGGGTGCGGAGGGCTTCGCGGGTGTCGGTGAGGTAAGTGTCCTCCTGACCGGCGACGGCGATGTAGGCGTTGCCGGTCGGGTCGGTGCCTATGCGGAAGCAGTTGGCGCCTTCGGCGCAGAACGGTTCTTCCCAAGTGATGTCGGGCAACGCGACTCCTCAGAGTTGGCGGGCGATCGTGTGGATGAAGTCGCGTGACGCGCTGGGCGATAGCGACGCGGCTTCCATCCAGTCCAAGTGGGCACGGTACTTGTCGAGTTGAGATTGACCGTGGGAGAACTCGGGGCCGTGTGCGGAGTCAAGTTCCACGGTGTCGAGCTGAGGGACGGGCCCTTCGGCGTAGACCACGGCTTGCCCGGCGCCGGGAAATGCCCCCGCTTTGAAGGGAATCACGCGTACGCCGATGTTGTCGCGCTCGGACACCTCGCAGAGGCGGTCCAATTGGCCGCGCATCACTTTGGCCCCGCCGAACTCGATGCGCAGGGCGGCCTCATGTACGTAACCGACGTAAGTGATCGGCTGTTCCCGGTACAGCACTTGTTGCCGTTGGAGGCGAAGGGCTACGCGCAGCTCGACCTCCGCCGCTGAGAGGGGTGGCAGCGCGGCCCCGAAGAGGGTGCGGGCGTAGCCGTCGGTCTGCAGCAGGCCCGGCAGGATCATGGCCAGCCCCACGCGCACGCTCTTGGAGTGCCATTCCAGTTCCGCGATGTCGAGGAGCCCTGCGGGGACTTGCCCCCGGTACACCTCCCACCAGCCGCGCGTACGTGTCCCGACCATGTCGACCAAGGCGTCGACGTACGCCTTGTCGCGGCACGCGTAGTTGCAGGCCAGTGTCATCAGTCGATCTGCGCTGATGGCCCGGACCCCGGACTCGATGTTGGAGACCTTCGTCCGGTCGAGCCCGAGCAGCCCTGCGGCGTACTCCGTGGTCACGTCTGCGGCGAGCCGCATCTTGCGCAGTTCGGCGCCCAAGCGCTTCTGGCGTTCCGTCGGTGTCGACCTCGGCGGCATGTGTCATTTCCTCCAGCGGGTGCGGCGTAAGTCTGCCCTTCTGACGGCTGGTTGGTCCACCCGACTGGTGGTAATTCCGTTGAGCAGGTGGCAAAAGACCACCAATCCTGTCTACAGTCGGTAACTAGTTGCGCACCGCCCGGCGTCACTCGGAAGCGCATCGCGCGAGCCTGCCCGCGTTCTCCTTCCCTGGGAGGGGCACGCTCGCGCCAGGGAGACAGGCCACTGGTCGGGCGTTCGCTGACCGCTTCAAGTCCACCGCGTGAAAAGGGAGTTCGCCATGCCCGCATCGCTCGCCATCTCGGCCTGCCCCATCTCGACCGACCTCACGAAGACACCGGCCCCGTCCCCGGACTCACTCACGTACGGCTTCACCCTGCCTGCCGAGGCGGTGAGTTCGTCGGTCGCCCGAGCCACAACTCGGGTCGTTCTCCAGGCACATGGGCTGGAGGAGATGACGGACGCTGCCGTGCAGGTGGTGGGGGAACTGACAGCATGCGCGTTCCGGTTCGCGGCGGATGCCTCGGTGTATGTGTCGCTGCGGTGGTGGGAGGGGGAGTTGCAGGTCGTTCTCTACGACGGACACCGGCGCCATGTCCATCCCCGGCTGGCCGCAGCCTGCGATGAGCGGCGAGGGGATGCGCTGCGGGTGTTGGGGTGCGTGGTGGAGGGG
>NZ_LIQQ01000683.1 GCF_001418565.1 Streptomyces graminilatus | reverse complement strand
GGCATGACTGAGGCCCCCGGCTCGTGCCGGGGGCCTCAGTCATGCCTCAGGCCCGCTCGCTACGCCGTCTTCAGCGCCTGGGCCACCTTCGTCAGGCGGTCGAAGGGCGCCGTGCCCGTCACCACCGTCGTGGAGCCCTTCTCGCGCAGCACCAGCGCGTCGTACCTCTCGCCCTCGTACCGCGTCCACGTCGCGTCCCCTATGCGCTGAGTGACCTTGGTCTCCCGGGCGCTCTGGGTGGCGTCGTCGATGAAGACGGACGGCTTCTGAGCGGACTGCTCCACCGCCACGTAATCACCCTCGGAGTCGTGGAAGCCGAGGTGCCACCTGTCGAAGTCCGCGCCGGAGAAACGCACCGACGTGGCCTTCCAGCCGGCCGGCAGGCCCTCGGGCGCGGCCACCGGGTAGCTCGCGGCGCGGCGAGCGGTCAGCAGCTCGACGCGGTAGTCGACCCGTTTGAGGTCCGGAGCGGAGTCGTCGTGCGGGATGAAGAGATAGATCACTCCCGCCGCGAGACTGATGAGACCCAGGGAAAGAATCATGTCCCGGGCCGTCTTCTGCTTGCCGTTCTTGCCGTTCGAACCTGCCACGCCCACCATCGTCGCAGGTGCACCGGCCCGCTCATCCGTGGGGTCCCCTGCTCATTTTGTCTGCCTAACGATAGAGTCGGGGTCAACACCCTCATCCGGCCGTCGTCGTATCAGAAAGGTGCGTGTCGATGACCGAGAATCATCATCTTCCGTCCGAACTCGAAGTGCCCTCCGAGGCTCCCGACCGCAACCTCGCCCTGGAACTCGTACGGGTGACCGAGGCCGCCGCGATGGCCGCGGGCCGCTGGGTCGGCCGCGGCGACAAGAACGGCGCCGACGGTGCCGCCGTGCGTGCCATGCGGACCCTCGTCTCGACCGTCTCGATGAACGGCGTCGTCGTCATCGGTGAAGGCGAGAAGGACGAGGCGCCCATGCTCTTCAACGGGGAGCAGGTCGGCGACGGCACCGGGCCCGAGTGCGACATCGCCGTCGACCCGATCGACGGTACGACCCTCACCGCCAACGGCATGACCAACGCCATCGCCGTCCTCGCGGCGGCCGACCGCGGGTCCATGTTCGACCCGTCGGCCGTCTTCTACATGGACAAGCTGGTCACCGGGCCGGACGCCGCCGACTTCGTCGACATCAACGCGCCCGTCTCCGTGAACATCCGCCGGGTCGCCAAGGCGAAGCGGGTCACGCCCGAGGACGTCACCGTCGTCATCCTCGACCGGCCGCGCCACGTCGGCATAATCAAGGAGATCCGGGAGACCGGCGCGCGTATGAAGCTGATCTCCGACGGCGATGTCGCCGGTTCGATCCTCGCCCTGCGCGAGGGCACCGGCGTCGATCTGCTGCTGGGCATCGGCGGTACGCCCGAGGGCATCATCTCGGCCTGCGCCGTGAAGTGCCTCGGTGGCACCATCCAGGGCAAGCTGTGGCCGAAGGACGACGCGGAGCGGCAGCGGGCGGTGGACGCGGGGCACGATCTCGACCGCGTACTGACGACCGACGACCTGGTCTCCGGGGAGAACGTGTTCTTCGTCGCGACCGGGATCACCGACGGTGAGCTGCTGCGGGGCGTCCGTTACCGGTCGGAGACGGCCACGACCGAGTCGATCGTGATGCGGTCGAAGTCGGGGACGGTTCGGCAGATCTCTTCCGAGCATCGGCTCAGCAAGCTGCGGGCCTACAGCGCGATTGACTTCGATCGCGCCAAGTAGTTCCGACGGTTGAGGCAGAGTAGTTCCGACGGTTGAGGCCGGAGCCGTGTCGTGCGCGGTTGCGGGTCCGTGAACGGCTTCAGGTTCGTGAACGGCTTCAGGTTCGTGGGGGCTGGTCGCGCAGTTCCTCGCGCCCCCTTCGGGGCGCTCCCGTGCGCGATCTCCAGCTAGCTCGTCGCTGGTCGTCGTGCCGAGAAGCCCACGCGGGAGCGGGGGGTGCCTCTTGTGCGGAGAGGCGCCCCCGCTTCATGACCGGGGTGGTCAGCCCGCCGCGGCTATCGTGCCGCGGGCGGCCTTCTTGAGTTCCATTTCGCGGCGGCGGCGCCTGGCCAGGACCACGCGGCGTTCGGCGGCGGTGAGGCCGCCCCAGACGCCGTACGGCTCGGGTTGCAGCAGCGCGTGTTCACGGCACTCGACCATGACCGGACAGCCGCCGCACACCCTCTTGGCCGCCTGCTCCCGGGAGAGCCGGGCCGCGGTCGGTTCCTTCGAAGGGGCGAAGAAGAGACCCGCCTCGTCGCGCCGGCACACCGCCTCGGTGTGCCACGGGGCGTCCTGGTCCCTCTCTCGCACTGGCACCCGCTGGGGCGGAACAGCAGCGACCTGCAGGGACGAATGCGGCGCTTGCAGCACGGTCTACTCCTGACGACGGCTTCTTCGCGAGCTGGAGGAAGCCGTGGGGCCCACGTGGACCGGGGCGACGGGTCCGGAGCGTCCGGGGCGCACGAACGCAGGGCGCGCGCTTGCCGGGCGTACCGGGTTCCGCGTGAAGCCCACGGCACCCTCCAAGAGACGATGCAGCAAGCCCTACCCGCTGTGCGCGCGCCTATGCACTGAGTTCCGAAACGCCCGGTTCCGGTGCCCGGTCGGGGCGTCGTGACCTGACAGGGTCCGCCGTCAACGGTCCAGGTGCTTGCGCACACTCTTGTCGACCTTGCGGGAGACCCGGTCGAGGATGTCCTCGACCAGCTTGCCCCGCTTGGGTTTCGCCTCGACGTTGCCGAGTATGGCCAGCCCGTCCACATAGACCACGGGTGCGTCGGCATCGCCCGAATCCAGCGTTCTCACCTCGAAGTTGCCGAGCACGCCGCCGCCGGTGCCGCGCAGCGAGACGTTCTCCGGGACGCGGATCTCGACGTTGCCGAAGACCGAGACCGCCTTGATGACGACCTGCTGGTACTCGAATATCGCCTCGCTGAGGTCGATCTCCACGCTGCCGAAGATCGCGTACACGTGCATACGGCGTCCCGCGCGCCAGCGGCCCTTGCGGACGGCGGCGCTGAAGACCGCCACCATGTTGTCGTCGGGGTCGAGCGGGATCGCGCCCGGGGTGGGGCGGTTGGGCGCCGGAGCGTATCCCCACGCCTCGGTCCGGGGCGCCTGGGGCTGGTGGCCGGCGGGCAGGTCCCGTACGAAGACCTCCAGTTCGCCGACCGTCTTGGCGCTCAGCACCCCCTCTACGCGCTCGGAGTGCTCCTCGGGCGTGAGGCGGCCCTCGGCCAGCGCCTCGCGCAGGACGTCAGCGACGCGGTCGCGGTCGGCGTCCGAGGCGCGGAGTTCGGACGCGCGCGCTCCGGGCGCACCTGCTCCGGGCGCACCTGCTTCGGACGCACCTGCTTCGGACGCGCGTGGTTCGGACGCACGCCGGTCGGACTCACGCGGGTCGGTCTGCTTCTGAAGGTCCACGGGAGCAGCGTACCCAAACGCGATAGATCGCGACTAGGGGTGTGGACGGGCGAACGACCCCGAAACGGACCCCGGACCGATCACCCTGGCCGATCACCCGGGCCGTTCACCCGCGCAGTCCGTCCGTGCCGCCCGTCCGTGCCGTCCGTGCAGTCCGTGCAGTCCGTCCGGGCTGATCCCGGGAACGGCCCCTCGTTCGAGCCGGGCCCTTCTCAACTGAGTCTTACCTAACACGCTTTGCCCGTCCGGCAGGTCATACGCTGGTGGGCGGTCGCCGATGAAGGCCGGCCGCTGTCTTCGTCGAGTGAGGAATGGGCGAGATGCCTGAGTTCGCGTACACCGATCTGCTCCCCATGGGAGAGGACACCACCCCGTACCGGCTGGTGACCTCCGAGGGTGTCTCCACCTTCGAGGCCGACGGGCGCACGTTCCTCAAGGTCGAGCCGGAGGCGCTGCGCAAGCTCGCCGCCGAGGCCATCCACGACATCCAGCACTATCTGCGCCCCGCCCACCTGGCGCAGCTGCGGCGGATCATCGACGACCCCGAGGCGTCGGCCAACGACAAGTTCGTGGCGCTGGACCTGCTGAAGAACGCCAACATCGCGGCGGCGGGCGTGCTCCCCATGTGCCAGGACACCGGTACGGCGATCGTCATGGGCAAGCGCGGGCAGAACGTCCTCACGTCCGGCGGTGACGAGGCGGCCCTGTCCCAGGGCATCTACGACGCCTATCTGAACCTGAACCTGCGGTACTCGCAGATGGCTCCGCTCACCATGTGGGAGGAGAAGAACACCGGGTCCAACCTGCCCGCCCAGATCGAGCTGTATGCGACGGACGGGGGCGCGTACAAGTTCCTGTTCATGGCCAAGGGTGGCGGGTCCGCCAACAAGAGCTTCCTGTACCAGGAGACGAAGGCCGTCCTCAACGAGGCCTCCATGATGAAGTTCCTGGAGGAGAAGATCCGTTCGCTGGGCACGGCCGCCTGTCCGCCGTACCACCTGGCGATCGTGGTCGGCGGCACGAGTGCCGAGTACGCGCTCAAGACCGCGAAGTACGCCTCCGCGCACTACCTCGACGAGATCCCGGCCGAGGGGTCGCCGCTCGGGCACGGCTTCCGGGACAAGGAGTTGGAGGAGAAGGTCTTCGAGCTGACGCAGAAGATCGGCATCGGGGCGCAGTTCGGCGGCAAGTACTTCTGCCACGACGTGCGGGTCGTACGGCTGCCGAGGCACGGCGCCTCGTGTCCCGTCGCCATCGCCGTGTCCTGCTCGGCCGACCGGCAGGCCGTCGCGAAGATCACGGCCGAGGGTGTCTTCCTGGAGCAGTTGGAGACCGACCCGGCGCGTTTCCTGCCGGAGACGACCGATGAGCACCTCGACGAGTCGGGGGCGAGCGACGTGGTGCGGATCGACCTCAACCAGCCCATGGACGACATTCTCGCCGAGCTGACCAAGTACCCGGTGAAGACCCGGCTGTCGCTCTCCGGGCCGCTGGTCGTGGCTCGTGACATCGCGCACGCCAAGATCAAGGAGCGGCTGGACGCGGGTGAGGAGATGCCGCAGTACCTGAAGGACCACCCGGTGTACTACGCCGGGCCCGCGAAGACCCCCGAGGGGTACGCGTCCGGGTCCTTCGGGCCGACCACCGCCGGGCGCATGGACTCCTACGTCGAGCAGTTCCAGGCCGCCGGCGGGTCCAAGGTGATGCTGGCGAAGGGGAACCGGTCCGCGCAGGTCACCGCCGCGTGTGACGCGCACGGAGGGTTCTATCTCGGGTCGATCGGGGGGCCTGCGGCCCGGCTCGCGCAGGACTGCATCAAGAAGGTCGAGGTCGTCGAGTACGAGGAGCTCGGTATGGAGGCGGTGTGGAGGATCGAGGTGGAGGACTTCCCCGCGTTCATCGTCGTCGACGACAAGGGGAACGACTTCTTCAAGGATCCGGCGCCGGCGCCTACGTTCACGAGTATTCCGGTGCGGGGGCCTGGGCTGGTGTAGCTGGGGG
>NZ_LIQQ01000682.1 GCF_001418565.1 Streptomyces graminilatus | reverse complement strand
CCCTACCCGGCGGAGCCACCGGCAGCCCCGCCGCCGTCCTCATCGGCTGGACCCTCACCGCCCTGGGCCTCGCCCTGGCCGGCCCCGGCCTCACCCACCTCTGCGGACGCCTGCTCCAGTCCGTACGCCCCGGTGCCCTCCGCCTCCTCGCCGGCCGCGTCCTCATGGAGGAGGCGACCCGTATCGGCCGACCCCTGGGCGTCGTCTGCGCGGTCGTGTCGGCCGCGTACGCCATGCTCGTGCTGTACGAGGACGCCGCCGACGGCCCGTCCCTCGGCCCCCTCACCACCCTGGGCGCGCTGGTCGTGGCGGGCTGCGCGGTCGCGACGCTCCTCACGGCCGCCGCCGAGGCGAGGCAGTCCCGCGCGGACACCATCGCGGCCCTGGTCCGTCTGGGCGCACCGGCCACGACACTGCGCACCGCCGCCGCCCTGCGCGCCGCCGCCCTCCTCGCCCTGTTCGCCCCGCTGACCCTCCTGATCGCGGAGCTGGCGGCACTGCCACTGACCGCCTGACCGCCTGCCCCCCCCGAACGGAACCCGCACGAGACCCGCACGAGACCCGATCAGAACCCCTACAGAACCCCGCGCAGAACCCCGCACCGAAACGCGCACCAAAACGGCGCACCAAAACTCGTACGAAAAAAATCTCGCACCACCGATGAGTCGCACCCGCCCCCGGGGTCTACCCCACCGAACAGCACCACATCGACGGGAGAGACCCTCATGAGCGAGTACCAGCAGATGATCTTCGTAAACCTGGCCGTCAGCGATGTCGCCGCCTCGAAGAAGTTCTTCACCGGGCTCGGGTACACGATCAACCCGCAGTTCAGCAACGACGACACCGCCTGCGTCGTGATCAGCGACACCATCATCGCGATGCTGATGAGCAAGCCGCGCTACTCCGACTTCACGAAGAAGGAGATCGCGGACGCGACGAAGACCAGCGAGGTCCTCATCTGTCTGAGCGCCGAGAGCCGCGCGAAGGTCGACGAACTGGTCGACGGAGCTCTGGCGGCGGGCGCCACCGAGCCGCGTGAGGCACAGGACTTCGGCCAGATGTACGGCCGCGCCTTCGACGACCTCGACGGCCACACCTGGGAAGTCATGTGGATGGACCCGGCGGCCGTCCAGGGCTGACCCGACCGTGCTTACATGGGCGGGTGCAGACGAGCCCCGCCCATGCGGCCCATCACGACGACCGTGAGATAGAGACGCTCGACGAGTTCGACGCGGTCGTCTCGGCCCGCGGCTCCATCGCCGGATTCCGCGTCCAGTCCGTCGACCTGACGGACCGTACGAAGGAGTTGCTGACCAGGGACACCGCGGGCGCCGTCTTCCTCGGCTGCCCGATGCGCCCCGACGCGGCGGCGAAGGTCCGCGCGGACGGCGCCCTGGTCTTCCCGCCGGTCCCGGAGCTGCCCTTCAACCCGTACCGGGGCCATCTCTACTCGCCGGACGAGCTGTTCGCCGGGCTCGATCAGGGCTACGAGCGGACACCCGACGCCCTCGGGTACGCCTGGTTCCAGCGCACGAAGGCCGACGGCGACATATTCGCCTCGATGCAGCGCTCCGTCCACGACGACGCCATCTCCGACGCCCTCGACGAACTCCTGCGCGAGACACCGGTGGTGGGGGTGATGGGGGGTCACGCGATGGCCCGCGGCACCCAGGCGTACGCCGGTGCCGCGCGCCTGGGGCGCGAGCTGACGCGCGCCGGGTTCACGGTGGCCACGGGCGGCGGCCCGGGCGCGATGGAGGCGGCGAACCTGGGGGCCTACTCGGCGCCCTTCGACGACGCCATGCTCGACAAGGCCTGCGAACTCCTGGCTGGGGCCCCGTCGTTCACGCCCTCGATCACCGACTGGGCGCGCGTCGCCTTCGAGGTACGGGCCCGCTGGCCCAAGGGGGGCGGCTCGGTGGGCATCCCGACCTGGTTCTACGGGCACGAACCGCCGAACCCCTTCGCCTCGCACATCGCCAAGTACTTCGCCAACGCCACGCGCGAGGACGGGCTGTTGGCCCGCTCGACCGCGGGGGTCGTGTTCCTGCCGGGTGCCGCCGGGACCGTACAGGAGATCTTCGACAACGCGACCCCGAACTACTACGAGTCGCGCGGCAAGCCCACGCCCATGGTCCTCGTGAACCAAGCCCATTGGACCGAACGGCTGCCCGCCTGGCCGCTGCTCCAATCCCTGGCGCGGGAGCGGGCGATGGAGGACCGGATCGTCCTGATCGACCGGATCGAGGACGCTCCGGCGGCTTTGAAACGCCTTGCCGGTTAACGGGCAGGCAAAACCGATTCCTGGAACCTGCATACAGATTGACAGGTCTTATGCCACGCTTATAGACCTGTGGGACTCCAGGGGGTGTTGAGGTGATGAGCTCTCTTCACTACCGCCGCCGCCCGCCGCCCCTCAGTCGTGCATCAGTGAAGGGCAACCGTGTCCACAACTCTCCGTACCGCGCGTGCTGTGCGCGTTCTCGGTGTCGCCTCCGCCTCGACCGCGCTCGCGCTGGGCCTCGCGGGCAACGCGTTCGCCTGCAACATCAGTGAGTTCTCGGCCGTCGCCAGGTGCGACGGCGAAAAGGGTGTCATCAGCGTCACCGACAAGGACCCGTCCGGCGCCCCCGCCACGGTCACCGTGTTCCTGGGCGAAATGGTCGTCGGCACCCAGGACGTCAAGGGCAGCCGCGAGGGCGTCACCATCGACTTCCCGGAGGAGTGGGCGCCGAACACGACGTACCGCGTCCACGTGAAGGCCGGCGACCAGGTGGACGAGTACGTCAGCCCCGACGTGACGACCCCGGCCGAGTCCTGCAAGCCGAAGCCGACCCCGACACCCTCGAAGCCGGAGGAATCGGCCACGCCGACCCCGTCGGCACCGGAACCCGAGGAGTCGGCCACCCCGACCCCGTCGGCCTCGGAGAGCACCCCGGCGGGTAGCGTCCCGACCCCCGCGGGCGGCAGCTCCAACCTCGCCGAAACCGGCGCCGACTCGAACACCGGCATGATCGCCGGCATCGCGGCCGCCCTGGTCGCCATCGGCGGCGCCGCAGTCTTCTTCGGCCTCCGCCGCCGCGGCACATCCAACAGCGACTGACCAAGAACCCGACGGTTTCCAGGAGGCGGGCCGGCATCGGCCCCTGTTCGACCGGCCTCAGCCCGCCCGCCACCACCCGCCCCGCTGACACCACCCATCCCGCCGGCACCGTTTCTGGCCGCCCGGCACCATCCCTG
>NZ_LIQQ01000681.1 GCF_001418565.1 Streptomyces graminilatus | reverse complement strand
CTGCGGCTGCGGCTGCGGCTGCGTACGGCGGGTGCGTGGTGGTGTGGTTCTGCGGGGGCAGGCGTTTCGCGGAGTATGGGGGTATGGGAGGTTCGGGGGAGCGGGCTCGGCACTGGCGGTATGCGGGACTGCCCGGTGTCGATCTTCTGCGTGCTCGGTACATCCGGAAGACGTTTGTTCGGCATACCCACGAGAACTTCGTCATCGCGGCCATCACGGATGGGGTGGAGGTCTTTCAGCACCGGGGGGACGATCAGTACGCGGGGTCGGGCGGGCTGGCGCTGGTCAATCCCGATACGCCGCATACGGGGCGTGCGGGGGTTCCCGAGGGGTGGCGGTACGGGGCTGTCTATCCGGCGCCCGATGTGGTGGCCGAGATCGCCGCGGAGACCACGGTGATTCGGGGGACGCCTGGATTTGTCGCTCCCGTGTTTGATGACGCGTACTCGGTCACTCTTGTTCATGAGGTGCTGCGTGCTGCCGAGGAAGGCAATGCGCTGGCCGCCGACACGCTGCTGCGGGTCGTGGTGACCCGGCTGCTCCGGCTCAACGGCGGGGCCCTTCAGGAACGGTCGGTGCCCACGGCGGGTGGGCGGATCGCGGCACGCGCGCGTGCTGTGCTGGAGGAGACGATGGCCGGGCCGCCGACCCTGGAAAGACTCGCCAAAGACCTGGGCACCAGTCCCTTCGCGCTGCTGCGGGCGTTCCGTGACACGTACGGGTTGCCGCCGCACGCCTGGCTGACGGACGCCCGGGTACGTCGGGCTCGGCGGCTGCTGGACGCGGGTACCGCGCCCGCCGACGCGGCTGTCGCCGTCGGCTTCACGGATCAGCCTCACCTCAACCGGCACTTCACCCGGATCGTGGGCGTGCCCCCAGGGGCGTATCAGCGCGAGCGCAAGAACGTACAAGACCCGGCGGGGCACCTGCTTCTACCGTTCGACGGGTGGCAGAACAGACAGCTCATGCAGACGTAGGTGCTGATGGTGGGGGCAAGCCGGACGCCGCCGTTGTGCGGGACGCCCTTGGAGTCGGGGTCGCCGTTGGATTGTCCGGGTTCGCCTTCGGGGTGACGTCGGTCGGCAGTGGGCTCACGGTTCCGCAGACCTGCGCGCTCAGCCTCCTGGTGTTCACCGGGGCCTCCCAGTTCGCGCTCGTGGGCGCGCTCGCGGCCGGCGGCAATCCGCTCACCGCGGCGGCGGGTGCCTTCTTCCTGGGGGTGCGCAACGCCTTCTACGGGCTGCGTCTGTCGCAATTGCTGGCCCTCCCGCGCGCGGTGCGTCCGTTCGCTGCCCAATGGGTCATCGACGAAACCACGGCGGTCGCCCTCGCACAGCCGACGCGGCGCGCCGCCCGTATCGGGTTCGCCGTCACCGGGCTCGCCCTGTACGTGCTGTGGAACCTCACGACGCTGCTCGGCGGGATCGGGGCCGAGGCCATCGGGGACACCGGAGCGTGGGGTCTGGACGCTGCCGGGCCCGCCGTCTTCCTGGCGCTGCTCGCGCCGATGCTGAAGTCCGGCGTGGAGCGCTCTGTCGCCGGTCTCGCCGTGGTGCTGGGGCTCGGTCTGCTGCCCGTACTGCCGGCCGGTGTGCCGGTTCTGGTCGCCGCGCTCGCGGCGCCCGCGGTCCTCTGGGCACAGGGCCGCCGTGGGGCGAGGGACGAGAAGGGTGTGGACCGGTGAACGTCTGGATCGCGATCGGCGCGACCGCCCTCGGCTGTTACGTCGTCAAGCTCATCGGGCTCCTCGTGCCCGCCGGTGTCCTGGAACGTCCGGTGGTCAGGCGGCTGGCCGCCCTGCTCCCCGTGGCCCTCCTCGCCGCCCTCACGGCCCAGCAGGCCTTCGCCGACGGACGTGTGCTCGTCCTGGACGCGAAGGCCGCGGGGCTCGCCGCTGCCGCCGTGGCGCTGGTGCTGCGCGCTCCCTTCCTGGTCGTCGTCGCGGTGGCCGTGGTGGTGACGGCAGGGGTTCGGGCCGTGACCGGCTGAGGGTCGGCAGTGCGCTTGCTCCTGGTGTCAGCCGATGGGGCGGCCGTAGGCCTTCAGGGTGCGCAGTGCCTCGATCGTCACCATGGGGCGTGCCTCCAGGGCGGTGCCCGGTGCCCACGCGCGCTGGCGGATGGGCCAGCCACCGTCCTCGCACTGCTCACTCACGAGGAAGTCCAGGGAACGCGTCATCTCCTCGTCCGTGAACCACGCGCGTGCGAGAGAGCCCGGTGTCCTCGCGTAGTCGTACGGGAAGTGGTGCTCGCCCGGGGCGTAGCCGGGCGCCACCGGGGAGGAGTCGAGGCGCTCCGGGTCGAGTGCCACGAGCCGGTGCTCGCGTACCAGGCGGCCCAGCCGGTCGGCCGCCGCCTGCGCGCGTGAGCGGTCCGGGACCGAGTCCAGGAAGGCCACCGCGGCCTCCACCTCGTACGGATGGGACTTCTCCAGGGAGTCGACCGCCTGCCAGCAGAAGTCCGTGGCCCGGAACAGCCAGGCGTGCCACACCTCGTTGCGGTGCAGCAGGCCCACGACCGGGCCCGTGGCGAGGAGCTCACTCGGCGGGTCGTCGGTGATCGGCATGAAGGGCGCCGCCGGATAGCCGCGCTGACTGGGGTGGATCGCCGGCAGCGCGCCGTCCGGTGCGGAGACCGAGGTCAGATAGCGGCACACGCGTTCGATCCGCTGTCCGCCGCAGCGCCCGATGGCGTCCAGGACGCGCAGTGCGTGCCCGGTGTGCAGGGGCTGGCTGACGGGACCGCGCAGATCGGGCTCCAGCGCGTGGCCGTATCCGCCGTCCTCGTTGCGGTAGGCGTCCAGCGCGGTCTCGACCGGGTCGGCGCCTCCGTTCAGGAAGTGGTACTCGAAGCGGCGCTGCTCCAGCACGCGCGCGGTGAGCCACACGAAGCGCTCGGCGCGGAAGAGCGGGGAACGCGCGGAGGGCGTCTGGGGGAGTGGGGCTGCTCCTGTTTCGGCCATGCGTCAGACCGTAGGGCGCGGAGCGGTCCCGGTGAGCCGTCCCGGCGTCGGCCCACCCTCAGGGGCGGGATACTGAAGTCATGCGGTTGACGGTCTTCTGGCAGCGGATGGCGGAACACTTCGGTTCGGGGTACGCCGACACGTTCGCGCGCGATCATGTGATGACGGAACTCGGCGAACGGACCGTGCACGAGGCCCTGGCCGCCGGCTGGGAGGCGAAGGACGTGTGGCGTGTGGTGTGCGCGGCCATGAACGTTCCCGCGGAGAACCGGTGAAATCGTACTGAAACGGCATCGGTCGGCCGCCTGGATCACCGGGCGGCGACTGAATGTCGGTGGCGTGGGCGAGACTTGCACCGTGGCATCCACAGACGAGACCGGACAGCTCGGACAGCAGGCGCCCCCGTTCGGCACGACGCCGCCCGCGCCCCCGGCCGGGCAGGGTGCGCGCATGCCCCGCTGGCTGCCGCGCGCCATGGTGCTGGCGCTCGCCCTCGTCGGCCTGTTCCAGTTGGGCAGTTGGGCCTTCCATCAGCTCACCGGCCTGTTGATCAATATCCTCATCTCGTTCTTCGCGGCGCTCGCGATCGAACCCGCGGTGAGCCGCATGGCGTCGCGCGGCATGCGCCGGGGACTGGCCACCTTCCTGGTGTTCATCGGCCTGCTCATCGGGATCGCCGGGTTCGTCACCCTGCTCGGCTCCATGCTCGCGGGCCAGATCATCAAGATCGTCGAGGACTTCCCGGACTATCTCGACTCCGTCATCAGCTGGATCAACGCGCACTTCCACACCGACCTGAAGCGGGTGGACGTCCAGGAGGGGCTGCTCCGCTCCGACTGGCTGCGCAGCTATGTGCGCAACAGCGCCACCGGGGTCCTGGACGTCTCCGCCCAGGTGCTGGGCGGTCTCTTCCAGATGCTGATGATCACCCTGTTCGCGTTCTACTTCGCCGCCGACGGACCGAGACTGCGCCGCGCGCTGTGCTCCGTACTGCCGCCCGCCCGGCAGGCCGAGGTGCTGCGCGCGTGGGAGATCGCCGTCGACAAGACCGGCGGCTATCTGTACTCGCGCGGCTTGATGGCACTCGTCTCCGGGGTCGCCCACTACATCCTGCTGGAGTTCCTGAACGTGCCGTACGCGCCCGTGCTCGCCGTCTGGGTGGGGCTGGTGTCGCAGTTCATCCCGACCATCGGCACGTATCTCGCGGGCGCGCTGCCGATGCTGATCGCCTTCACCGTCGATCCCTGGTACGCGCTGTGGGTGCTGCTCTTCGTCGTGGTCTACCAGCAGTTCGAGAACTACATGCTGCAGCCCAAGCTGACCGCGAAGACCGTCGACATCCACCCCGCGGTCGCCTTCGGTTCGGTCATCGCGGGCACAGCGCTCCTCGGCGCCGTCGGCGCGCTGATCGCGATCCCGGCGATCGCCACACTCCAGGCGTTCCTGGGCGCGTACGTGAAGCGGTACGACGTCACGGACGACCCTCGTGTCCACGGGCACCGCGGACGGGGTGCGGGCGTCCTCGCGCGGTTGCGGAGTCTGCTGGAGGGGCGCCGGGGTGCCGCCGATACCGGGGACGCCCCGGCGGGCTCCGCCGAGGCACCCGGTCCGGAGGCGGGTCCGGAGACGGTTCCAGAGGCGGGTCCGGAGGCGGGTTCGGAGACGGGGAAGGACCAGGGGCCGGGGACGCCGTCGGGGGAGGACTCCCCGCCCGTGTGAGTGGCGTTCGGGCCGTGGCGTCGGCTGCGGACGTCGTGCGGTGGACTCAGGTCTCAGAGGTGCGGTGTGTCACGCTTGACATGAAAATCGAACATCCATTCTGATTGAGGTTCCCGGTGAGGCCCTCGACGGGGATTTTGTCAGGGTTTTCATGCAGATGGGCCCGAGTTATCCACAGGCTGGACGGGCGTCGGGGCGCATTGTCAGTGGCAGGCGTTAGCGTCTTTGACGTGAAGCGATCGACTCAAGCAAATCGGGTGGAACCCATGGCAGGAACCGACCGCGAGAAGGCGTTGGACGCCGCACTCGCACAGATTGAACGGCAGTTCGGCAAGGGCGCGGTGATGCGCCTGGGCGAGCGGCCGAACGAGCCCATCGAGGTCATCCCCACCGGGTCGACCGCGCTCGACGTCGCCCTCGGAGTCGGCGGCCTGCCGCGCGGCCGAGTGGTGGAGGTGTACGGCCCGGAGTCCTCCGGCAAGACGACCCTGACCCTGCACGCGGTGGCGAACGCCCAGCGGGCCGGCGGCCAGGTCGCCTTCGTGGACGCGGAGCACGCCCTCGACCCCGAGTACGCGAAGAAGCTCGGCGTCGACATCGACAACCTGATCCTGTCCCAGCCGGACAACGGCGAGCAGGCCCTGGAGATCGTGGACATGCTGGTCCGCTCCGGTGCCCTCGACCTCATCGTCATCGACTCCGTCGCCGCACTCGTCCCGCGCGCGGAGATCGAGGGCGAGATGGGTGACTCGCACGTGGGTCTGCAGGCCCGTCTGATGAGCCAGGCGCTCCGCAAGATCACCGGTGCGCTGAGCCAGTCCCAGACCACCGCGATCTTCATTAACCAGCTCCGCGAGAAGATCGGCGTGATGTTCGGCTCGCCGGAGACCACGACCGGTGGCCGGGCGCTCAAGTTCTACGCCTCGGTGCGGCTCGACATCCGTCGCATCGAGACGCTGAAGGACGGCACCGACGCGGTCGGCAACCGCACCCGCGTCAAGGTCGTCAAGAACAAGGTCGCGCCGCCGTTCAAGCAGGCCGAGTTCGACATCCTCTACGGGCAGGGCATCAGCCGCGAGGGCGGTCTGATCGACATGGGCGTGGAGAACGGCTTCGTCCGCAAGGCCGGCGCCTGGTACACGTACGAGGGCGACCAGCTCGGCCAGGGCAAGGAGAACGCGCGCAACTTCCTGAAGGACAACCCCGACCTCGCGAACGAGATCGAGAAGAAGATCCTGGAGAAGCTCGGGGTCGGCGTGAAGGCGGAGAAGACCACCGCCGAGCCGGGCGCGGACGCGGCGGTCACGGTCGCCTCGGACGAGGCCGCGAAGACGGTGCCCGCTCCGGCGGCCAAGACCACCAAGGCCAGGGCCACGGCGGTCAAGAGCTAGCCCGTGACACGACGAACCGACTGGGCCGAGTACGCCTACCCCAATGCTTCGGAGGACCGGGGCGGCGGGGGCTTTGGCGGGGACGGTGACAGCGTCCACGGGGACACCGGGCCATACGGGGGTGGCCGCGGGGCCCGTCAGGGCGACGGGGCGTACGAGGGTGACGGAGACGGAGACGTCGGATTCCGGGGCGGCGAGGGGCTGTCGGGTGGCGGCCGACGTCGTGGCGCCGGTTCTCCGGGAGGCGGGGGGCGCCGTGGTGACGGTGCCCCGAGCGGCTCGTTCGGCGAAGGCGGCTCACGCGACGAGGGCGCGCGCGGCGGGCGTGGTCGTCGTCGGCGGCGGGGCTTCGG
>NZ_LIQQ01000680.1 GCF_001418565.1 Streptomyces graminilatus | reverse complement strand
GGGGCGGCAGCCCCCTGGAACAGGACGGGACGGGAAGGGGCGGCGGGGGCGAGTAATCCGGCTCGGGCTGACGGGTGCCTTCGGTGAGCGGCTAGGCTCCGTGGCATGTTCTGGCCGATGGTCGCGATCGCTTTGGGGTTCCTGGGACTTGTTGTTCTTGGGGTGCTCGCCGTTCGGGTTTTTGTGGAGGCGCAGCGCCTGGGGAGGCAGGTCGCGGATTCGGCGCGGCGGATCAACCGGGCCGCCGAGGATCTGGAGCGGGCCGCCGTGCACACGGCACGCTCTGTGGACGCGTTGTGACTGTCCGGTGGCTCTTGTGTGAGTCCCTGGATTGGTGTGTTTTGGGCGACTTCGCCCTGTCACCTTGTAGGTGTCGGCGGGTACGCTGCTGATCGCGGCCGGAAAACGAGGCCCGGACCGCGAACCGGGAGTACGCACAGGGATTGCCTCAGGTTTACCCCAGAGCGTTACGATCGCTGTGAACACGACGGTCGGACGCCTGTCCGAACGATCGGACAGCATCCCCACTCAAAACCGCCTCGGTGAGAAGGTAAAGACTTATGTTCGGAAGGCTCGGAGCCCCCGAGATCATTCTCATCCTCGTCGTCATCGTCCTGCTGTTCGGGGCGAAGAAGCTTCCGGACATGGCGCGCTCGCTCGGCAAGTCCGCGCGCATCCTGAAGAGCGAAGCCAAGGCGATGAAGGCGGACGGCCAGGAGGCCGCCCCCGCAGCACCCCCGCACACCGACGAGCAGCCCCCGGTGCAGCGCACCATCCAGGCCGCTCCCGGTGACGTGACGAGCGCGCGCCCGGTCACCGAGCCCACGGACACGACCAAGCGCTGACGCTGACGCAAGGCCGGACACCTCCGGCCTGCCGCACGAGATGAGGACGTGGGTTGCTCAAGTCTGCCCGCAACAAGGAGAAGGAGCGGGATCCCGAGGGGCGGATGCCCCTCGTGGAGCACCTCCGCGAGTTGCGAAACCGCCTCGTGAAGAGCCTGCTGGCGATCGTTGTCACGACGGTGCTCGCGGCCTTCTTCTACAAGGACATCATTCAGTTCTTCACGGATCCGATCCTGGCCGCCGTGGGGTGCAAGTACAGCTTCGCGGAGCTGACCGAGGCCACCACTGACAAGACCCAGTGCGCGCGCATCGTGCAGAACGGTCTGCTCAGTCCCTTCACGCTCGCCCTCACCGTTTCACTGTCGTCCGGCGTGGTGCTCGCCACCCCGGTGTGGCTCTACCAGCTCTGGGGCTTCGTGGCGCCGGGTCTGCACCGGAACGAGAAGAAGTACAGCCTCGCCTTCGTCGGAGCGGGGTTCCCCCTGTTCCTGATGGGCGCCTACTTCGCGTACTGGTCGCTGCCCAAGATGGCGTCCGTGATGCTGGAGTTCTCCATCATCGGCAGCGACAACCAGCTACCGCTCGACGACCTTCTGCAGTTGATCATGCGGATGATCCTCGTCTTCGGGCTCTCCTTCGAGCTGCCGCTGCTGCTGGTGATGCTGAACTTCGGCGGCATCCTCTCCGGCAAGAAGATGGCCGGCTGGTGGCGGGGCATGATCATGGGCATCACCGTGTTCGCCGCGATCGCCACCCCCAGCACCGACCCCATCTCCATGCTGGCGCTGGCCGGCCCCATCTGGATCATGTACTTCGGTGCGGTGGCCATCGCCCTGGCCAACGACCGGCGCCGGGTCCGCCGTGCGGCGGAGGGGCCGGACGACGACGAAGCCTCCGACCTGGACCTCACTCCCGAGGACATCGGCGAGGCCGAGGCCGTCACCACCAGCCGCCCCGCGCTGCCCGAACAGTCGGGTCCGGAACGGATCAACGGGTACGACGACGTGACCTGAGGCTCCCGTAGCGACACCCCCGACGTGTAAGCGGCCGGGGCGCCCACCCGGCGCCCCGGCCGCTTTCCGTTTCCCTGAGCTGCGCGGATCGCGGGCTTCGCAGGCATCGATCCGGATAATGATCGTCCTGTTGTCAGTGGGGGCCGGTAGTCTCGAATGCACGATGACAGAGGATCTCTCACCGGCCGAGCGGTATGCGGCAGCACGTAAGCGCGCTGTCGAGCAGGCCACCGCGCTCGCGTCCTTCCGCGAGATGTACGACTTCGGCCTCGACCCCTTCCAGATCGAGGCCTGTCAGGCGCTCGAAGCCGGGAAGGGCGTGCTGGTGGCCGCCCCCACCGGTTCGGGCAAGACGATCGTCGGCGAGTTCGCCGTCCATCTCGCCCTCCAGCAGGGCAAGAAGTGCTTCTACACGACACCCATCAAGGCCCTGTCGAACCAGAAGTACTCCGACCTGTGCCGTCGCTACGGCGCGGACAAGGTCGGCCTGCTCACGGGCGACAACAGCGTCAACTCCGATGCCCCGGTGGTCGTGATGACCACCGAGGTGCTGCGGAACATGCTGTACGCGGGCTCGCAGACCCTCCTGGGCCTCGGCTACGTGGTGATGGACGAGGTGCACTACCTCTCCGACCGCTTCCGCGGCGCCGTGTGGGAGGAAGTGATCATCCACCTTCCCGAGTCGGTCACCCTCGTCTCGCTGTCGGCGACCGTGTCCAACGCCGAGGAGTTCGGCGACTGGCTCGACACCGTGCGCGGCGACACCCAGGTGATCGTCTCCGAGCACCGGCCCGTGCCCCTGTTCCAGCACGTGCTCGCCGGACGCCGGATGTACGACCTCTTCGAGGAGGGCGAGGGCAGCAGGAGGGCCGTCAACCCCGACCTCACCCGCCTTGCGCGGATGGAGGCCCAGCGGCCCTCCTACCAGGACCGCAAACGCGGGCGCGCCATGCGCGAGGCCGACCGTGAACGGGAGCGCAGATCACGCTCCCGCGTGTGGACTCCGGGGCGCCCCGAAGTCATCGAACGCCTCGACTCCGAGGGCCTGTTGCCCGCCATCACGTTCATCTTCAGCCGCGCGGCCTGCGAGGCCGCCGTACAGCAGTGCCTGTACGCGGGACTTCGGCTGAACGACGACGACGCGCGGGAACGGGTGCGCGCACTGGTCGAGGAGCGCACCGCCTCCATCCCCGACGAGGACCTCCATGTCCTTGGCTACTACGAGTGGTTGGAGGGCCTGGAGCGAGGCATCGCCGCCCACCACGCGGGCATGCTGCCCACGTTCAAGGAAGTCGTCGAGGAACTCTTCGTACGGGGCCTGGTGAAGGCCGTGTTCGCCACCGAGACCCTCGCGCTCGGCATCAACATGCCCGCCCGCTCGGTTGTGCTGGAGAAGCTCGTCAAGTGGAACGGCGAACAGCACGCCGACATCACCCCCGGCGAGTACACGCAGTTGACGGGGCGGGCGGGGCGGCGCGGCATCGACGTCGAAGGCCATGCCGTGGTGCTGTGGCAGCGGGGAATGAGCCCGGATCACCTCGCGGGCCTCGCCGGCACGCGCACGTACCCGCTGCGCTCCAGCTTCAAGCCGTCGTACAACATGGCGGTCAACCTCGTGGAGCAGTTCGGGCGGCACCGCTCGCGTGAGCTGCTGGAGACCTCGTTCGCGCAGTTCCAGGCCGACAAGTCGGTCGTCGGGATCTCCCGCCAGGTGCAGCGCAACGAGGAGGGCCTGGACGGCTACAAGGAGTCCATGACCTGCCACCTGGGCGATTTCGAGGAGTACGCGCGACTGCGCCGCGAACTCAAGGACCGGGAGACCGACCTGGCCCGGCAGGGCGCCGCCCAACGTCGCGCCGAGGCCGCCGTGGCCCTGGAGAAGCTGAAGCCCGGTGACATCATCCACGTCCCCACCGGCAAGTACGCGGGCCTCGCGCTCGTCCTGGACCCCGGGCTGCCCGCCGGCCGCTCCAACGGCCACCGCGGCTTCGAGCAGCACGACGGCCCCCGCCCGCTGGTGCTGACGGCCGAACGGCAGGTGAAGCGGCTCGCGTCCATGGACTTCCCGGTGCCCGTCGAGCCGTTGGAGCGGATGCGGGTCCCCAAGTCCTTCAACCCGCGTTCGCCGCAGTCCCGTCGGGACCTCGCGTCCGCGCTGCGCACCAAGGCCGGACACATCCCGCCCGAGCGGGCCCGCAAGCAGCGGGCACAGGCGGCCGACGACCGCGAGATCGCCCGGCTGCGCACCGCTATCCGCGCCCACGCCTGCCACGGCTGCAACGACCGTGAGGACCACGCCCGTTGGGCCGAGCGCTACTACCGGCTGCTGCGCGACACCTCGCAGCTGGAACGGCGTATCGAGGGTCGCACGAACACCATCGCCCGCACCTTCGACCGTATCGTCGCCCTGCTCACCGAGCTGGACTACCTGCGCGCCGACGAGGTGACCGAGCACGGCAAGCGGCTCGCCCGGCTCTACGGCGAGTTGGACCTACTGGCCAGCGAATGCCTGCGCGAGGGCGTCTGGGAGGGCCTCTCGCCCGCCGAACTCGCCGCCTGCGTCTCGGCGCTGGTGTACGAGTCCCGGGTCGCCGACGACGCCATGGCACCGAAGGTGCCGTCCGGCAGGGCCAAGGCCGCGCTCGGCGAGATGGTCCGCATCTGGGGCCGGCTCGACGCGCTGGAGGAGGAGTTCAAGATCACCCAGAGCGAGGGCGTCGGCCAGCGCGAGCCCGACCTCGGCTTCGCCTGGGCGGCCTACGAATGGGCCTCCGGCAAGGGCCTCGACGAGGTCCTGCGCGAGGCGGAGATGCCGGCCGGCGACTTCGTACGGTGGTGCAAGCAGGTCATCGACGTCCTCGGTCAGATCTCGGCCGCCGCACCGGTCTCCGGCACGGAGGGGTCGACGGTCGCGAAGAACGCGCGCAAGGCTGTGGAGGGGCTGCTGAGGGGGGTTGTGGCCTACTCGTCGGTGGGGTAGCGGTTGGCCCCACGGCGGTTTGGCGGGGTCGGGCGGACGGTGGGCCGGCGGTCGGTGAGTCGGCGGGCCAGCGGTCGGCGAGCTGGTGGGCTGGCGGGGCG
>NZ_LIQQ01000068.1 GCF_001418565.1 Streptomyces graminilatus | reverse complement strand
GAAGACGGTCTGGGCGGAGTGGGGGCTTGCGGCCACTCCGTGTGGTGCCGTTCCGCTCATCGGAGCCAAGAAGTGACGGGAATGGCGTTAGCGTGGGCATGTGCCGGAACGCGGCTCGACGAGTGGAAGAGGCGGCCGATGACCATGCCGTATGCGGACAGAGACGGTTCACTCATTCCCCGGCCCGAGCTGACGCTGCCCGACCTGCGGCAGGCTGTCGCCACCGTTGTGCCGTCCAGGCTGCCCGAGTTCTTCGAGGACCTGCAGAAGGCCTTCGTACGCGCCGGGGACGAGGACAGCGTCGTACCGATCCGGATGTTCTACCAGCAGTGGGGCGTCGTCGTGGAGATCGAGAGACACCCGGACACCGCGCGCCGACTGCACGCCGCCGAGCAGGCGATCAGCAGCGCCGACCCTGATGTCCGGGAGCGGGCGATCCAGGAGGCCGGCGAGATCATCCAGGCGGCTCATCGTGAGGTCGCCGGTGGCTGACTGGCACTGGGAGCCGTTCCAGGACGACCTGCTGGACGGCCTGCCAGAGGTGGCACGCGTCGAGACCGATCGGCTGGCCAACGAGATCGCAGTACGTGAGTCCATGGTCTTCTTGGAGGGGGCCGCCTACACCGGGCCAGGGCCCGGCGTACGGACGGAGAGCCGAGGGCTGCTCATGCTCACCTATCTGACTGACATCCGTGGTGAGCGGATCGTGGTTGTGCAGGTGGGCTGGTTCGGCTGACTCTCTGGCAACGCCTTCCTTCGCGAACTCGCCGAGTACGAGATCGAGGATGTCCGGGCGCTCGGCCAGTAAGTCGTAGCCGGGCCCCCTGGCAAGCTGGCGCTGGGCTCGGCGCTGCACGGGCCGACCGTGACTAATTTCGGTGCCAAGGGCTGTACCGATGTTCAGCGCGGCATGGTCCGCGCCGGTCGGTCCCTCGATGCGATTGCCCCGAGCGCTGCCGGTAGTGGGTGGGGTGCTGGCCCCACCCACTATCAACCGGGCAGCCGGATGGCCGGGTGAACGCCCTGTCGGCGACCGTTGGGGCTGTCCCGAGCAAGTCGCCCACAGAGAAGGCAAGATCTTGCGCATCGTCACTGTCACCGCCGTTGCCCTGTCCCTCGTCGGCGGAGCCGCGCCGGCTGCCACCGCCCACCGGCCGGCCGCCGACGGAATCTGGCGTATGGACGGCTACGGCACAGTGCTGTCCATCCGGAATGGGACCGTCCAGGAGTACCAGACCACAGCCGTCAGTTGCCTCAAGGGCGACGTCGCGCAGCGGACCGGCCCAGGCACCTACACCACGCCCGACGGCACTGTCCTCACCGTGCGCGTCCAAGGAGACCGCGACCGCGCGTCCATGCGGGCCGACAGCTCCGTCGGCGACCGGAACCTGCGCCGGATCCCGGAGTTGCCCGACGCCTGCACGCGTCCGGCCCCCGAGAGCCCGCTCGATGCCTTTGACGTCTTCTGGCAGTCCTTCGAGGAGAACTACCCCTTCTTTGCCGCCAAGGGCATCGACTGGCACGCCGTACGCGACCAGTACCGGCCCAAGGTGCACGCGAAGACGACCAGGGACGAGCTCTTCGCCGTATTCAGCGAGATGGTCAAGCCGCTCCACGACGCCCACGTCGCCGTTCAGGACGGCGACCGCGTCTTCGCACAGGTTCGCCCCGGCACCGTCCTGCCCACCCAGGAGTTGGACACCAAGGTCAAGAAGTTCATCGTGGCGCGCGACCTCAAGGACGCCCGGAACCTCCAGGACTTCGCCAACGGACGGATCACCTACGCCGACCTCCCCGGCGGGCAGGGCTATGTGCGGATCTCCGGCTTCGGCGGGTACGTGGCCGGTGGGGCCCCCTACGCCGCCCAACTGGCCGAGCTCGGCAAGGCGCTGGACACGATCCTCAGTCAGGAGCGCACCCAGCGCCTGAAGGGCCTGATCATCGACCTGCGGATCAATGGCGGCGGCTCCGACGCCCTGGGGATCCACATCGCCGAGCGCCTCACCGGCACGCCCTACCTCGCCTACTCCAAGCGGGCCCGCAACGACCCCGCCGACCCCACACGGCACACTCGCCCCGAGCCCGTGTACGTAACGCCCGCTCAGGGCCCCCGTTACACCGGGCCGGTCGCCGTGCTGACCGGCGGCTCGACCGTCAGTGCGGGGGAGACCTTCACCCAGGCCCTCATGGACCGGCGCGGCAGGACGGTCCGGATCGGGCAGCCCACCCAGGGCGTCTTCTCGGACGTCATGCAACGCATGCTCCCCAACGACATGTCTGCCTGGCTGCCGAACGAGGAGTTCCTGACCCGGTTGGGCAGGACCTTCGACGGCCCGGGCATTCCGCCGCACCTCACCGAGCCGGTCTTCACCGAGGAGGAGTTCGACAAGAACAGGGACTCGGCCTTCGACAGGGCTCTGAACGTTCTGCGGAAGCACGGCGGCACCACGAACTGACGCAGGAGCAGCGGGTCAGTTGCTCACCACTGCGTTTCATCAATGCCCGGAGATCATCAGCGGGCCGGGCTCCGGGACGGTCGGTCGCACTCGATCGGTCTCACCGTTGCGGTGGGACCGGCCGGCCGAGAAACGCGGCAAGCCGATCAATGGCCGGAGCGGTCTCCTCGACGGGGCGCGGCTCGGCGAATCGTCCTGTTCGGGACTGGGCGGAAAGCTGAGCCTGCGCGAACGCCAGAGCCTGCTCGGCGAGGTCTTCGGGCAGCCGGGCAGGGATTCCGGTGGCCTGGGCGAGGTCCCATCCGTGAGCGAGCAGATCGTAGAGGCGGATCTGCAGGCGCTCGGCACCCGTGGTACTCCCCAAGGGGCCGCGATACTCCCGCTCAAGCACCCCGGGGCCGGAGAAAGCCGCCAGCAGTGAAGCGCTGGAGGACCGGTAGGCGCCGACCGGGTCGTCACCGAGGGGGTCTGTTCCGCGTTCGGGCATCGGACCACCCTCGATCATGGCCGCGAACACCAGGTCCATACCGACCAGGTGGGCCACCACCTCGCGCACGTTCCATTCTGTGCACGGCGTCGATTCCCTCCACTGCTCGGGGCGGACCTCGGCGAGCAGGGCGCCGACAGAACTGCACGCGCGGGCGAGATCTTCGACGGAAACGGTAGCCATCCGGGGAGACTACGGCGTCAACTGGCGGGCTGCCCAAGGATTTGCATCGCCGGCTCCAGTACCAGGGGCTCGTCCGCCGCCTCGGCAATCCACGCCGACAGCACGACAGAAGTATCCCTGCACAGCCCGAGCCCAAAGCATCCGGCCATAAACGCTCGGTGGGATGGCGTTCCGCTCGTCGGAGCCTGAGGCCGTGCGAGACCGAGTTCCAGTTGTGGCAGGCTCAAGTCCTGGCCTGAGCAGCGTTCGAGAGTGACTGGACTTCTCCGTGAACAGTGAGCACCGCATTCCCCCCAGGGCTGGACGGCCCTTCCGTCTCATCGTTACGGGCGGTGGCACCGGCGGGCATACGTATCCGGCTCTGACCGCGGTCCGTACCCTCCAGGCGCGGCTCGCAGGGCAGGGCGGCGGGCTGGATGTGCTGTGGGTGGGCAAGGCCGACAGCCTGGAGTCCAGGGTCGCGGCCGCTGAGGGGATCGCGTTCACGTCTGTGGCGACGGGCAAGATCCGGAGGTCGAGCAACCCTCTCAAGCTGGTCTCGCCCTCGAATGTGGCGGACATGAGCCGTGTTCCGCTCGGGGTGCTCCAGGCCCGGAAGGCGATCAACGGTTTCCGCCCCGACGTCGTACTGGCGACGGGCGGATACGTCGCGGTGCCGGTCGGTGTGGCGGCGACGCGGCTGTGCCGGGTGCCTTTGGTCGTGCACGAGCAGACCGTGCGGCTGGGCCTGGCCAACCGGACGCTCGCCGGAGCGGCGACTCGTGTCGCGGTGTCGTCGGAGTCGACGCTGCCGTTGCTGGCAGAGAGCGTGCGGGCCGCCGCTGTGGTCACCGGTAATCCGGTGCGGCCCGAGGTGTTCACCGGGCAGGCCGGCAAGGCCATTGAGGCGCTGGGGCTGGGCGGATTCGACCGTCGGCTGCCGACTGTTTACGTGACCGGCGGTGCGCAGGGCTCGCAGCAGATCAACCACCTCGTACGCGACGTGCTGCCCTGGCTGCTGGAGAACGCCAACGTGATCCATCAGTGCGGTCCCGACAATGTCGGGGAGTTGCGGCAGCACACCGCGAGTCTGTCGGCGTCCAGCGCGGCGCGCTACCACCTCACCGGGTACGTGGGGGCCGAACTGCCCGATGTGCTCGCGCTGGCCGACCTGGTGGTCTCCCGCAGCGGTGCCGGGACGATCGCCGAGCTGACCGCGCTCGGCAAGCCGGGTGTGTTCGTACCGCTCGCCACCTCGGCCGGCAACGAACAGGTGCACAACGCCCGCCACTTGGCGGACAACGGGGCCGCACTCGCGCTGGTCGACGACATCTCCGCCGAGCGGCTGCGCGATGCGGTGGCCCCGCTGCTGACCGATCCCGGTCGACGCTCGACGATGGCGGAACGGGCCCGTGCGTACGGCCGTCCGGACGCCGCCGAGCGACTGGTCGACGTGGTGCTCGCCGCTGCTGGGGCGTAGGGCTTCGGAGAGCGGCCAGGGGCGGCGTCAGGGAAGCCCGCCCTCACCCCAGGTAGGCGGGGGCGAGGGCGGAGGTCATGAGTCTGCGGGCGCTGCCGCTGCCGTCGGCGGGGACGGTCCACAGGTCCGAGCCGTAGTCGCCGGGGAGGGCGTAGACGAGGGTGGAGTCGGTGGCCCACAGGGCCTGGTCGTCGATGTTGCGGTGCTCGGCGGTCGCGGTCTCCTTCATGGTGCGCAGGTCGAGGACGTACAGCCGCCAAGGGGCGTCGGGCGAGACTCCCTTGACGCGTTTCTTGTAGGCGATCCGGGTGCCGTCGGGCGAGAGCGAGGGGCATTCGACGTTGCGGTGCAGGGTGGTGAGGGTGCGGGCGGCGATGTCGCCGCGGACCAGGTAGGTCTGGCCGCCTGTCGCCAGGGTGGCGTAGAAGCGGGCGTCGTCGGCGAAGGTGACGCCCCAGATGTTGGTGTCCGCGGCGCGGTAGGGACGGCCGTCCTTGACGATGTGGAAGGTCTCCAGGTTGTCGTCGATGGCCCAGGTCCGGGTGTCGACAATGGCCGTGCGGGTGGAGAAGTCGGTGCCCGCGTAGGAGTCTCCGCTGATGAAGACCGTCCAGGCCACCAGGTGGCCGGAGGGCGAGACACGGGCGCGGGTCGGGATGCCCGCTGCCGGAAAGCGGTGCAGCTCGTGCAGGTGCGAGTCGAGTACCACCGCTCGGTAGGTGTCCTCCAGTGCGCCGTGTACGGCCTGTAGGCAGATGCCCGTACCCGCCGCCGCGTGGAAACGCAGGCACTTGACCGCCGACGCGGTGCGCGGCCCCTGCGGATCGTCGGCGGGCACGGTCGCGATCTCGTCGCGGTGCGGGCCCCAGGCCAGGTTGCGCACCAGCAGTCGACGGCCGGTCGTCGGCCGGAGCGAGACGGTACCGGCCAGCACGGTCGGACCGTTCGCCTGCTGCTGGTCACGCATGCCCGACCGGTGGGCGGTGTACAGGACCGCCCCGGCGCCGACGCCCCCGAGCAGCAGAACGGCGACCGCCAGGATCACCAGACGGGTGGTTCTGGTCATGTGGGCACCTCATCGGCGGTACGGAGGACGAACGAGGCCACGACGGCGCTGACGGCGAGCGCCCCGGCGGTGACGGCGAGGGCCGTCCGTCCGCCCCACAGGCTCCAGGCCGCGCCGAAGGCGAGCGAGCAGGCGAACCGGGCCAGTGCCTGGCCGGTGCCGACCAGCGCCTGCCCGGCTCCCTGGTGCTGTGCCGGCACGGCACCGGCGGTGGCGGCCGCGAGGACTCCGTCGGTGGCGCCGTAGAAGGCGCCGTGCAGGACGAGGACGGCGACCACGGCCGGGGCACCGTGCCAGGGGGACAGCACCAGGCCGTAGCCGAGCAGCAGGACGCCGTGGCCGGCCAGGAAGAGCCGACGCCTGCCGACGCGGTCGGCGAGGGCACCGAGCGGAAAGGCGAGCAGCAGGAAGACCGCGGCGGTGCCCAGCGGCAGCAGCGGGAAGAGGTGGGCGGGCAGGTCCCCTTCGCGCTGGAGCAGCAGATAGAGGAAGGAGTCGCTGACGGTGGTGAGGCCGAGCAGGGTCGCGCACACGGTGAGCCTGCGCAGTTCGGGGCGGCGCAGCAGCCCGAGCGCATCCCGCAGCACCGGCCGGGGCGGCATGGGCGGTTGGGGTAGCTGTACGGCGGAGGTGGGGGCGGCGACAGGGGCGATGCGACCGGGCACGAAGAGCACCAGCACCAGAACCCCGAGTACCGCGACGCAGCCGCTGACCGTGAAGACCGCGTCGTAGCCGTCGACGGTGGCGCGCAGTACGGCGAAGGCGATGAGCGGGCCGAGCAGCGCGCCGGTGGTGTCCATGGCACGGTGCACCCCGAACGCCCGTCCCCGGTGCTCGGGTTCGGTGGCCAGCGAGATCATCGCGTCCCGGGGAGCGGTGCGCAGCCCTTTGCCCGTGCGGTCGGCCGCGAGTACGGCGCTGATCACGGGGAGGGTGTGGGCCAGCAGCAACAACGGCTTGCACAGTGCCGACAGGCCGTAGCCGAGGCCCGCCACCACTTTGTGCCGGCGGCCTCCCCGGTCGGCGAGATGGCCTCCGGCCAGCCGGACCAGGGCACCGACGCCGTTGTTGATGCCGTCGAGGAATCCGAAGCCGAGCGGCGAAAGGCCGAGGCCCGCGACGACGTAGAGCGGCAGGACGGCCGTGACCATCTCCGAGGAGATGTCCGTGATGAGGCTGACCGCACCCAGGGCCAGCACGGTGCCGGGCACGGCGGCCGGCCGCCGCCCCGGACGGGTGTCCGGGGCGACGGCGGCCTTCGTGCTGCGGGAGTCCGCGAGATACACAGGCGTCAGTTCCAGATGCCGGCGATGTCGGAGGCCGAGGAGGCGTTGCCCGCGTGCGCGGTCAGACCCGCCAGATCCTCCACGGTGCGCAGGACGTTGTAGTGGTTGTACGTGGTGGAGGTGGAGCTGCCGGGGATGACGTGCTCCCCGTAGAGGACGGTGGGGATGCGGTTGCCGGACAGCCTGTTGTCCTCGTCGAAGGTGACGGCGAGGATGCTGTTGTGGGTCTTGGCCCAGGTGGCGTAGGCGCCCAGCTTGTTCTGGATCCAGGTGTCGCCCGTGGAGACCGAGCAGTCGTGCATGTCACTGCACAGGTTCGGTACGACGAAGGAGACCTTGGGCAGGGTCGTGTAGTCGGTCGGGAACTGCGTCATGGTCTTGGCGCTGCTCGTCGGCACGTTGGAGAAGCCGAACCACGGGTTGTGCTTCTGCGCGTAGTTGCCGCTGCTGCAGGTCGTCGAACCCTGGCTGGGCAGCGACTCGTTGTAGCTGGCCCAGGTCTTGCCGGCGGCGATCAGCTCCGAGGCGAGGTTGGGCGCGGAGAGGGACCCGACCGAGACGCAACTGTCGTCGGTGCGGCCCTGGTTGGAGCCCGAGAACAGCATGTAGTAGTTCGGCTCGCTGGGGTGGGTGAGGCCGAAGGACTGGGTGAGGTTGGCGCCACCCGCCTTGAGGGTGTTGTTCAGGTAGGGGGCGCTGGAGCTGCCGATCACCTGCGAGTAGGCGTGGTTCTCCATCACCACGACCACCACGTGGTCGGGGGCCGGGAGAGCCGCGGCCTGAGCGGTGGAGGCTGTGGCGGCCCACACGCCGATCGACGTGGCGGTGAGGGCGACGGCCCCGGCGAGTGCGGCGAGGGGGCGGCTGTTGCGCTTGGAAGCCTTGACGGCGGCCATGACTGTCCTCCGGACAGTAGTGACGGACGTACATGAGGAGGGCGGCGCCGCAACCATAGGAGCCCTGAGCCGGAACTGCGTGAAGGTCAGACGAACGCTGGGTCCCACCGGGTAAAGGTCGCACCAGGCACAGGTCACGCACAGGTCACGCACAGGAAAAGTCGACGGCCACCGTGGCGCGCGTCGGGGCCGATCGGCCAGGTTGTCGGCTCGGCACGCCGTGGGCTGATACTGAGCGGGGGCTGCTGCCAGGGTAAGTCAGACCGAAACGGACTGTGAAGCTACGGTCTGTCCGGGGACGGTCGGAACAGGGAAGGGCAATGATGGCGCGGGACGAGGACGCTTCAGGGAGCGCGTTGACGGTCTGGCGCGGTCCTGCCCGGCCGCGCGCCGCGGTGCTGGTGCTGCACGGTGGGCAGGAGCGCAGCGAGCGGCCCGCGCGCCCCGGGCAGCTCGCCGCGCTGCGCATGGAACTCGTTCTGCGGGCGGTGGCGCGGGCCGTACCGGACGATGTGCTGATCGCCCGGGTGCGGTATCGCGTGCGCGGCTGGAACGGCGAGCGGGCCGACCCCGCGCACGACACCCTCCGGGCGCTCGACGAACTGGCGCACCCCGTCCCCACCGTGCTCGTCGGGCACTCCATGGGCGGGCGCGCCGCGCTGCATGCCGCCGGGCATCCGCTGGTGCACGCGGTGGTCGGGCTGGCGCCATGGTGGCCGCCCGGGGAGCCCGTCGCGCAGACCGCCGGGCGCACGCTCCTCGCGCTGCACGGGGATCGCGACCGGACCACCTCGCCCGCCGATACCGCCGAGCTGCTGCGCCGGGCCGAGGGGACCGCCGCACGGGTCGGGCAGGCGCTGATCGCGGGCGGTGACCACGCGATGCTCCGCCGGTACCGGACCTGGCACCGGACGACGGCCGCGCTCGTGGCTCACCTCCTGGACCCCGGCAGCAACCCCGACCCCCTGCCGGCGACGCACCGCCCCGAAGCCGATGGTCCCCGGCCGCATCCGGACGCCGCTCCACGACAGAAGTGACTGGTACGCACGCCACGGTGCGGGTGCGGGTGCGGTCCGGCACCGGTACGGGGGCCAGGCGATCCGGTGACTGCGCATCCGGTCGCGCCCGCCCCGGTCGCGCCCTCAACTCTCCCCGACGGTACGTACGCCGCCGGGTACCCGAACTCGCCGATGTCCAGGGCGACTACTTCCCCGACCCGAAGGGGACCAGGCCCCGGACCTCCGCGTACGGGGAGACCTGGGCCCCGCACCTTCCCGTACGGGGACGTGCGCCTCGAAGTGTGAGGCTGTCGCGAGATCTTCCAGGTCGCGCCGAGCACCTGGACCTGGACCGGGACCTGGACCGGGACCGGGACGGTGGACATGCCGACCAGGCGGCGAGGGGAGACGGTGGCCCTCGCCGCGAGACCCGCCTCCCCGCCTCCCCGCCTCCTCACACCTCGATCGCACCGCGCGGTGGTGACGAGGGCGGCGCGGCTGCGACGAGCCGCCGCCCGAGCCAGGCGTGTGATCAGGGTCGGCCCAGCGCGCGGTACTCCCAGCCCGCGCTGCGCCACTCCGCGGGGTCGAGGGCGTGCCGGCCGTCGACGATACGGCGCCTGGACACGACCGCGCCGAGGGCGTGCGGGTCGACCTGCCGGAACTCGGACCACTCGGTGAGCAGCACCACGACATCCGCCCCGGCGGCCGCGCTGAGCACGTCCGTGCCGTAGGTCAGCTCCGGGTAGGCGCGCCGGGCGTTCTCGGTGGCCGCGGGGTCGACGACGGTCACCTCGGCACCGGACTGGTGCAGGGTTCTGGCCACGTCCAGCGCCGGAGCGTCGCGGATGTCGTCGGAGTTGGGCTTGAACGCCGCGCCCAGCGCGGTCACCCGGGCACCGGCGAGCTCTCCGCCGGCCAGTTCGCGGACCAGGTCCACCGTGCGTGCCCGGCGCCGCTGGTTGATGGCGTCGACCTCGCGCAGGAAGGCGACGGCCTGGCCGACACCGAGTTCCTCGGCGCGGTGGCTGAAGGCCCTGATGTCCTTGGGCAGGCAGCCGCCGCCGAAGCCGAGGCCGGGCTTGAGGAACCGGCCGCCGATCCGGTCGTCGTAGGCCAGCGCCTGCGCGAGGCCCGTGACGTCGGCGCCGGTCGCCTCGCAGACCTCCGCCATGGCGTTGATGTAGGAGATCTTGGTGGCGAGGAAGGAGTTGGCGGCGACCTTGACCAGTTCGGCGGTGGGCAGGTCGGTGACGACCACCGGGGTGCCCTGGGCGATCACCGGGGCGAAGGCGGCGCGCAGTTGCTCCTCGGCCCACTCCGACTCCGTACCGAAGACCAGCCGGTCGGGCCGCATGGTGTCGTCCACGGCGTAGCCCTCGCGCAGGAACTCCGGGTTCCAGGCGAGTTCGACGTCCGTCCCGGCCGGCGCCGTGCGCTGGACGAGGTCCGTCAGCCGGGCGGCGGTGCCCACCGGGACGGTGGACTTGCCGACGACCAGGGTGCGTCTGCGCAGGTGCTGGGCGAGTTCTCCCACCGCGCTGTCGACGTAGCGCATGTCCGCCGCGTGCGAGCCCTTCTGCTGGGGCGTGCCCACGCAGATGAAGTGGACGTCGCCGAATTCGCCGGCCTCGGCGAAGTCCGTGGTGAACCGCAGCCGGCCCGTGTCGAGGGCCTTCGCGAGCAGTTCCGGGAGGCCGGGCTCGAAGAAGGGCACCTCGCCCGAGCTGAGCCGCTCGATCTTGGCCGGGTCGACGTCCACGCCGAGGACGTCGAAGCCCAGGACGGCCATGCAGATGGCGTGGGTGGCGCCGAGGTAGCCGGTGCCTATGACGG
>NZ_LIQQ01000679.1 GCF_001418565.1 Streptomyces graminilatus | reverse complement strand
CCCCCACCCCCAACAGCCGAAACTCGATCGACTCGTAGGTCCCCGCACTCCCCGTCTCGTACAGCACCCCCACCGTCTGCTTGTCCACGCGCACCAGATCCGAGTAAGCGGCCTTCTGCGACGACAGTGTCAGGGCCTTCTGGAATGTCCCTCCTCCGTCCTCGCTCCGCCAGATGGCCATCGACCGGCGTGCCGTCGGCTCCGAAGGGCCCGAGAACAGCAACGCGTCCGAGTCGCCGTCCAGTTGGAGGACGCTGCCCTGGACGATGGGCACATCGTTCAGGGTGGGCTGGACCGTGTACGGGCGGTCCAGGGTCTCCGCGCCGTCGCTCGAGTAGGAGTCCAGGCGGTTGCCCGGCATCAGGCCGCTCTGGTCCCTGGAGGAGAAGTACAGTCTGCCGTCCGGGAGTTGGGCGGCGCTCGTCTCGTTGGCGTTCTCGATGCCGTCGTACGAGTCGTCCACGAACCCCAGGTGCCAGGTGCCGCCGCCGTTGTCGCTGTAGATCGCGTGGCCGCCGTAGTACCTGGACTCCTGGCCGGTGTCCGACGAACCCGCCGGCGGCGCCGCCGAGTGGTTGGCCGGGATGACCAGCCTCCCCGTGTGCGGGCCTCGCGACACGTACACCGCGTGCCCCGGGCCCGTCGCGTACCAGCGCCAGTTCGGGAGTTTCACCTGGGCCGTGATGTCGCGCGGGGGTGTGAAGCCGCGGCCGTCGCTCTCGGCTGAGCTCGTCTGGACGAAGACCCTGCGGCTCTGCTCCGGCGTCGCCTCACCCCGCATGATCTGGGCCTCCGTCACCGCGCCGCCGTTGTACGACGTCACCAGCACGACGCTGCCCGTCCCCTCGTCCACCACCGGTGCCGGATTGCCCCGTGTGTCGCCGTTCCCGGCCGCGACCACCGACAGTGGGCCCCAGGTGCAGCCGCCGTCCGTGGAGCGGCGCAGGACCACATCGATGTTGCCGCTGTCCCCCGCCCCGCTGTGTCTGCCCTCCGCGAAGGCCAGCAGGGTGCCCTTGGAGGTCGTGACGGTGGCGGGGATGCGGTAGGTGTCGTAGCCGCCCTGGCCCGCGAGGTACGGGACCGACGAGGTGCAGGACGCGCGGGCGGGGCGGGGTGGGTGGAAGGGGCGCGTGGCCGCTTGTGCCGTCGTCGCCGTGAAGACGGTGCCGATTCCGGTGCCGGTGATCAGGGCCGCGCCGACTGTCGCGGCGAGCAGGGTACGGCTCAGAGGCGTCATCGCTCTCCCTTGCGGAGTGGGGGGTGGGGTGCGGTGAGGTGGGGGCGCGTTCTGTGCTGCGGCTACAGGTCACGACCGTAGCTTCGCTGACGGACCGTCACCATGCGTGGCACGTACGGAACATACATACCCATGTGACCCCTTGCCCCTACGTTTCCCGCTCCTCCACGC
>NZ_LIQQ01000678.1 GCF_001418565.1 Streptomyces graminilatus | reverse complement strand
TCATGCCGCCGGGCATGACCAAGGGCGGTGGGCTCAAGTGGCCTACGACGGCCCGGCTGTCCCTCAGGCCCGAGCTTCTGAAGCCCTTCGGCGTGCGAGCCATCGCCACCACGGATAGCGAAGCACCCGACGCCCCCTGAACCCGACCGCCACCGCGGCTGCGATTCACTCAAGCCGTTTCGTACACCTTCCTTACCACGCCTCCAAGGGCTCGGTGCAGCGCACGGCTTCCGCGCAGTCACCAGGAGCGGGTTTTCAGGTCGTGGGCGTCGCGGGCAACGATGATCAGTGCGCGTTCCCGGACCAGATCGTCGTGGACGCCCAGGTCACCGGGCGGGAGAAGGTCCAGCGCCCGGTCGATGGTGGCCAGGGCCTCGCCGAAGCACCGCATTTCCCGCAGGAGGCCCGCCTCCCGGAACAGTGCCACCGCATCGGTGCGCCCGCGAAACGGGGGCCGGGCCAGGATGCCCAGCATGTGCTGATGGCGCTGGGGCAGGCCGTCGCCGAGCCACAGTCCATGCAGCAGGGTGTGGAGCACCTTCACGTCGTCACCGGCGTCGGCGAGGACCTCGTCCATCATCTGCAGTCCCTGCGGTTTGGACTGGCCGAGCAGCGCGAACGCGAACAGGGCCCGGCTGAAGACATCCCAGGGGCCGCAGTGGGCGCGCATCGCCTCCTCCAGTGCGGACCGGCGGAAGTCGTAGCGCAGGGCGAGGCCGAGAAGGTGGATGCGGGTCCGTGCGGTGAACGCGTCGCCGACGCCGTCGCCGGGGATCTCCTCGGCCAGGCGGCGTCCGTCGCGCCGTGCCTGCCAGGCCACGTCGGCGCAGAACGCCGCGGACTCCTGCCAGGTGGTGCGGGCGACGCGCATCCAGTGCTCGGCCCGTGCCGTGAACACGCTGTCGGGCACGTCAGCGACGTCGACCTGGGCCACGGCCAGGACCCCCGCCCGCAGTTGCGGAATGTGCACGGCCTCCTCCAGCAAGGGCCGTACTCCGGGCGCGCGCAGCAGCTGGCGGGCCCGCTCACGCCGGGCGTGGCGGGCCGTCGGCGGATGCCGGACGAAGCCCAAGACGTCGGCAGGCAGAGTGGGCGAGGCGGGGACAACGGCGGTCATCGAGCTGCTCCTGATCGGGTTCGACGGCGGGCGACAAGGGGGCGCTCGCCTCTTCATCTGCTACAGGTGCCGCCCGCAGCCACGGTGTGACACCAAGCGCCCGGCTTTCTCGCACCGCCCCCACTCGCCAAGGGCGCCGCCCAGCCTCCCCGCATGCAATTGCACCGGGTTCCTGCTGCCGCCGCGCCCTGCTGACCAGCGTGAAGACGCCGCTGACGCTGGCGAGCAGCAACCGCCCGGCCTGCTCGACGTCTACCGTCGCCGGCATGACCGAACACACGCCGAAATCCGAAGGTCCCGGTTCCGATGTTCCGTACGAGCAGGTCGCGTTGGGGCAGGACCGGCCCCACAGTGCCCGGCTGTACGACTACTTCCTCGGCGGGAAGACGAACTACGCTGTGGACCGGGATGCCGCCCGCGACCTGATGCGGGTACTTCCCGCGATCGAGACCGTGGCCCGCGTGAACCGGGCCTACATGCGCCGCGCCGTCCGCTATGCCGCGCGCCAGGGCGTACGGCAGTTCCTGGACCTGGGGACCGGCTTCCCCGACAGTCCCCACCTGCACGAGGTCGCCCAGGACGTCGCCCGCGACTGCCGGGTCGTCTACGCCGACACCGACCCGATCGTCCTCGTCTACGGTGACGAGCTCCTGGACAGCACGCCCGAGGGCCGGACCTGCGTCATGAAGGCCGACGTCACCAGGCCCGAGGAGGTCCTGGCCGCCGTGGCCGAGCAGGACGTCCTCGATCTCGGCCGTCCCGTCGCGGTGAGCCTGCACGCCGTACTGCACCTCGTCCTCGACACCGAGCGGCCCCACGACGCCGTGAGCCGTCTCCTGGAGCAGCTCGCTCCCGGTTCATACCTCAGCGTGAGTCACTGCACCGCAGACCTCGCCCCGGACATGTGGCGTGCGGTCATCGACGTCTGCGCCCGGCACGGCATCGTCGCCCAGCCGCGCCGCCGGTCACAGATCCGCCGCTTCTTCGCCGGCCTCCAGCTCGTCGAGCCCGGTGTGGTGCCGGCACACCGCTGGCGCCCGGAAGCCGGCAGCGGCCCCGGCATCTTCAGCAACGAGCAGGTCTGCCTGTATGCGGGGATGGCACGCAAGACCTGACAACAGCGTCCCCGAGGACGTCGTCGCACGGCCCGCGTCGTGTCACCATGTGACCGGCGCTCTGCCTCGGCTCAGGGCCGCCGAACGTCTCGCCGACCGCTGCAAGGCGGTCGCGGGATCCGGCCGCCTTGTAGGAGCTGATCGTGGAGGACATGATCATCCCCGCCATGACCACTGCGAACAGCGCGGTGCAGACCGGGGAGTCGGCACCGATCGCGTCGCGCGCCGCCTCGGCGATCCGGGGTTCGACGCTAGCCACGAGGACGAAGGACCGCCCGCGCGCCGGCGAAGCCTGTTGCGCGCCGGCCGAGTTGGGCGGGCTGCACCCGGAGGGCGAAGGGCAGCAGCTGGATGGCGGCGATGGCCGGGGTCATCAGCACCAGAAGCTGCCAGACGCCGAACCGTCCGCTGATCGTCAAGGGCTCCTCTCCCCCGCCTACGACATCCGGGCGGCCGAGGTCCGGCACCAGCAGCACCATCCCCTCCGGACCGGGCCTCGGTGCGCGGCCGGTGAACGCCCCGGTGGTCCGCGCCTTCGGCCGCCCGGCCCGGTGAGCAGATCGCCGGAGGCCGTCAGCGGGAGTCGGTCATCCGGTACTCGATGGACAGGACCCTGGGCTTGCCGGCCGGGCTCATCTCAGCCAGGCCCTGGCCCTGGAACTCGTCGGTGATCACGGTGCGCCGGCTCTGGTCGTAGACGGCCTCCGCGTCGCTGGGGCCGATCTGGAAGCTGCTCATGTACTGGGGCTTGAGCATGACTTCCTGGGTGTGAGCGGTCGGGAATCCGGTGACCACTCCCCCGCCGACGAGCTTAAGCGCGTAGACAGTGGGGTGCGCCGGGTCCTGGGCGAAGTACTTCTTGGTCGTGTAAGGGGCGAGCTTGCCGTCGTTGCGCTCCTTGTAGACCTTGGTCGACTCCTTGGAGGCGTCGGTGGACGTGAACACCGACGCGGCCTTCTTCGTGCCTCCCGATTCGAAGAAGTCCTCGTACAGGCCACCTAGTTCGGACGGGGAGCGCTCGCCCACCTTCTGGGACGGCTTCGCGACCTGGGCGAGCCCGTACTTGTCGACGGCGATCTTCGGGAAGGGCTCGTCCTTGGAGGTGTAGAACGCCATCGTCATCTTGTAAGTGCCGCCGGTTTTGTCGAAGAACAGCAGCGTCTCGGGGTGGTCCCCATAGCTGGAGGTGGCCTTGACCGCGAACCAGTCGGCCGTGTCGGCGGCCGGAATGTAGTAGGTGCGGTTCTGGTAGGAGAAGCTGGTGCCGTACTCCTTCTTCTTCTTGGCCGACCATGTGGATGACTGCTTGTAATCCGCGGCGGACTGCTCGTTGAGCTGTCCGGACTCGACCGTGGCCAGCAGCTTCTCGTCCCGGGCCTTGTTGGCCCGGTTGTTGGCCGATTCGTAGGAGTCGAGCACGGCCTTGGCTGCCGCCGCCGTGATGATTCCCTGGGGCGCTGGGCTCGTGCTCGCGGTGGGCTTGCCGGTCGCGCCGGTGTCCGAACCGGCGCCGCAGGCGGTCAAGGTGAGGGCCGTACTCGCCCCCAGCGCGAACACACAGAGCCTGCGCAGACGCGGAGCAGCAGATGAGAAGTGGCGAATCACGGGAGTTTCTCCTCGGAGATCGGAGCGAGACAAGACAAGGAAGCGACGGGGCGGCTACGGGGCTGCACGCACCGGACTACGACACGGAGGGCCAGCGAAGGCCGCGGAGGCGGGGACAACGGCGGTCATCGAGCTGCTCCTGATCGGGTTCGACGGCGGGCGACAAGGGGGCGCTCGCCTCTTCATCTGCTACAGGTGCCGGTCGCGGCCGCGGTGTGACACCAAGCGGTCGGCTAATCTCGCGCTGCCCTCCACTCACCCACCAGCCCAGGCCCGTTGAGAAGCGGCAGATCTATGGCAGCAGAGCTGGAAACTGCTCAAGCCACGAGACTGCGGCCGACCCCGCGACACGGAAATCTGTGAGCCGTGCCCCGAGCGTTCATGGCGCCGCGCGGCTCGGAGCCTGTTGCGTGACGGAAGTTGTTGTGTCGGCACAACGAATGGGTGCTCGTCAGCCGCGTTCTGCGAACCCTTCGGCACAGTGGCCGTGAACATCTTGAGGGCCACCGGGCTGGCTTGTCGGCGGCCCTCAAGCTGGTGATGGCTCAGGGAGCGGCGACGCGCGATACGGAAACCTCGGCGAACACACGCCGCTCCCCAGAGCTGCGCCGTAGGTCTCGGTCCGCCACCACAACGTGCCGCCGTCCACGAGCGGGTGCACGATCAGCAGGAACCCCACTTTGGCCGCCTGGACGCGGGCGGCGTCCAAGCGGCCGTAAGTTCGAGGTGGGAAGCTGTCCGGCAGCAGGCCGCCGTCCATACCGCCGCAGAACCGGGCTCGCGGCTCCCGACTGTCGGCCAGGGCCCCCACCCGGACACCTCACCGCCAGCGACCTGGCCATCAGCCCCGGCCGGTCGCCGACACGTCGCAGGCGCCATGGGCCGTCCGCACTGATCAATACGTATCTCCCACCACTGTCGGTCCGGTTCGTCGCTGCCCACGCTTCGGCCGAGCTCGATCCGCCTCCTGACGGACGCCGGGCGGCCCCTGGTCGGGCCTCCCGGCGATGGTGTCCTCAGTGCTCAACGTTGGTCAGGTGGCGCGCGGGTCGGCGCAGGCGAGCTTCACGAAGCCCTTCTTGGCGGTCTTACCGTGGTGCCAGGTGCCGTACCAGTACGTGATGTTGTCGTTCTTGTCGAGCCACGACCCGGTGATGTGGCCGTAGTCCTTGCCCTTCTCATACACGTACATCACGTGCTTTCCCTTGCCGTTCGCCTTGGTGCGGACGTCGGCCTTCGTGCAGGTGATCTGCTGATTGAAGCTGCTGGCCGCTGACGCCTGCGGCGCGGCCGCCGAGATGCCCACACCTGCGGTGAGGGCAAGACCGAGCGCGGTCGCGGCCGTGGCACGACCCATGAGTATCTTCATCGTTCCGTCCTCGCTATTTCCTGCGCATGTCGCTCCGCGACACGGAGCAGCTCTTACCGCTCGAACGTGTGCCACGCCGAGCACTGCGTGGGCTTGTCCTTGCCCTTCACCGCGCAGACCCGCATCTTGAAGACGACACCCCGGTAGAGAGTCGGTGTCTTCCAACTGCCCTGGCCGTTCGCGAGCTTGTCCTTCACATCGACGACGAAGTACCCGTCGCGATTGGTGCGGACCTGAGTGATCGCGGAGTAGCCGTCCTTTCGAAGGTCGTTCGCATAGACGCGGCCATTGTTGGAGTTGTAGAAACCCTCGGCGCGCCCGTGCTGGGAGGTCCACCAGCCGGAGCTGTTCGCCGAAGCAGGCGTGGCGGCCAGGCCGGTCACGAGAGCGACACTCAGGGCTCCGACGACCACGCCGGCGTGGACACGCGGGTTCTTCGTCAGTGGCATGACATGCCCTCCGGGATGCACGCGCCGGCCTTGCCGTAGTCCATGCCATGGGCCAGCGCCCCCGACACCAGCAGCACCCCCGACACCACGAGAGAAATACCAAGCCTGCCAACCGCCGAAAGGCAAGCAAGCCGCGCACATATCGGCATGGTCGCGAATCCGTTCCTGTAGATGACGAAGAGGGACGACGCCACACCCACACCGCCCGATGGTGGACTGGACCTCGACTGCACCACAGCGTCCGAAGCCCTTCATCGCCCCGTTCCTGCCAGACGCACCACCAAGGAAGAAGAAGCAGGGCATAGCAACATGAAGCCCTACGGTCTCCCTACAACGGGCGCCGGACCGGACACCGATCTTCATCGCCCGGGAACCACCCAGGCCAGGCCCACCTTTTTCCGGAACCTCAACTACCTGTAGTTCGACCACAGGATCCGCGGTCACCTCTCGCCGCGAGAACACCGCACCACGCGCGGGCGGGGGGCAGGACGGGCGGGGCAGGTGAGTGCTACGCCATGTCGTGTGCGGAGCGTTGGCCTCGCCGCGCACGCCCCCGTAGCCATGGATCGAGTGCGTAAGGGGGTGCGATGCACGGGAATTCACGGGCAACGCTCCACACAGTTCGCCCTCGCCGACCATTTCTCAACGAGCCCTCGCTCCGTCGTCGCCATCCACTCGCCGTACGAGAAATCAATTTCGCGCGGCATCTGCTGAAGCAACCCCCCAACCAAGCCCAATCGAGACGATCCGTCTCGCCTGACGCCGCATCAGAATCCCACCGCCACGAAGGTCAAGGAATCGCAAAATGCCCCTTGACCTGCTAGTTTCACAAAATCACATACTTCACTCACTTACTCACTCGGGCACTCACCTCGAAGAGATATCCGCTTGAGATCGTCGTAATCGATCATTCTAGACACTCACCAAGTGGCCGAAATGGAGAATGATGAGTCGTTCCATCTTGAATTCGTTTGAATAAATGAACTGCCGATCGACGCTCGGATACGAAGAATCCAGGGAAGGAATGTTTGATCTTCTAGAAGTCAACTTGCCTGCCGGAGACACGCCCTGATGTGGCGTGACATCGACTCGCGTCTCCGTGTAAGGTCACCCGCGAGCATGAAGGGACACGCGAGCCGGGTGCAGATCAATGCATCTCATGTGAGCTAGCACGCGCGTGGTCCTCGTGGCCACCTCGCGACAGCGGAGAAGCTTTGGAAATCTACGAGTACACCGAACTGACCAGTCGACTTGAAGCCATCATCGAGTTCGATGACATGTCCGACGACGAGAAGTTGAGTGAGCTTGTCAACCAACTGCGTCCCTACCTGCGGAACGTCATTGGGGCCACGATCGGCAAGGGAGGGGAAGGTAAGACCACCCTCGCAACCAACTTGGCCTACATGCTGGCGGAGGAGCAGGCCCTGCGTGACGCTCAAGGGAAGTCGGCCAAGCCCATCCTGTACATGGAGCTCGATCACAACGGCGACGGCCGTCTGGATCTGGGGCTGGCTACCTCTTCATTCAACGACGACGGTAAGGCCCTTCGTGACGCGATCACCAACGATGGCAACCTGAAGGTTGTCAGGAACGTTCGACCGTTCCTGGATGCAACCGTCTCAGGAAAGCATTGCGCGGATATCGCTGCTCGCATCAGCAAGCTGTCTGACGCTCACTCTCTCGCCGCCTACCTGATGCTGGCTCTCCTCCTGGCGCAGATCTCGCATCTGTACCGCTGGATCGTGCTCGACTTCGCCCCTGGTGACAAGGCCATTCAGCGCACAGGGCTCGCCGCCGCGACACACCTGGTTGCTCCCATCCGGAACACCGATAACGCTGCGCTCGGGGGTCTTGGCACTCTCACTCGACTCATCCGCACCAACCGTCGTCTCAACCCTGAGGCGGAGCTCACCGCTATCGCCTTTGTGGGATTCCGGAAGGTCAAGGGCGAGCCGACTACAGAGCTCCTCAACGTCCGAGCTAAGATCGAAACGTTGATCACGGGCGCCAACATGGATCCCAGTCTGATCCTGGACGAGTACGTTCGAGATGCTCGCGCCATCGCCACCTTGTGCAGGAATCACGGTCGGCCCGCCCGTGAGTTCGCACTCGCGGCAGCAGGCCAACTTCACGATGACGAGGGCAAGTTGGTCCCCCGGCCTCGGGATGAAAACGGCCGATACGTGGATGCAGAGCAGTCGATCAAGCTCGCTGAGGACTACTCGAACCTGGCGCGAGGCGTGATCGCACGGGTTCGTCAGCGCAACAATGCGCTCCGTGAGAGTGACAACCAGATGCAGGGGGCATCATGACCAACTCGACCGCTAAGAGCAAGACCACGGAAGCGGCGAACGGCCCCAAGGCAACTGGCCGTGAAAAGAAGTCACATCTCATCGTTCCCGACATCAATCTCGGTGGCCTCGACGACGATGACGATGAGGATGACTTCCGTCCGGCCCGCGGATTCGTGCCTGCCAAGGCAGCCCCTGCGCCTACTCCGTCCGTCCCTTCACAGCAGGACGAGACTGACGCAAGGCGTGACGTGGCAACCGAATCGGCTGAGCCCGTAGCTTCCGTCGCTGCTGCTGCGACGGAAGCTACGGGCCAGTCGACGAGTTCTCACAACACCTCAGCGGCTCCTACGCACACTTCTGCTGCTCGCACCCCCTCCCCTCGAAGCGATGGCGCTGGTGACGAACAGGCGAACACCGCGGCCATCCAGCAGAGCAGGGGGGCCGAGAAGGAGCCCTCGCCTGCTGATTCCCAGGATGGAGTTCGGACTCGCTCGTCGGAACTGACCACTTGGGCCGGGCCTGGTACTGCCCCCGCCGTTCGAGGATCGGCATCGCTCTCCGGTCTTCCCGCGCGCCGGCCGGGTCGCCGCAGGACTACCGAGCCGTTCAACGCAGACCAGCCGCGTCAGCGCGGCCAAGAAGCGATGCTCGAACTCTCGCAGCAGGCACCGAACTACGCCTCTCTCCTGACCGTGTACAGCGCGTCGCAGTTGAATGCTCTTGCCTTCGAGAACCGCAACATCAACCTCTACGGGCTTGTGGCCGACCAGGTTGGCACGCAGATCACGGCTGACAAGGCACTCATCAAGACGCTCACGCTTCAGCGGCCGAAGCTCACGATCGCTCACTACGTCGACGCCGCATTGGAGCCGGTGCTGCGACCGCTCGATCCGACCGGCATCGACATGGATGCGATGGAAGAGGAGCGGGACTACGTATGGCAGCTCGCGCAGAAGGGGCTGGCTTACCGCAGGTACATCCTCAGCGATCCTGACAGCGCCAACTTGGCGAACTACAGGCCAGTGTGCTCACTCCGCGCAGACGTCAACGCACGTCTGACCCGCATGATGGATCTCATGGAGTCGATTCAGGGTCTCCAGGCGAAGCCCTTCGAGATCGTCAGCGCGTGCCTAGCCGAGTACGTAGGCAGCTTGCCGGGGGAGCGACCGCTTCTGACGGCCTTCTTCCAGAAGCACCTTGTCACGACCATTCAGTGAATTTCGGTCTGGGGCATCCGTCTCCGTCCGACCTGTCATCCTCTTCGTCTTGCCCTGGCCAGCTGCCTGGCCAGGGCAAGACGGCCTGCGACAGAGTACTGCCCTGCCTCACCACCCAATGCTAGATCTCACTACGGAGAGTAGCGATTACCTTTAATGGTCCGGTTGCCGAGTTAAAGGAAACGCGCTTCAGGGGCCGACTCGGCCAGTCAGACCCAGGCATCGAGTTCCGGTAGATCCCACTTGGTGTAGGTAAGCCGCCGTTCAGCGCCATTGATCAAATCGAGTACGTCGGTTGCCAGATAGGCCCGTGTGCCGCGCTCCACCTCCTTGACCTGCACCACACCGGCCCCAGCCAGCTCCTCGAGAGCACCAGAAGCAGCAACAAACGAGATGTTGAGCAGTGACTGTGTTGCTCGCGCAGTCACAATCGGAACCCCAGGCAGCTGTTCCATCAATCGCACGACTGCTGCTCCCTTTCGGGGCTGCCCACGACGGCCTTCGCCCTCCCTGAAGTGCACGAGCTTTGCGAACCAGGTCTTCCGCATCTGAGCCAGTTCGTCAGTGAAGCGACGAGCCTCTGCAACAGCATCCCTGGTCGCGGCCAGGAAGACTCGAATCCACGCATCTGTGCCGACCGCCGCGGATGCGCTGTCCGGCTCTCCGACGTAGCGATAGGCGTTGAGGCCGGCGATGTACTCACGGGCATGTGCCAGCAGGGACATGGAGATCGGCAGAACGTGTCCGACTGCTAGCCCTTGCCTGGCAAGGACGGTATGGATCAGGGCGCGCCCTGTGCGGCCGTTTCCGTCGTGGTACGGGTGGATCGTCTCGAACTGGGCGTGCACAAGCGCGGCTTGTACCAGGGGAAGAGGGTGGTCTTCGGAGATGAAGGCGGCGAGATCTTCCATGAGTGGAGCAACGGCCTCGGGGCCGGGCGGCACGTACTCCGCTCCCTGCGGGCCGTAGGCATTGCCACCTACCCAGTTCTGCACGGTCCGAAGGAACCCGGACGTCTCGTGTTGCTCCGTTTCCACCATCAGCGCCTCTTGCAAGCCGTTGATGTCTTCGACAGTCACGGTTTGCGCCCCCGACAATGCGGTGACGGCGCTCCGGAGAGCCAGCACGTTGTTGACCACCTCCCGTGCGCTGTCGCTGATGCCGCGGTTGGTGCGCTGGTCATCGCCCGCCTTTGTGGCGAGCATCAGCTCAAGGTGTGCAATCGCTCGCGCCGAGGCCACCACTCCCTCGATTCGCGAGGATGCCACCGCCTCGGAGCGGAGAAGGAAGCGGGCCAGAGACTCCAAATGAGGACTCGTGGGCGCCGCATTGTTGAAGGCCCGGACCAACTGATCCACTTCGGCAGCCTCTGCCGCAAGCTCGGCCGACAAACGGAGCCCGCGCCCGCAGAGCAGATCGGGCTCGTACGCGGCGAACGTCCGGGGGTGCTGCTCATCCACGCTGGCCGTCACGCCAGGCTGTGATGGCCAGCGCCGCTCCGAAAACCTTGCCACTAGACACGCTCCAAAGGTTCAGCCTCAGGCAGATCCATTTAAGGATAGTCTGTGCCCCGTGATGTTTGGTGTGATGCAAGAGGCTGTTCCGGCAAGCGGGGTTCAAGCCCTACTTGTCGGGCGTCCGCTTGCCAGCATGCCGGACTCACGATCTTCGGGTGTGCGCGAGGCGCGATGCGTCTCTGCAGGGTCAACGGCTGGACCGTCGCCACGGTCACTCGGCTGCAGTCTCCAGTCCCGGAGTGAAAGCGAAAAGGCGACCCCCTGGGTCGCCTCACTGGGCGACTTCGCCAAGTCGCCCATCGCCACTACTCGGGGCGCCACCCCGAGTCTTCTTCATGTCTGCCGCATCGAGCCGACTGCGTCGGCGTCACTTGACGGCCTGCGGTGCCACCCGCGTGCCGAACAAGGGGGAGGAGGAAGCAACGACAACCTGACCTGACCAGCCCGCCTTCAAGGCGGTACTCAACTTCACCCCCGCTGACCAGGACTTTTCCATCAAAGGGTCGAGCGGTCGGTTGTGTTGTGCCTTCACCCCTATGCAGTTCTGGAGCAGATCATAGCCGCCAGCCATAGGGCTAGTCTTCCATTGCCAAAAACTGGCGCGCGCGCGTCGCAGGAAGATAGCGCCTTTACCGACAAAAATAGTGCTAAAACACCAAAGCATCATTCGTCTGGTCTCGCCTCTCAAGCCCCGCAGCAAAGTTCACCGGTACTCGCGGGGAGCACACCGAGTGCTCCGGGGCATCCCCTGCAGTTGGGGCGTGCCATGCGAGTGCGTCTGCTCACAGCCGTTCGTGCTCTACTTGCCGACGCCCGACTCCTCAATCAGAAGGATGTCGTTCGCGTCGGCGCGCTAGTGCTGCTCGCGAAAGCAAGCTTCGGATCATGCCGTGTGGAGCTGACTGCGCGTGAACTGGCTCGCTGGCTTGGGGTCTCAGAGTCAACGATCGACCACGAGGTCCTCCGGGTACTACGCGAGATCGAGGCAGTAGCTACCCGTGTCGTCCGTGGGGTGGATGGCTTGCCCAAGGGCCTTGAGTACCGAGTGGAGTTGCTCTGGGAAGCCCGCGCCAACACGGGAGCGCCTCTAGCTCTGTCGAGGTCAGAACTGGCAACGCTTCTACGGTGCCTAGAATCCCTCTTCGCTCCGGGCTGGGGCGAGAAGTGCGCCACGCCTCCGGGACTACTAGCCGCTCGTCGAGGTAGGGGAGCGGCATCGGATCGGTTGGCGATGGTCCTCCTAGTGCTTCATGCCCGCCCTGACGGCCGAGTGCCGCTGGTGGGGGGGCCTTTGCCCAAGAAGGTCGCACGGCTTGGACGAGCCGCAGTAACGCTCGCGCGGATACTGGGCTGCGGCGTGCCAGCTGCCTCCACAGTGCTCCAACGTCTGCAGGCAACAGGGGCTGTGGCGGGCGGTTCGGACCAGTTGCGAGTGCAGCCAGTGGCGGCCGCGAACAATCGAGCAGTTCCGGTAGCTGAGAGCGTGTCCACTGCCGTCTGTGAGCAAGACACGGCCGCTTCCCAAGACAATGCCGTGCCTTGTCCTCAGTGTTCCGAACACACCAAGGCCGATGACATGCCCCTACGAGGCGAAGGCTGGGAACAACTGACTCTGGAAAACACCAACACAGGGGGAACAGAAAGCCCACCTCAAACTGCCCTCAGGGGTCAACAGATTGTTGATTCAGCGGTTTTCGCAGCTCAGGATGGCTTTGAAACGGCAGACGTCGACCCTGATGGTGCAGACTTTCACGCCCACCACGCTGTTGTGGTTGATGTTGGTGGTGAGGGTGCGGGTGATTGTGGGTTTTCCGGCTCTGCCGTCGGGGGCGAAGGTGATCTTCCGGAGTGCGTGCGTGCACGCGAGGGAGCCGTAGGTTCATCGACAGCCTCGGCCGGTGTTGGCCCCGGTGGCCCGCTGCGCGGGGAAAAGCCAGATCGGCTCTGGTCGGAGGGAGACAAGGCCAGCGGCGCTCGATGGGTGTTCCGTGGTCGGGCGTCGGTGCCGACGGACTTGGGCGAGGCGCTGGCGCCGGTTGCCTGGCTGTGGGCGAGCGTGGGGCGGTCCAGTACACGGAAGTGGCTGGCTGGCGCGGTGCGGGGTGAGGTCGGGCGGCTGCGGGGGCTGGTGGCTCCTGAGCTGGCGCAGCGGGTGCTGGGCGAGCGGCTGGAGCGGCGGCTGCGGGATCAGAGGCAGCCGGTCAAGGACGTGGTGGCCTGGCTGTTGAAGGTCGGGTTGCCGCAGCGGGCCGGTTGCTGGTCGATGCTGTGCGACGAGGGGATCCGTCTCGACACGAGGGGGGCGTGCGAGAGCTGCCAGGTGTTGATCGGGGACCGGCGCGGGCTGCGGCGGGCGGTGGCGGACCGGGTTCTTGAGGATCGGCTGTCTGGCCGGCTGGTTGTGCCGCAGAGCGAGGTGGGCCGGGAGGTCGAGCGGCGGCTGCAGGAGGCGGTGCGCGAGGAGTTGGTCCGCAGGGCTGCGGCGCGTGAGCGGGCGGTGGCGGAGCAGGCGGTGCGGGAGGCGTCGTACGAGGTCAAGCGGCAGCGGTTCGCCGAGGAGGAGTGGGCGCGGGCGGCGGCGCCGTGTGCGGACTGCGGGGTGCCGGAGGCCTGCGGGCTGTGCCTAGGGTGCACGGAGCGGCGCGGGATCGAGGCGGCCGTTGAGGACGCGGTCGCGTTCGCCCTGGTGCTGCGGTTCGACCCGGCCGACGCACCTGGGGCGCGAGCGTTGTGGCAGGACTGCGAGCGCGCGACCCGGGCGGCGCTGGAGGAGCGGCTCGTCCAGCTGCGGGAGCAGGGCGTCGACGAGGCGGCGCTGTCGTGGAACGGGTGCCGGTTGATGGAGGAGTTGCGGGACCGTCGGCGGCGGGCGGTGATCGTCCGGCTCGGGCAGCACGAGGAGGCCGAGCAGGCCGCGCGGATGGCGGCCTCGGCCCTGCGGCGCAAGCAGCACCAGCCGAACACGCCGGAGGCCCAAGAGGCCGTACGGGAAGCGGGGGAGGGGGCGCGGCGCCGTGTGGCCGAGCGGTGGCTGGATGAGCTCCTGGCCGAACTGCGCGCCGTGTGCTCGCTGGGCTGGCCGGAGGTGGCCAATCCGACGGACTGGGCACGGGTGTTGCCCGAGCTGGCGGTACGGGAGCTCTGTGAGGACGCGGCCGACCGGGTGCGGGAGCGGGTGAGTGCGGCGTGAACGAGACGTTGGAGCTGTTCTCGGGCCGGACCAGCAGGAGCTGCCGGGTGCCGAGACGTGGTTGCCGCCGGGTGTCGGCAGGCAGCGGGAAGCGGGGGCGGTGGTGTTGGGTGAGCCTTGCGCGGATGACGAGGGCGGCGCCGGGCCGTCTCACGGCCGGCCGGTCCGAAGGAAGGAGGCTGCGGTGAGTGCGGGCGACGTCGAGCCGGTGCGGGTCGCCCGTTGGTGTGCGGGACGCGGGTATCCGGTATTCCCGCTGGCTCCGGGCCGCAAGACGCCGATGCGCGGCTGTGAGCGGTGCAGCCAGCAGAGCGCCGGGTATGTGCCGCACCCGCCGCAGGAGTGCGCGTGTCTGGCGCGGGGCGGCTTGTGTCACGGCTTCTACGCCGCCACTCTGGACGCCGACTTGATCGAGCACTGGTGGGCGGTGGCCGGCCGTGGGGTGGCGGTGTCGACCGGGCCGGCCCAGCTGGTCGTCGTCGACGTCGACCGGCACAGCAGCAGTCCGCCCTCGCGTGCCGAGCAGCTTCTGCCCGGGGTGGACCTGACACCTGAGCAGGTGGCGGCGGTGAAGGACGGGCCGGACGTTCTGCGTCTCCTGGCCCGGACGCGGGGCCAGGCCGATCCGACGGATGGTGGGTTGACCATGACGGTGCGTACGCCGAGCGGTGGGCTGCACCTGTGGTTTCGTGCTCCTGCCCGTACCGCGTGGCGCGGTTCGGCCGGTGGGGATCACCAAGGCCCGGTGCTGGGCTGGCAGTTGGATGTGCGGGCCCGTGGCGGCTACATCGTGGCGCCGGGGACGCGTACCGAGGCCGGCACGTACGAGGTGGTGGGGCCGTGCCGGGAGCCGGTGCTGCTGCCGAGCTGGCTCGCCGGTGAACTGACCCGCACCGGACACCTCCTGCCCTCGGTTGCGGACCGCGTCCGGCCGGAGAGTCCAGTGCCCAACCGGGCACGGGCGGCCGCATCGGCGGCGCGGTGGGGGAGTGCCGGGCAGGATCCGGGGCGGTGGGCGGAGCGGACGGCCGTGACCGTGCTGGAGGCTGTCGCCGACTGCCGTCGCGTTCCCGAGGGCGCGGGCTGGTCGGGCATTCTCAACCGGGCCGCGTTCACCCTCGGGGGCCTGGTCGCCGGCGCTCACATAACCGAGGAAGCGGCGCACACGGCACTGCTCGACGCCGCACTTATCGCCCGGCCGACCAAGAAGGCCGTGGCCCTGGGCATCATTCGATCCGGTCTGGCCGCGGGTAAGCGGCGGGCCCTGCACCCGAAAGACGAACGATGACGACCACCGATGCGGCCGCGGCCGAGGAGACCGCACCCACCGTGCCGGCCAGCCGCGCGCCCGACTCCGATACCCCGGACGCGGCGACGCCCGGCTCCGGCGACCGCACCGCCCAGCCTCAGCCGGAACCGCTGGTCCCGCGGTCGCTGACCGACCGGGGCAACGCCGCGCTGTTCCAGCGGCTGTACGGCGAGGACTTCCGGTACGTGCCCGGGATCGGCTGGTACCGGTGGGCCGGCTACCGGTGGGCGGTCGACCTGGAGGCCCGCGCGGTCTCCGAGGCGGCGTTCGAGCTCGGCGAGAACCTCGCCACCCGAGATCCCAACGAGCGTTTCACCCGCCAGCAGCTGCGCCGGCACATCACCCGGACCCTCAACGACCAGGGCAACCAGGCCCTGATCCGGGTCGCGAAGAAGATGCCCGCCTTCGAGCTGACGTCCGAGCAGCTCGACGCCGACCCCTACGCCCTGTGCACGCCGGACGGTGTGGTCGACCTGCGCACCGGGGTGCTGCGCCCGGCCCACCCCAGCCAATTCCACACCCGGGCCGCTCTGTGCGCGCCGCGCGCCATGCCGACCCCGCTGTGGGACAAGTTCCTCACCGACACCTTCGGCCCCGGGGCCAAGGGCGCGGCCCTGACCAGCTACATGCAGCGCGTCATGGGCTACACCATCACCGGCCTCACCTCGGCGCAGATCCTGCCGTTCCTCCACGGCGAGGGCGGCAACGGCAAGAGCGTGCTGGCCGGAGTCCTGCAGCGCCTCCTCGGCGACTACGCCGACACCGCCCCGCACGACTTCCTCATGGCCAAGCCCTACTCCGACCACCCCACCGAACTCGCCGACCTCCAGGGCCGCCGCCTCATCGTGTGCAGCGAACTCAACCCCGGCGCCCGCTTCGACCAGGCCCGCATGACCCTGCTCACCGGCAGCGACCGGCTCAAGGCCCGCAAGGTCCGCCAGGACTTCTTCAGCTTCTGGCCCACCCACACCCTGTGGCTCCTGGGCAACCACCGCCCTGCGGTCCCCGCCGGAGGCCGCGGCTTCTGGCGGCGCCTGCGCCTGGTCCCCTTCGAGCACACGGTCGACGACGTCATCACCGACCTCGACGTCCTCCTCGTCGAATCCGAAGGCCCCGGCATCCTCCACTGGATCGTCCAGGGCACCCTCAAGTACCTCAACGGCAACGACCCGCACCTGACGCACTCCGACGCCGTCGCCGCCGCGACCCGCGACTACGCCCAGGCCGAGGACACCTTCGGCCGCTTCCTCTCCGACTGCTGCAAGCTCGGCGACCCGGGCGCCCTGCGCACCGAACAGCGCACCCTGCGCCTCGCCTACGAAACGTGGTGCGAGGACGAGGGCGTCGACCCCATCAAACCCCGCCACTTCGGGGAGAAGGTCCGCCTGGCCATCCACCACCCGCCCGGAACCAACCTGCCCACCTCCAACGGCCGCAAGATCTACAAGGGCATCGAACTCATCAACCCGCCCGCCGGTCTCCAGGGACCGTCATGACCGGCCCCACCGAACCCGCCGAGAACAGTCCCTGCTCACCAAAGGCCAGCTCACCCCCCACTCCCCCCC
>NZ_LIQQ01000677.1 GCF_001418565.1 Streptomyces graminilatus | reverse complement strand
GGCCGCCGGGGGCGCGGTAGTCCAGGTCGACGCCCCAGGCGCGGAAGTACGCCGCCGGGTCCTCGCTCGTCTTGTCGCCGCCGTCGGTGAGGTACTCGGCGACGTCGAAGCCGATGCCGCCCGCGCCGAGGATCGCGACGCGGTCGCCGACGGGCGCGCCGTCGCGCAGGACGTCCAGATAGCCGACGACGCTCGGGTGGTCGATGCCGGGGATGTCGGGGGTGCGGGGGGCTACGCCGGTGGCTATCACTATCTCGTCGTAGGTCGCGTCCGCCGTCAACTTGTCTGCTGTCACTGGGGTGTTGAGGCGTACGTCCACTCTGTGGGCGTCGAGTTGGTGGCGGAAGTAGCGCAGGGTCTCGTCGAACTCCTGCTTGCCGGGGACCTTGCGGGCGACGTTCAACTGACCGCCGATCTCGGGCGCGGCGTCGAAGAGGGTGACGTGGTGGCCGCGTTCGGCGGCGGAGACGGCGCAGGCGAGTCCGGCGGGGCCTGCGCCGACGACTGCAACTCGCTTGCGCAGCCTGGTCGGTGCGAGGACGAGTTCCGTCTCGTGGCAGGCGCGCGGGTTGACCAGGCAGGAGGTGATCTTCCCGCTGAAGGTGTGGTCCAGGCAGGCCTGGTTGCAGCCGATGCAGGTGTTGATGGCCTCGGGACGCCCGTCGCGCGCCTTGTTGACGAAGTCGGGGTCGGCCAGCATCGGGCGGGCCATCGACACCATGTCCGCGCTGCCGCCGGCGAGCAACTCCTCGGCGATCTCGGGGGTGTTGATGCGGTTGGTGGTCACGAGGGGGATGCCGACCTCGCCCATGAGGCGCTTCGTCACCCAGGTGTACGCGCCGCGCGGCACCGAGGTGGCGATGGTGGGGATACGGGCCTCGTGCCAGCCGATGCCGGTGTTGATGATGGTGGCGCCGGCCGCCTCGACGGCGCGGGCGAGGGTGATCACCTCGTCGAGCGTGGAGCCGCCCGGGACCAGGTCCAGCATGGACAGACGGTAGATGAGGATGAAGTCCTCGCCTACGGCCTCCCGTACTCGGCGGATGATTTCGACGGGGAAGCGGGTGCGGTTCTCGTACGTGCCGCCCCAGCGGTCGGTGCGGTGGTTGGTCCGCGCCGCGATGAACTCGTTGATCAGATAGCCCTCGGAGCCCATGATCTCCACGCCGTCGTAGCCCGCCCGGCGGGCCAGGAGGGCGGTGCGGGCGTAGTCGTCGATGGTCCGCTCGACCTCGGTGTCGGTGAGTTCGTGCGGGGCGAAGGGGCTGATGGGGGCCTGTAGCGGGCTCGGCGCGACCAGATCCTGGTGGTAGGCGTACCGGCCGAAGTGCAGGATCTGCATCGCGATCCTGCCGCCCTCGCGGTGGACGGCGTCGGTGATCGTCCGGTGCTGGTCGGCTTCGGCGTCGGTGGTGAGTTTGGCGCCGCCCTCGTACGGGCGTCCGGCGTCGTTGGGGGCGATGCCGCCGGTGACGATGAGGCCGACGCCGCCCCGGGCGCGGGCCGCGTAGAACTCCGCCATGCGCTCGAACCCGTGTTCGGCTTCTTCCAGGCCTACGTGCATGGAGCCCATGAGGACGCGGTTGGGGAGGGTGGTGAAGCCGAGGTTCAGGGGGGTGAGGAGGTG
>NZ_LIQQ01000676.1 GCF_001418565.1 Streptomyces graminilatus | reverse complement strand
CACCCCTTGCGCGCCCCTCGGTGCCGCCCCCCGGAGCCCCCGGGGTTGGGAACGACGAGGGCGGGCAGACCGGCGGAAGGCAGCGCGACGTCACCCGGACCGACAGCGGGCACAACCGGTCCCGCCACGACGGCCCACGAGGGCAGACGCTCAGCACTGGGCATCTTCACAGGGCCTTCCCAGGATCAACGCGTGATCTCCGTACAATGAGATGCACTCCAACGTCCAGAGTAATGCACCAGAAAGAACATGCAAACCCCTATACATCCAATCTGGGGCACCCTGGCGAAGTGCGCGGACACGTACGACGCCGTCCACTCGGCCTTCTCGGCCTTCGGTGCGGCCTGGTTCACCGACCCCGCTACGGCTACCGCCCCGCCGTGCGGGAACCGCTACCGACCCGGGCCAGACACCCGTCAGTTCCCTCTCGGACGGTCAGGAATCAGCCCTGGCTGAACAACAGCCGCATGCTGCCCGTGGTTCAGGGGGAGGAGGTGGTCCATATGCCGAGTGAAGTCCAGAACGACCCCTGCGCCCGCGCCCGTCGCCCGACCCGCGACCGTCGCCCGGCCCGCGACCGGCGTGCACCCGTCGCTCGGCGCGACCACGCCCGGCCGTCGCGTCCCGCCACTGACAGTGATCATCCGACCGGTCCGCGGAACGTGGACGGATTGTGGGGACCGAGTCGAAACACCTCAATTTCGCTCACTAACTCCCCTATAGTTACAGCGAGTTGAGCACCATCAGTCACATGTCGCTCACAAATCGAATGCGCAGGCACCCCGTGGGGCCTCCTGGCCCAGGCGGCAGCACCGAGGAAACAGCCGAGGAAACAGCCGACGAACGACCCAGGAACCGACCGAGGACCTCTTCATGACCGCGCCCCGCCAACCCGGCGACCGCCCCGCCTTCCGTGCCGTCCTGCCCGCCGCGCTGCTCACCGCCGTACTGGCCGCCGCCGCGGTGGGCGGTGGGGTCGCCCGGGCGCCCGACGAGGCCCGTCTCCCGCTCACCCTGGGCGGGGCGGTCGCCACACTGCTGCTGTCCGCGGCGGTCGCCGTGGCCGTCCACGGCGTCACGTCCGCCCGGCAGGCCCGCCGACGGCTCGCCGCGGCCACCGAGGACGCCGGCCGCCTGCTGCACGACCGCGCCCGCCTCGCCGAGGAGCTGAACCACGTACGGGCCGGCACGGCCGCCGATCTGGAACGGGAACGCGCGCGCGTGGCCGCCGATCTCGCCCGCGAACGTGCCCGCCTCAACGAGGCCTCCGCCCAGGAGTTCAGCCGCCTCCAGCAGGAGAAGGCCCATCAGATCACCCGGCTCACCGAGGACAACGCCGACCTGACCGAAGAGCTGCGCCGGGCCAACCAGGAGCGGGCGGCGGCCCTCGCGGCCACCGCCAACGCGGCCGGCCGTATGCAGGCGCTGGCCACGGGCACCCTGGCCGACCTGCGCGCCATGGAGGACCGGCACACGGACGAGGACGTCCTCGCCGACCTCCTCCACCTCGACCACCGCACCGCCCAGGCGGGCCGCCTCGCCGACTCGATCGCCGTTCTCTCGGGCGCCCGTTCGGGCCGCCGCTGGGCCCGTCCGATCGTCATGGAGTCGATCCTGCGCGGCGCCATGGGCCGCATCAGCGGGTATCAACGCGTGCGCGTGCACTCCGCCAGCTCGGCCGCCGTCGCCGGGCACGCCGCCGAGGGCGTCATGCACGCGCTGGCCGAACTCCTCGACAACGCC
>NZ_LIQQ01000675.1 GCF_001418565.1 Streptomyces graminilatus | reverse complement strand
CCCCCGTCCTCCCCTCAGCTCACCCCCGCCGCCTCCCACCCCCACGCTTCGCCCCGTCCGGCCACAGCCGTGGCGGGCGCTTGGCGGCGGTGTCCTCGATCCAGCCCAGCGCCAGGATCGTCAGGCCGATCAGGGGCCAGACCAGGACGAACATCCACAGGTTGTACGTCGTGTCCAGTGCGGCGACCATGCCGTCGTCCATGAACGGGAGGTCGTACAGGCGGTCGAGGATCGGAACCGTGGCCATGATCAGGAAGTTGTGCCAGAGGTAGATCGTGACCGCTCGGTTGTTGGAGAGCGTGACCAGCCTGTCCCACTTCGCCAGGCGTCCCGGCAGTTCCTGCCACGAAGGGGAGTACTGGAGCAGGATCACCACGAACCCGAACGACCACATCGCCTGGGCCAGCGGGATGTCGTTCAGGTCCCAGCCGTCGGGGCCCTTGTGGCCCGAGGCCCACCAGATGCCGAAGGCCATGAGCACGGCCGCGCAGGACACGGCGGCATAGCGCGGGACCTTCTTCAGCAGGCCCTCGTGGTGGGCGAAGCCCAGCACCCAGCAGCCGCCGTACGTCGCGAAGTCGGTCACCGCGTTGCCCGTCTCGCCGGGGATGGCGACCACTCCCGTACCGACGACCGCCGTCAAGGCCAGCGGGGCGAACAGCGTCGGCCACGGGAAGCGGCGGAACGCCCACAGCAGCAGCGGCGAGGCGACCACGAACCACAGGTAGGCCCGCAGGTACCAGAGGGGGCCCGCGGCCTGGACCGCCCAGGTGTCCTCCAGCAGCCCGGACTGGGAGCCGACGTGCCAGGGGAAGGGCGGGGCGCCGACCGGGAAGATGTAGTTCAGCAGTTCGATCAGGCCCAGGGTGCCGCCGTGGTCCGGGTCCTTGGCCTGGTTCCAGCCGCCCAGGAACATCAGCGTCAGCGCCACCGCGCTGAACGCCCACAGCGGGGGCAGCAGGCGCCGGATCCGGCCCCGGATCACCCCGAGCGCCGGGCGCTTCAGCGAGCGGGCCATCAGGGAGCCCGCCAGCGCGAACATCACACCCATGGACGGGAACAGCACGGTCAGCCATGCCCAGCCGAACAGGTGGTACACCACGACCCTGACCAGGGCGATGCTGCGGAGCAGGTCGAGATAGCGGTCCCGGCCTCCCGGCTTGGCCGCCTTGGGCGCGGCGGGCGGTTCATCGGTGGCCGACGGCTGCTGCGGAATGCCGTACACGGGTGTGGTCGTCGGGTCTGCCGGCGTCGTCGCCGTCGTGTGTCGCTCGGTCATGCCACGGGCCTCCTGTCGGCGCCGCCGCTCGTCCGGGCGGCCGGTACGGGCTCGGGCGCCGCCCCGACGACGCCGGTGCGCCGGAGTTTCTGCCAGCGCAGCCGGCCGCCGGTGAGGGCGGTGATCCAGGACTGGAGCAGGACGACGTACATGAGCTGGCGGTAGAGGATCTGTTGCAGGGGCAGCGAGATCAGGTGGGACATCTTTTCCCTGTCGAGGCGGAAGGCGTACGCCGCGCAGATGAACTGGATGGCGAGTACGCCCAGCCAGGCGAGCACGGTCTTCTCGGTCGGGCCGAACACCAGCCCGTAGAGCAGGAACACGTCGATCAGGGGGGCGAGCAGCGGCGCCACCACCATGAACAGCGACACGAAGGGCAGGCCCACGCGGCCGAAGCGGCCCGACGGGCCCCGTTCGATCACGGAACGACGGTGCTTCCAGATCGCCTGCATGGTGCCGTACGACCAGCGGTAACGCTGGGACCAGAGCTGCTGGACGGACTCCGGGGCCTCGGTCCACGCGCGCGCGTTCTCCGAGTACACGACCCGCCAGCCGTCGCGGTGCAGGGCCATCGTGATGTCCGTGTCCTCGGCGAGCGTGTCGTCGCTCATCCCGCCGACCCGCTTCAGGGCATCGCGCCGGAACGCGCCGACCGCGCCGGGGATCGTCGGCATGCAGCCCAGGACGTCGTACATACGGCGGTCCAGGTTGAAGCCCATCACGTACTCGATGTGCTGCCAGGCGCCGATCAGGGAGTCCTTGTTGCCGACCTTGGCGTTGCCCGCGACGGCGCCCACGCGCGGGTCGCCGAAGGGCTGGACCAGTTCGCGGACGGTGCCCGGCTCGAACACCGTGTCGCCGTCCATCATCACGATCAGGTCGTAACGGGCGTTCGCCACACCCCTGTTGAGGGCGGCGGGCTTGCCCGCGTTGACCTGGCGGACGACGCGTACGTTCGGCAGGTACATGTCCTCGACGATGCGGGCCGTACCGTCGCTCGACCCGTCGTCGATGACGATCACCTCGATGGGATGCTCGCTCCGCATCAGCGAGCGCACGGTCGCCTCGATGCACTTGGCCTCGTTGTACGCCGGGACCAGCACCGACACCGGTTCGGTGACGGGCGGACCCCAGCTGAAGTCGGGGCGGCGGGTGCGGCGGGCGTGGAAGACGGAGAGCAGCAGCATCAGGCCGAACCGGGCGAACACCAGTACGCCGATGATCGCGAGGCAGACGACCAGTACGCCGGTGATGTCGTCGGAGGCCTGGACCAGGAACGTCCACGCCTTGCCCTTCGCCAGTTCGACACCGGCGACCGGTGTGTGCGCGCTGGGCGCGTCGAGGGCCTCGGTGAGGTTGCGGAACGCGTACCCCTTCGCCTTCATCTCGGGCAGGAAGCGGTCGAGGGCCTGGACGGTCTGGTGGCGGTCACCGCCGGAGTCGTGCATGAGGACGATCGCGCCCTTGCCGCCCTTGGGGGTGGCCTGCCGGACGATCGCGTCGACACCCGGCTTGCGCCAGTCCTCGCTGTCCGTGTTGTTGACGACGGTGATGTAGCCGCGCTGCCCGATGTACTCCGTGACCGGCCACGACTTGTTGTCCATGGCGTCGGCGAAGGAGGAGTACGGCGGCCGGAACAGCGAGGTGCGGATGCCGGCCGCACCGGCGAGCGCCAGTTGGTTCTGGGACAGCTCCCAGTCGATTCGTTTCTTCGACTGGAAGGAGAGGTCGGGGTGGTTGAAGGTGTGCAGCCCCACCTCGTGGCCCTCGTCGACCATGCGTTGTACGAGTTCCGGGTAGCGCGAGGCCATCGTGCCGGTGACGAAGAAGACCGCGTGCGCGTGGTGCTTCCCGAGGACGTCCAGGACCTTGGGGGTCCACTCGGGGTCCGGGCCGTCGTCGAACGTGAGGACGAGCCGGTGGTCGGGCACCTTCATGCTGGTGGTCCGGCCGCTTCTGGTGTCGATGACCGGGCCGCCCTCCAGGATCTTCTCCGGCACCCGGTCGGCGGCGGCCTCGGGCTGGATGCGGTGGTCGGCGAGGATTTCGCTGTGCACGTACCCGCGCAGCATCAGCATCGCCATCAGGGCGACCAGGATGAGCGAGGGAAGCAGCAGGCGCATGGGCAGCCGCCGGCGCCGAACGGCGCCCCCGGCTCCGTTGCGGGCGCCGTGGCGGCGAGTGCGGGATGCCATCAGAGGTGGTTCTCCGGGGACGAGGAGATCGGAACAAGGGCGGCGGAGTCAGCGGTTGCTCCGCTGGGTGCGGCGAGTGGGCCGACAGCGGCATCGGACCCACTCGGCAGGGCGAGCCGTACGAGCGGGCCGAACCGTACGGGCGGGCCGCCGGTGACACCGGGGGCATTGGGCGGGGCCGGCGGTACGAGCGGGCGGCCAGTGGCATGGGGGCCGCTGGGCCGGGCCGACGGTACGTGCGAGCCGCCCGTGGCACGGGGGCCGCTGGGCGGGGTTAGCGATACGAGTGGGCGGTCAGTGGCACAGGGACCGCTGGGCCGGGCCGACGGTACGAGCGAGCCGCCCGTGGCACAGGGACCGCTGGGCGGGGTTAGCGATACGAGTGGGCGGTCAGTGGCACAGGGACCGCTGGGCGGGGCCCACGGTACGAGCGAGCCGCCCGTGGCACAGGGACCGCTGGGCCGGGCCGACGGTACGAGCGAGCCGCCAGTGGCACGGGGACCGCTGGGCCGGGCCCACGGTACGAGCGGGCCGCCAAGTGCACGGAGGCCGCTGGACCGGGCGAGCGGTACCGGCGAGCCGCCTGCGGCACCAGGGCCACTGGGTCCGGCCGGGCTTCCGGCGATCGGGGCCGGGGTGCTCTGGTTGTCGGCGATCGGGGCCAGGGTGCTCAGGTTGTCGGCGACCGGGACCGGGGTGCTCCGGTTGTCGGCGACCGGGATCGTGCTGCCTGGGCTGCCGGTGACCGAAGTCCGGCCGCTCGGGCCGTCTGCGACCGGTGACGGGCCACCCGGACCACCGACGCCGAAAGCCAGGCCGCCCGGACCGCTGACGACCGGAGTCCGGTCACCCGGGCCACCCGCGCCCGAAGCCAGGCCGGCCCAACCGCAGCCGACCTGAGACAGACCAGCCGGACCACCGACGATCGTGCCGGAGCCGCTGGCGACGACCCTGCCGAAGCCCCGTCCGCCCACGGCCGACGAGCGGGCCGGCCTGTTGCCGGCGCCGCGAGATGCCATCGGGAGCTCCTACGCCGTCGTGGCGGGCGGTGCCGGCGTGGCGGCCGGGTCGCCGCCCGCGCCCGGTGCGGCCGGGCTCTCGGCGATCGGAGTCGGGTCGCTCGGACCGTCGGCGACCGTGCCGGTGCCGCCGTCGCCCTCGCCGACCGGGGTCGGTGACGGGTCGTCGGGCGAGGGGACGACGGTCTCCGACGGGCTCGGCTCCGGCGGACTGGACACCGGCACCGACGGCTCGGGATCCGGGTCCGGGCCGGGCGTGCTGACCTCCGGCACGGGCTGGCCGAAGCCGGCCGAGGGCCGGGGCCCGACGGACGGATCCGGCTTCTTGGTACTGGGCGAGGCGCCCGGCTTGACCGGGACACCCCCCAGTGTCGGAGCGACCCCCGGCGCCCTCACCGATGCCCCCGGGATCGGCACGACCCCGGCCGGCGGGTCCGACGGCCGCGCCGACTCGGCGGGCAGCGGCGAGGTGTCGACCTTGCCCGCCGGCTGCTCGTCCTGCTGGCCCGGAACCGGCAGCCAGGGCGCGTCCGAGTTGCCGGAGAGGAGCGTGGCGACGATGACGACGGCGTACACGGCGCAGGAGATGCCGACGACCATGCCGATCCTGCGGTACCGGCGGCTGCGGCGGCCGGTCTCGTCGACGAAGACGGGACCGTCACCGGCACCGGCACCGGGCTCCGTGTCCTCCTTGGTCTGGCGCACGAGAAGGTCCTCGAACTTGCGGCCCACTCCGTCGAGTTGAACCGTCACCTCGTGCGGATCGTGGGTGTGGCCGAACTCCGCCGCGTTCTCCCACGGGCGACCACGGAGGAATGTTCCGGCCGATCCGGCCGCTTTGGCCGATCCGGTCATACCCGCCGCACCCGCCGCACCCGCCACACCCGCCACACCCGCCACCGCACTGTCACTCGGAAGCGGCTGCGCGTGCGCGCCCCCACCTCCGGATCGCGCGGGACGCGACGGCGTTCCGGCGTGCCTCTGAACAGGCACGGGACCAGTCCCGCCAGCGGTTACTCCGAGTAGCTTTCGGGTTCCGGACACGGTGGCACCTTCGGCGACGGACCGTTCCGGTTGGGCGTCTTCACGCCACTTTTTCACTCGCACGCACAACCCCCCACGGGAACTATTCGGGCGCGTGTACGATTCCGGAATCTTCGTACGATCGATGTTCGAATCGGACCCCCATCCGACCCGAGCGCCCCATTTATCACACTGCATCCGGGCCACGAATGTAGCGCACGTGGGGGTCCCGTGTTCGCCATGTGTTATTTGTGAACCGAAACGATGACGCTGTCACTGTCCGGAATCCATCCGCCGACAGGCCTCCGCAACCACCCCTCCTCCTCTGCGAGCTGGGCCGCAGCCCGTCGCAGAGCGTTAAATCCCGGGTGCGTGAGACCCCTCCGCCACACCAACGAAACGGGGGACAGCGGAACGGGGCCGACCAGCGGGCGCACCACCGTCCGGGGAAGAGCCGGGAAGTCGACCACGGCGAGGACGGGGGTCCGGGTCCTGGCGATGAGCCGCTGGAACTCCTCGTCGCCCACGGCGAGCGGCGCGGGCGGCGCGATCCCGATACCGCGCCCCTCGAACAGCCGCCGCGCGAGGTCGGTCCACTCCGGGGTACGGGGGTTCCCGGCACCGGCGTACACGCTCTCCCTCGCCAGCGCGGCCAGCGGCACCTCGGGCAGCGCGGCCAGCCGGTGGTCCTCGGGCAGGACGACCGCCATCGGCTCGTAGCGCACGAGCTGCTGGTCCAACTGCGCCCGCAGCACCGGATCCAGGCCCGCGAACCGTCCGAACGACGCGTCGAGCCGGCCCGCGAGCACCCCGGCCGCCGCATAGGCCAGCCCGCTCTCGAACCGGGCCATCAGCTCGTACTCCAGGGCGAGTTCACGCGCCCGGTGCAGCACCCGCCGCCCGGTCACGAGCCCCGGCGAGTTCAGGTCCACCAGCAGCGGCCGGGCCTCCCCGAACTCGGCGAGCAGCTCGTCGCGGGCCGCCAACACCCGCCGGGCGTACGGCAGCAGCCGCTCCCCGTCGGCCGACAACGTCACCCGCCGCGTCGACCGTACGAAGAGATCGGCGCCCAACTCCCTTTCCAGGCGCCGGATGTCACGGCTCAGCGCCTGCTGGGCCACGTAGAGGCGAGCGGCGGCCCGGGTGAAGTGCAGCTCCTCGGCCACGGCGACGAAGCCACGGAGGAGACGGGGATCAAGGTGGCCGGGGGCAGACATCCGGCGACCCGTCCACGAGCCGAAGCCGCCGACCCGTCGGCCAATTCGCGCGCACCCCATTGACTCGCTCACACACCGCACATACCTTCGCCCGTCGAAGCGCTTCGA
>NZ_LIQQ01000674.1:11303-11723 GCF_001418565.1 Streptomyces graminilatus | reverse complement strand
GTCCTCCCACCCCGGGACCGTCCAGGTGCCGCCCGGCCCCGGCTTCGGGCCCCCGCCGGACCTCACGCCCGTACAGCCGCCCGGAGGGCTCGACCCGTCCGGCGACGCCGGGACACGGAGCGGACGCCGAGGGACGGTCGCCGTAACGGCGCTGCTGGTCGCGGCGGCCGTCGCCGGGCTGCTCCTGTGGCACCCCTGGAGCGGTTCCGGCAAGCCCGGAGCCGACAAGGCCGGCGGATCCTCGCCGTCGCCCCGGCGATCGGCCCCCGCCGCGTTCCCCGACGCCCCGCTGCTGGTCCGGCTGGACACGGAGCCCGGATCGCCGGACTGCCACAGCGTGATCGGCCGCCGCGACTCCACCACGGACAACCCCGAACAGCTGATCGACGGGACCTGTGACGCACTCCCGCAGTGGTCCCC
>NZ_LIQQ01000674.1:0-11287 GCF_001418565.1 Streptomyces graminilatus | reverse complement strand
GCCGCGCGGACGGTGTGCAGCAACTGTTCGCCGTGAACGTCTCGGACGGCTCCGCGCAGCAACTGACCACCGGTTCGGGGAAGGTGGAGGACCCGGCCTGGTCCCCCGACGGCAAGCTCATCGCCGTCTGCCTGCAGAAGACGTCGGGCTGGCAGGTCCACGTCGTCGATCCGGCGCGGCCGGGCGCCGAACCCCGCCAGGTGACCCACCAGTCCCGGCGGGCGCTGGACCCCGTCTGGTCCCCGGACGGCAGCCACTTCGCGTACACCGCCGGAGCGCCGGGCGAGGGGACGGGCGGAGACATCCGTATCGCCAGGGCCGACGGCAGCGACGACAGGACACTCGTCCAGACGGCCGCGCAGGAGATGGACCCGGTCTGGTCACCGGACGGCAAGTGGGTGGCCTTCGTCCGGGGCCCCTTCGACCGCCCGGCGATCTGGGCGGTCCGCGCGGACGGCACGGGCGCCCGCAGACTGACCACCGGCAGCACACCGGAGGGGCATCCTTCCTGGCGCTGACGACAGTGACCAGGTGCGACAGCCGAGACGCGCCGTCCCGGCTGTCGCACCTGGTCACTATGCTCACGCCATGAGAGAGGTCACGGCAACCCGCTACGTCGAGCCCCTGAGGTCGGGCGGTTCCGTCCCCGGGGTGGTCGAGGCCGACGACCTCGGCACCTACGTCGTGAAGTTCACCGGCTCCGCGCAGGGCCGCAAGGCGCTGGTCGCCGAAGTGATCGTCGGAGAGCTGGCCCGCGCCCTGGGACTGCGCTTCCCGGAGCTGGTTCTCGTGCACTTCGACCCGGAGATCGCCGACGAGGAACCCCACCAGGAAGTACGGGACCTGCACAGCGCCAGCGCCGGTCTGAACCTCGGCATGGACCATCTGCCGGGCGCGCGGGACTTCACCCCGGAGGTCGCCGCGAGCTGCACGGTCGACCCGGTGGAAGCCGGAAGGATCATCTGGCTCGACGCGCTGACCGTCAACGTGGACCGTACGGTCCACAGCTCCAATCTGATGATCTGGCCGACGCTCGGCATCGCGCCCCCGCGCCTGTGGCTCATCGACCACGGCGCCGCCCTCGTCTTCCACCACCGCTGGGACGGCGCCGACCCCGCGAAGGCCTACGACTTCCGCCACCACGCCCTCGGCCACTTCACCCCGGACACCCGGGGCGCCGACGCCGAACTGGCTCCCCGGGTGACCGAGGACCTGCTGCGCGGCATCGCGGCCGAGGTGCCGGACGCCTGGCTGGCCGGCGAACCGGGCTTCGCGACACCGGACCACGTCAGGGAGGCATACGTCGGCTACCTGCACGCGCGCGTGCGGGCCTCGGCGTCCTGGCTGCCCACCGACTTCCCCACCCGGGAGGAACTCGCCGCCGAGGAGGCCCTCCGGGCGGCGAAGACACAGCGAGGCCGCCCGAGTTGGCTCAAGCGGGTCCCCGACCTGCACGGCAAACCGGCGGCGGAACAGGATTGGTCGGTGCATCTCGGATGAGCCCCCACGCACCCGTCGTACAGATCGAGTACTGCACCCAGTGCCGTTGGCTGCCCCGCGCGGCCTGGCTGGCACAGGAGCTGCTCACCACCTTCGAGACGGAGCTGGGCGAGCTGTCGCTCAAGCCCGGCACCGGCGGCGTGTTCGTCGTACGGGTCGACGGCGAAGTGGTCTGGGACCGAAAGGAACAGGGCTTCCCTGAGCCAACAGCCGTGAAACAGGCCGTACGCGACCGAGTGGCCCCGGGAAAGTCCCTGGGCCACTCGGACAAGCCGGATTCCTAGCGGACAGCGGTCGATCGGCGGCTGATCGGCTCCTGATCGGCAGCGGATCTGCAGCGGACCGGCTGCGGCTCAGCCCTTGAGCTGCTCGTAGGCGGGCAGGGTCAGGAAGTCCGCGTAGTCGGCGTCGAGGGCGACCGTCAGGAGCAGGTCGTGCGCCTGCTGCCAGTGCCCGGCCGCGAAGGCCTCCTCGCCGATCTCGGCGCGGATGTTCGCGAGTTCCTCGGCGGCGATCTTGCGGGCCAGCTCCGGGGTGGCCCGCACTGTGCTTCCTGCGTGCTCGAACTCGACGTCCGCGTTGATCCACTGCCAGATCTGCGAGCGGGAGATCTCGGCGGTGGCCGCGTCCTCCATGAGGTTGAAGATGGCGACCGCGCCGAGCCCGCGCAGCCACGCCTCGATGTAACGGATGCCGACCTGAACGGCGTTGACCAGTCCGTCGTACGTCGGGACGGCCTTCAGGGAGTCGACGGCGATCAGGTCGGCGGCCTCGACGTGGACGTCCTCGCGCAGGCGGTCCTTCTGGTTCGGCCGGTCGCCGAGGACCGCGTCGAAGGAGGCCATGGCGATCGGGACGAGGTCGGGGTGGGCGACCCACGAGCCGTCGAAACCGTCCCCGGCCTCACGGTCCTTGTCGGCCTTGACCTTCTCGAAGGCGACCTTGTTCACTTCCTCGTCGCGCCGGGACGGGATGAACGCGGCCATACCGCCGATCGCGTGCGCGCCGCGCTTGTGGCAGGTGCGGACGAGGAGTTCGGTGTAGGCGCGCATGAACGGGGCCGTCATCGTCACGGTGTTGCGGTCCGGGAGGACGAACTTGGCGCCGCCGTCACGGAAGTTCTTGACGATGGAGAAGAGGTAGTCCCAGCGGCCCGCGTTCAAACCCGAGGCGTGGTCGCGGAGTTCGTAGAGGATCTCCTCCATCTCGTACGCTGCGGTGATCGTCTCGATGAGGACGGTCGCGCGGACCGTGCCCTGCGGGATGCCGACGTAGTCCTGCGCGAAGACGAACACGTCGTTCCACAGGCGGGCTTCGAGGTGCGACTCCGTCTTGGGGAGGTAGAAGTACGGGCCCTTGCCGAGGTCGAGCAGCCGCTGCGCGTTGTGGAAGAAGTAGAGGCCGAAGTCGACGAAGGCGCCGGGCACCTGCTCCCCGTCGAGCTGGAGATGACGCTCGTTGAGGTGCCAGCCACGGGGCCGCATGACGACGGTCGCGAGCTCGGCGTCGGCCTTCAGGGCGTACGACTTGCCGCTCGCCGGATCGGTGAAGTCGATGTTGCGGGTGTAGGCGTCGGCCAGGTTGATCTGACCGAGGACCACGTTCTCCCAGGTCGGCGCGGAGGCGTCCTCGAAGTCCGCGAGCCAGATCCTCGCACCCGAGTTGAGGGCGTTGATCGTCATCTTGCGGTCGGTCGGGCCGGTGATCTCGACGCGCCGGTCGTTCAGCGCCTCGGGGGAGGGAGCGACGCGCCAGGAGTCGTCGGCGCGGATCGCGGCCGTCCCGGGGAGGAAGTCGAGGGTCGAGGTGCGGGCGATCTCGGCACGGCGTTCCGCGCGGCGCGCGAGCAGTTCGTCACGCCGGGGCGTGAACCGCCGGTGCAGCTCGGCCACGAAGGCGAGCGCCGCGTCGGTGAGCACCTCCTCCTGCCGGGGCAGGGGCTCGGCGTCGACGATGGCCAGCGGGGACGGCGCTGGTGCGGACATGAGCGGTCACTTCCTTCAGCGGGCTGCTGTGGGTTGCGGTGGGCGGCGTGAACTGCGGTGCACTGCGATGTGCTGCGATGTACTGCGGTGACTTGCTTGGTGCCACTTGGCACTGCTCGGTACTGCTTGGCACAGTTGTTTCTGATTAGTGGATACTAGTTTCCTCATTGTGGAAGTTCAATAATTTGTTGACGTCGGGATTCTTCGTGGTGAGCGGCCCTCACATCAGGCGGTCCAGGTCGACCGGCGTGTCGATGTCGTACGGCTGCGCCACATCCCCGCACTCGACGAGCGTGATCTCGTCGCCGTGGGCCTTCAGATAGTCACGGGCGCCCCGGTCGCCGACCGCCGCCTCCGCGACGCCCGCCCAGTGCGCGGCGCCGAACAGCACCGGATGCCCGCGCGTGCCGTCGTACGAGGCCGCCACGAGGGACTCCCCGGAGGTGTGCGCGGCGAGGACGCGGGCCATCGCCTCCGGCCCGATGCCCGGCTGGTCGACGAGCGAGACGAGGGCCGCGCGAGCCCCTGAGCCACACAGGGACGCCAGCCCGGCCCGCAGAGAGGACCCCATGCCCTCCGCCCACTCCGGGTTGTCCACCAGAACGCACCCGGGCAGGTCCGCCCGCTCCCGTACGTCGTCGGCCCGCGCCCCGAGCACGACATGGACCGGGGCGCAGCCCGCCCGGCGCAGGGCATCGGCCGCGCGTTCGACGAGAAGGCGGCCCCGGTGTTCGAGCAGCGCCTTGGGCCGCCCGCCGAGCCGTCGCCCCCCGCCCGCCGCGAGCAGCAGCCCCGCCACCTGGTCCGTTTTCTCCGTCATGCCTCCTGCATACCTGACCCGGAGCCGGACCGGCGGTCTTCACGGGCTGAATTCCGGTCCTCGGTGTGGCGCCTGTCCCGTGGGTGGCGTTAACTGTCCCGCGTCCCCGGCGCCCGACCGGTGCGACGGGGGCGTGGGGCGCGTGCGGGACACGCTTGGGGGCCAGTGGGCGAGCTGTGTTGCGGAGCTTGGGGCAGAGGTCGGTGACCGGCGGCGACGAGGATCCGAGAGTGGCGGAGTTGCGGACCGCGGTGTCCCGGCTGCGCCGTGAACTCGCCGCGCATCCGGCCGATTTCCCCGACCGTGGCATCGCCGAGGACGAACTGGCCTCCCTGGCCGCCATGGTGATCACCGGCAGCCCCGAAATCCCGCGCCTGCGCCGCTCGTTGCTCATCGTCGCCGGCGCGATCGGCTCGGTCAGCGCACTCGCCCGGGGCCTGTCCGACGTGCGCGCGGCGGTGGAGCTGTTCGGCGGCCCGCCGCGCCGCTGAGGACCCTCGGTCCGGCGTCAGTGGGTGGGGCTGCCGGAGCTGGCCAGTGCCTGCGACAGTTCCGTCGCGACCTGCTTCAGTATCGGCACGATCCGCTGCGTCGCCTCCTCGGTGACCCGGCCCGCCGGGCCCGAGATCGAGATCGCGGCGGCGGTGGGGGAGTCGGGCACGGAGACCGCGAGACAGCGGACGCCGATCTCCTGCTCGTTGTCGTCGACCGCGTAACCGAGCCGGCGCACCTCCCGCAGGGCGGCCAGGAAGTCGTCCGGGGTGGTGAGCGTCTTCTCCGTCGCGGCCGGCATGCCCGTACGGGCGAGCAGGGCACGCACCTCGTCCGGCGGGAGGTTCGCGAGCAGGGCCTTGCCGACGCCGGTGGAGTGCGGCAGGACGCGCCGGCCCACCTCCGTGAACATGCGCATCGAGTGCTTGGACGGCACCTGCGCCACGTACACGATCTCGTCGCCGTCCAGGAGCGCCATGTTGGCCGTTTCGCCGGTCTCCTCGACCAGTCTGGCCAGGCTGGGGCGGGCCCAGGTGCCGAGCAGCCGGGACGCGGACTCGCCGAGGCGGATCAGGCGCGGGCCCAGTGCGTACCGGCGGTTGGGCTGCTGGCGTACGTAACCGCAGGACACGAGGGTGCGCATGAGCCGGTGGATGGTGGGCAGAGGCAGCCCGCTGCTCACGGACAGTTCGCTGAGGCCGACCTCACCGCCCGCGTCCGCCATCCGCTCCAGCAGATCGAAGGCGCGCTCCAGGGACTGGACACCACCGCCGGCGGCGGCGGATCTGGCGGCGTCGGTGGAGCTGGCGCTGGGCGTCGGCACGGCGCGTTCCTTTCACTGCTGACAGGCGATGGTGCAGCCTACCGGGCGGTTGCTTGACGGCCTGCTGGCGTATGGCTACGTTCTGTGTACCGGAACTCTGATTCCGCTTTGTGGAAACGTCCAGGTTGCCGCTCCGGTTGGCGCCGGGCCGACCGGGTCGGCAGGGTGAGTCTTGACGGTGTGAGGTCACCAGTGAAGACTCCTTCAACAGAAAGTTGAATTCCGTTACGTGGAAGTTAACGGTGGGCTTCGCGGCGGCGGCGACGGCGGCGGTGCCGGCGGCGGCAGTGGTGAGACAGGCAGAGGCGAGAGAGAGGTGTCCCGGGTGTCCGACATCGAACTGGTGTTGCGCTCGACGCGCGTCATCACACCCGAGGGGACGCGCGCGGCCACCGTCACGGTGACCGGCGGCCGGATCGCGGCCGTACTCCCGTACGAGGCCGACGTACCGCCCGGCGCACGCCTGGAGGACTTCGGTGACGACGTCCTGCTGCCCGGGCTGGTCGACACCCATGTGCACGTCAACGACCCCGGACGCACGGAGTGGGAGGGCTTCTGGACCGCCACCCGCGCCGCGGCGGCCGGCGGCATCACCACCCTCGTCGACATGCCCCTCAACTCCATCCCGCCGACGACCACGGTCGACCATCTCCGTACGAAGCGGGACGTGGCGGCGGCCAAGGCGCACATCGACGTCGGATTCTGGGGCGGCGCGCTGCCCGACAACGTCAAGGACCTGCGCCCCCTGCACGACGCCGGTGTCTTCGGCTTCAAGGCGTTCCTGTCACCGTCCGGCGTGGACGAGTTCCCGCACCTCGACCAGGAGCGGCTCGCCCGGTCGATGGCCGAGATCGCCGCCTTCGACGGACTCCTCATCGTCCACGCGGAGGACCCGCGCCACCTCGACTCGGCCCCGCAGCAGGGCGGTCCCGAATACGCCCACTTCCTCGCCTCGCGCCCGCGCGGCGCGGAGGACAGCGCCATCGCCGATCTGATCGAGCAGGCGAAGCGGCTGCACGCGCGCGTGCACGTCCTGCACCTGTCGTCGAGCGACGCGCTGCCGCTGATCGCCGCGGCGAAGGCGGACGGCGTGCGGATCACGGTGGAGACGTGCCCGCACTACCTCACCCTCACCGCCGAGGAAGTCCCGGACGGGGCCAGCGAGTTCAAGTGCTGCCCGCCCATCCGGGAGGCCGCCAACCAGGACCTGCTGTGGCAGGCGCTGGCCGACGGCACGATCGACTGCGTGGTCACCGACCACTCGCCGTCCACCGCCGACCTCAAGACCGCCGACTTCGCGACCGCCTGGGGCGGCATCTCGGGGCTGCAACTGAGCCTCGCGGCGGTGTGGACCGAGGCCCGGAAGCGCGGCCACTCCCTGGAGGACGTCGTGCGCTGGATGTCCACGCGCACGGCCGGCCTGGTTGGCCTCGGCGCACGCAAGGGCGCCATCGAGGCGGGCCGGGACGCGGACTTCGCGGTACTCGCACCGGACGAGACGTTCACCGTGGACCCGGCCGCCCTGGAGCACCGCAACCGCGTGACGGCGTACGCGGGCCGGACCCTCAGCGGTGTCGTCAGGTCGACCTGGCTGCGCGGCGAACGCATCGTGGCGGACGGCGAGTTCACCGAACCGACGGGACGACTCCTCACCCGCACGCCCTGACAGCCGCCCCGTCCTCCCCCCCCCCAACGCCCGGCACCCGCAGCGCCGACCCCGAAAGGCAGAACTGATCACCGTGACCGCGATACCGAGCTTCACCGGCGACGCGAACCCCTACGGAGGCGGCGACCCGTACGCGGACTACCGCACGGCGGACTTCCCCTTCACCCAGTACGCCAACCTCGCCGACCGCCGCCTCGGGGCCGGGGTGATCGCCGCCAACGACGAGTTCTTCGCCGACCGCGAGAACATGCTCGTGCCGGAGCCCGCCGAGTTCGTGCCCGAGCACTTCGGTCACAAGGGCAAGATCATGGACGGCTGGGAGACCCGGCGCCGGCGCGGCGCGTCCGCCGAGCACCCGTGGCCGACGGCGGAGGATCACGACTGGGCGCTGGTACGGCTCGGCGCGCCGGGCGTCGTACGCGGCATCGTGGTCGACACGGCCCACTTCCGAGGCAACTATCCGCAGGCCGTGTCGGTGGAGGGCGTGTCGGTCCCCGGGGCCCCGTCCCCCGAGGAGCTGCTGGCGGACGACGTGAAGTGGACGACGCTCGTACCGCGCACGAAGGTGGGCGGCCACGCGGCGAACGGCTTCGAGGTGTCCCTCGAACAGCACTTCACCCACCTGCGGGTCAACCAGCATCCCGACGGCGGGATCGCGCGTCTGCGGGTGTACGGCGAGGTGGTACCCGACCCGGCATGGCTGGCCGCGCTGGGCACCTTCGACGTGGTCGCCCTGGAGAACGGCGGCCGAGCCGAGGACGCGTCCAACCTCTTCTACTCACCGGCGTCGAACACCATCCAGCCGGGGCGCTCCCGGAAGATGGACGACGGCTGGGAGACGCGCCGCCGCCGCGACCAGGGCAACGACTGGATCCGCTACCGGCTGGCGGCGCGGTCGGAGATCCGCGCCGTCGAGATCGACACGGCGTATCTGAAGGGGAACAGCGCGGGCTGGGCGACGGTGTCGCTCCGTGACGGCGAGAGCGGCGAGTGGACGGAGATCGTCCCGCGCACGCGCCTCCAGCCCGACACCAACCACCGCTTCGTCCTGCCCGCCCCGGCCGCCGGCACGCACGCGCGCGTGGACATCTATCCGGACGGCGGGATCTCCCGGCTGCGACTGTTCGGCTCCCTGACGGAGGACGGCGCGCGGGAGCTGACCGCCCGGCACCGGAGCCTGGGCGGCTGAGGCGCCCTCCGGGCCATACCCTCCGGCCGCTACGCCGCGTGGCCGCCGTCCACGGAGTACTCGGCGCCCGTGACGTAGCCGGCCGTCGCGAGGTGGGCGACCGCTGCCGCCACCTCCTCGACGACGTCCTGCGCGGCCTCCTTGCCGTTGACGTAGGTGACGGCCACGTCGGCGCCCTCCCGGGCGAGCCGCAGTGCCGTCGCCGCGCCGATGCCCCGGCTGCCGCCGGTCACCAGCGCGACCTTGCCGTTCAGGGGTGCGAGGGGTGCGTAAGAAGTTGTCATGGGGCCAATTGCAGCGGCGGGCGGCATCGCGTGCTGGCGGCGGTCGGACACCGACCTCGTACGCCCGACCTCGTACGCCTGCCCGCCGCCCGATGAGTTGCGGGCGCCGACGGGGTCTGAACTGATGACAGCAGACCCCTCCCAGAGAGCAGGCACCCGCCATGGGCACCCTCACCCTCACTTCCTTCGTCACCCTGGACGGCGTCTACCAGGCCCCCGGCGGCCCCAAGGAGGACCCTCGGGACGGCTTCGAACAGGGCGGCTGGAGCGTCCCGTACGGGGACGAGGACTTCGGGCGGTTCGTCGAGGAGGTCTTCGGGCGCGTCGACGCCTTCCTCCTGGGCCGCCGTACGTACGACATCTTCGCCTCGTACTGGCCCAAGGTCACCGACCCCGCCGACCCGGTCGCGTCCCGGCTGAACACCCTGCCGAAGTACGTCGTCTCCGGGAGCCTCAGGAACCCCGAGTGGGCCGGTACGACCGTGCTGGGCGGCGACCTCCGCGAAGAGGTCACCGCGCTCAAGGGGCGCACCGACCGTGAGGTCCAGGTGCACGGCAGCGGCGCCCTCGCCCAGTCCCTGCTCGCCCTCGACCTCGTCGACAAGGTCCACCTGATGACCTTCCCGGTCGTCCTCGGCGCCGGGCGCCGTCTCTTCACGGAGGGCTCGGTCCCGACCGCCTTCCGGCACATCGGCGGCCGTGTCACCGGGGCGGGCGTCTCCATCCAGACGTACGAACTCGCGGGCCGCCCGGAGTACGGCACGTACGAGCTGCCCCGGAACACGTGACGCGGTTCGGGAATCGCCTGGCCCGGCCGCCTATGGCCGTCGGAGGCCCGGCCCGGTGATGGGCCGGACCTCCGACAGGTCGTGCTGTTCTTCTGGACTGAGCCGTGGGGGACTCAGCAGCCGTAGTCGACCAGGTCGAACGTGGCGTAGTGGTCGGGCGTGTAGTAGTCCTCCTGGGACTCCTCACCGGTGATGATGCGGCGCGCACCACGGGTCGGGGAGCCGGGGGTCTTGACGGTGTACTCGTGGTAGTAGCCGGTGCGCTGGCTGGGCAGCCGGCTCTCGCGGTTCTGGAAGACGACGCCGTCCTGCGAGTACGGGAAGGGGCCGCCCCGCGCGATCAGGTCGAGTGTGGTGTGGGCCTGCGACGGCAGGTCGCCGTAGCAGATGCTGCCGACCGCCGAGGTGGCGGCGCCGGCCGTGCCCGCGGTGACGGTGCCGCCGACGAGCAGGGCGGACAGAACGGCGATCGAGGCGCCGGTGCGGGTGATCCGTGGGGGGAATCTCATGCCTCAATGATGACGCGCGTAGACCGTGGCATGTCAACGACAGATCCGGAGGTTCGCCCGTCGAGTCCGAGGTGTTTTCGGGGAGTTAACCTGGCGCGATGCGTCTCCATGAGATCTGCATCTGTCCCGGTTCGGTCACCCGGACTTGGTGCTCTCGGCGGCGGCGAACAGCGCGAACGACAGTACGAGCAGTGCCACGCTCGCGTAGATCTCGTAACCGTCGAGAAAGCCGATTTTCTGTACGAGCTGTACGAGGCCCAAATGCACGTCGGTGAATTCCCCCAGCAGGCCTGCGGCGCCCTGCACCAGGGCGATGAAACCGGCGAACTCCAGTAACTCCTTCATGCCGGAATCCTCGCTTCGCGAACCGCCCGCCTCCATCGGCCGCCCGGCGATGCCTCTCTCCCCGAAGTCGTCGCCCGCGCCCGGAAACGGCGCCGAAAGTCTGCGGAGGCGCGACTTTGGTCGATGATCACGACTTGGCGGGGGGTGTGACGGGCCGGTACTGCGTAGATTTGTCGACCGTGAGTGGCGACAGACCGACAACCGTTCCCGAGGCCCCGACCCCGTTCCCCGGGCGGCGCTGGCTCTTCCCGTCGGCGGTGCTCGACGAACTCGATCGCGACTCCGGCTCCGACCTCGGCTCCGATTCCGGTTCCGGTTCCGCGCGGGAGCGGGCGGGGTGGTTCGGAACGGCCGCACGGCCCCGGCGTACCGCACGCGACTGGGTCGTCGACTTCACCTGCTTCCTGCTGGCCGTCCTCGTCGGCGTACTGGGCGCCGACGCCATGGCCGACAACCCGACCGCCCCCCACGCCGTCGTGGTTGTCGACCAGTGGATCGGCGCCCTCGCCTGCGCCGCCGTCTGGCTGCGGCGCCGCTGGCCGCTCGGCCTCGCCGTCGCCATGCTCGTGGCCGGCCTCGTGTCGAGCACCGCGGGCGGCGCCGGCCTCATCGCCCTCTTCTCCCTCGCCGCGCACCGGCCCTTCCGGTACGCCGGCCTGGTGGGCGGTGCCTCCGCCGTGGTGGTCCCGTTCTACTTCTGGGTGCGCCCCGACCCCGACCTGCCGTACTTCCCCGCGGTGCTCCTCAGCCTCCTGCTGACCGCGACCGCGGTCGGCTGGGGCATGTTCGTGCGGGCCAAGCGGCAGCTCATGGTGAGCCTGCGGGACCGGCTGCGACGGGCCGAGACGGAGGCGGCGCTGCGGGCCGAGCAGGCGCAGCGGCTCGC
>NZ_LIQQ01000673.1 GCF_001418565.1 Streptomyces graminilatus | reverse complement strand
GGCATGCGCCGACCCGGTCGGCGCATGCCGTACGACGACGGCCGTCGCGGTCACCATCACGGTCCCGAAACCCGCTCCGAGCAGCAGGAATCCGCCGCCGACCAGCTCGGCGGCGGAGGCCCGGAAGAGCACGAGCACCCCGAGCGAGAGCAGCAGCAGCGCGCCGACGGTCGTACGCCTGGCCCCGTACCGACGCAGCAGCACCGCGGCCACCGGAGCCCCCAGGACCATCGCCACGCCACCCGGCAGCGCGGTCAGCCCGGTGTGCGCCGGGTCGATGCCCAGCTCGTCCTGGAGTACATATCCGGCCACGAAGACTGTGCCGAACATCGCAGCCGACGCGGCCGTCAGAATGCCCAGCGCGGCACCCACGACCGTCGACGCGAGCATGTCGGGCGGCAGCAGCGGGTCGGCGGTGCGCCGCTCATGGCGTACGAGGACGAGGCCCGCGCCCACCGCCGTGAGCAGCCCGAGGACGGCCGTCGGGCTCCAGCCGTGCTCCGGCACACCGACGAGCGTACGCACGAGGCAGGTGAGGGACAGCGCGAGCAGCGCGGTACCGGGGAGGTCGAGCCGCCGCTGTCCCGGTTCGGGCGACCGGCCGGGGCCGGGAGCACGGACGAGCGACGCCAGTACGCCCAGCACCAGCGCCGGTACGACATTGAGGAAGAACACCGCCCGCCAGCCCAGCTGGGTCACCAGGACGCCGCCCACCAGCGGACCGGCAGCCGCCGCCACCCCGATCGCGCTGGTCCGCAACGCGATCGGCATCCCCAGCCGGTCGGGCGGGAACGCGGCCCGCAGCATCCCGAGCGTGGCGGGTTGCAGCAGCGCGCCGAAGACCCCCTGGACGGCCCGCAGTCCGATCACCCAGCCCACCCCGGACGCGCACCCGATGCCGGCGGACACCGCGCCGAAGCCCAGCACGCCGATGGCGAACAGCCGTTGATGTCCGTACCGGTCACCGAGCCGCCCGGCGAACACGAGCAGACTGGCCACCGCGATGAGATACGCGGTGCTCGTCCACTGGACCTGGGTGAAGGAGGCGTGCAGATCCCGTTGCAGGGTGGGCTGCGCGACGGTCAGCACGGTGCCGTCGAGCGCGACGACCACCGCCCCGATGACACTGCTCGCCAGCACGACCCGCCGGTGCGCGCTCACCGCTCCTCCGGTCCGAGGTGCGCGTCCAGGGCCGTACGCAGCAGGGGCGCGAAGTCGTCGGCGCCCGTGGCGAGTTGGAGGCTGCCCCAGGTCCACAGCTGGGCGATGCCGTAGAGGTTCGCGAACAACGACCCGGCGACGAGCCGGGCGTCGGCGTCCGGCCGGGCCTGCCCGACCAGCTCCACCAGCAGGGCGAACACCGGCAGGCTCGCCTCACGCAGCCCCAAGGTGCCGCTCTCCAGCAGATCGTGACGGAACATCAGCTCGTGCATGCCCCGGTTGGCGAGCGCGAAGTCGAGGTACACGTGCCCGAGTGCGGTGATCCGCTCCCGGGGTCCCGCCGTACCACCGGGCCCGGTCTCCTCGATCGCCCGCGCTCCCCTGGCCGCCAGCTCGGTGAAACCGCGGCGCGCGATGGCCGACAGCAGCTCCCGATGGGTCGGGAAGTAGCGGCGCGGTGCGCCGTGCGAGACGCCGGCGCGGCGGGCGATCTCCCGGAGGGTCAGCGCGTGGACGCCTTCCGCCGTCACCAGATCGACGCCGACATCGATGAGCCGGGTGCGCAGGGAATCATTCATAGACACTGTCTACCAGTGGCGAGTAGACAGTGTCTACCTCACTCTCCTCCGTCGCGCCCGGTAGGCCGGAGGGCCGGAGGCGGGGAGCCGGGGGCCGGAATGGTGGAGGGCGGGCGTGTGTTGTGCGAGACATGACTCAGGACGACGCACAGGACGCACCCCTCCTCAAGCTGCTCTCCGAGTACCGCGGCGGAGTACTGACGACCATCAAGGCCGACGGCCGCCCCCAGCTCTCGAACGTCATGCACGCCTACGACCCCGACGAGCGCACCATCCGCGTCTCCCTCACCGACTCCCGCGCCAAGACGCGCAACCTGCGCCGCGACCCGCGGGTCTCCTACCACGTGACCAGCGACGACCGCTGGGCGTACACCGTGGCCGAGGGCACGGCCGACCTGACGCCGGTGGCCGAGGACCCGCACGACGAGACCGTCGAGGAACTGGTCCGGCTCTACCGGTCCCTCCAGGGCGAGCACCCGGACTGGGACGACTACCGCGCGTCCATGGTCCGGGACCGGCGGCTCGTGCTGCGGATCAGGGTGGAGCGGGCTTACGGCATTCCGCGCGGCTAGCGGGCCCTCTGTCCCGGACGGCGCGGCGGATCACCAGTGAAGCCGGAGCCCGCCTCGGCCGGTGCGGCGGACGAGAAGGGCGGACGGCAGGTGGGGCCGCCCGCGGGCATGCCCGAGTCCCCGAACAGCTCATGGCTGCCGGGGACCCGGAAGGGAAGGCGGGGGAGGATCAGGCCGACACGGTCGCGCGCTCGGAGGCCTTCTCGGCGGCGCGTTCGCCGAGGCGTTCCGTCGGCACCCGGTGTGTCTCGCGCGCCGTGATCGCGGCCAGCACGGGCGGGACGCACAGGGCCGCCGTGAACAGGGCGACGGAGGACCAGTCGTCCCCGTCCGGCCCGGCGATCTCCGCGGCGAAGGTGACCGCGAACCCGGCGACGGCGAAGCCGATCTGCGTGCCGATGGCCATGCCCGACAGGCGTACCCGGGTCGTGAACATCTCGCCGTAGAAGGACGGCCAGGTGCCGTTCGCCGCGCTGTAGACCACACCGAAGGTGATGATGCCGAGGACCAGGATCAGCGGGTAGGAGCGCGTGGAGATCGCCCACAGGTAGGCGAACATCATGATCCCGCTGCCGGCCGCCCCGGCCAGGAACACCGGGCGGCGGCCGATACGGTCGGACAGCGTGGCCCAGAGCGGAATCGCGGCCAGCGCGACCAGGTTGGCCAGCGCGGCCACCCACAGCATGGACGAGCGCTTCATGCCGACCGAGTCGCTGGTCGCGTAGGCCAGCGCCCAGACCGTGAAGATCGTGGAGACGGAGGCGACGAGCGCGCCCGCGATCACCCGCAGTACGTCCGCCCAGTGCTCGCGCAGCAGGATCAGCAGCGGGAGCTTCACGACTCCCTCGGTGGCGGTCTGCTGGGCGAAGGCCGGGGTCTCCTCCAGCTTGCGGCGGATGACGTAGCCGACGACGGCGACCGCGATGCTCAGCCAGAACGGCACGCGCCAGCCCCAGGACAGCAATTGGTCCTCGGGCATCGCGGCGATCGGGATGAAGACCAGCGTGGCGAGGAGCTGGCCGCCCTGGGTGCCGCTCAGGGTGAAGCTGGTGAAGAAGCCGCGCCGGCCCGGCGGCGCGTGTTCGAGCGTCATGGAGTTGGCGCTCGCCTGCTCGCCGGCGGCCGAGATGCCCTGGAGGACCCGGCAGAGCACGAGCAGGACCGGGGCGAGGGAGCCGACCTGGGCCCGGGTGGGCAGGCAGCCGATGAGGAACGTCGACAGGCCCATCAGGATCAGCGTGAAGACCATGATCTTCTTACGGCCGAGCCGGTCGCCGAAGTGCCCGAGGAAGAGCGCGCCGACCGGCCGGGCGGCGTACGCGACACCGAAGGTGGCCAGTGACAGCAGGGTCGCGGTGGCCGGGTCGGACTCGTCGAAGAAGACCTTCGGGAAGATCAGGGCGGCGGCGCTGCCGTAGATGAAGAAGTCGTAGTACTCCAGGGCGCTGCCGATCCAGGCGGCCGTGGCGGCCTTCTTCGGCTGGCCCCCGGGTGCGGCGCCCGGGGCTGGTGCGGGGTCGTGGGGTGCGACGGAATCCGCCACGGCTTGCTCCTTCGAGGGAACTCCAGCGTACGTGGAGTGAGCGGAGGGGAAAGAGGTGCCGGAGCCCTGGGGTGACGGGACGGCCGGGCCGGGAGCTACCCGGTTAATTAACCCACTGGATAGTTAGTAGCGGTTGGCTACGGATGTTGCGCCCACGTTTCCCGGGTGTCAAGAGGTCGCGGCGAAGGATCTCGCCCCGGATTCCGCCCCGCGTCAGGCCGTACGGTCCGCCGTCAGGTAGGCGATGACCATGTCGCCGAGCATCGTCCGGTAGTGCTCCCGCTGGTCCGGGGCCGTCAGGTCGCGGCCGAACAGCGCGCCGAAGGTGTGCCGGTTGGCGACCCGGAAGAAACAGAACGAGCTGATCATGGCGTGCAGGTCCACGGCGTCCACGTCGGCGGTGAAGAGACCCGACTTCCGGCCCGACTCCAGGATCCGGTGGATCACCTCCAGCGCGGGCGAGCCGATCCTCCCGAGCTGCTCGGAGGCGGCGATGTGGCCGGCCTCGTGGATGTTCTCGATGCTCACCAGACGGATGAAGTCGGGGTGCGCCTCATGGTGGTCGAAGGTCAGCTCCGCGAGGCGCCGGATGGCCGCGACCGGGTCCAGATGCTCGACGTCGAGCTCCTGCTCGGCCTGCCGGATCACGGAGTACGCCCGCTCCAGCACGGCCGTGAAGAGCTGCTCCTTGCCGCCGAAGTAGTAATAGATCATCCGCTTGGTGGTGCGGGTGAGGGCGGCGATCTCGTCCACCCGGGCACCCGCCAGACCGGCCCGGGCGAACTCCTTGGTGGCCACGTCGAGGATCTCGGCCCTGGTCCGGGCGGCGTCGCGGATGCGCCCGCCTGTGTGTGCCGGTTCTTCGACGCTGGTCATCGGGTTCCTTCGGGCGAGGGGCCAGTCCCGCGATTCTAGAAGCACCGGTGGGGCGCTCCCGGAGAACCGCGCTCCCCGTGAGGCCCGAGGAGCGTCCGGGGGCTTCCCCGGTGCCCGGCCGTGCTGATATAGCTAACGTACTAGTTCGTACATTAGGCGGCGGTGGCCGCTGAGCCGCAGTCGCACAGGAGGTCCGTCGTGGCCAAGGACTCGTTTCTCGTCGGGCTCATCGGCTCCGGCATCGGCCCCTCGCTGAGCCCCGCGCTGCACGAGCGGGAGGCCGACCGGCAGGGGCTGCGCTATCTGTACCGGCTGATCGACATCGACACGCTGGGCGTCGGGGCGGAGTCGGTGGGGGATCTCGTACGGGCCGCCCGTGACCTCGGCTTCGACGGGCTGAACATCACCCACCCGTGCAAGCAGCTCGTCATCGGACACCTCGACGGACTCGACCCGCGGGCCGAGGCGCTCGGCGCCGTCAACACCGTGGTCTTCGAGGACGGCCACGCGATCGGCCACAACACCGATGTGACCGGCTTCGCCGCGTCCTTCGCGCGCGGCCTGCCCGACGCCCCGCTGGACCGGGTCGTACAGCTCGGGGCGGGCGGCGCGGGCGCGGCCGTCGCACACGCCGTCCTCACCCTCGGCGCCGGGCACATCACCGTCGTCGACGCGCTGCCCGCCCGGGCCGCCGACCTCGCCACGTCCCTCAACCGGCACTTCGGCGCCGGCCGGGCGACCGCCGCCGCACCCGACCGGCTGGCGGCGCTGGCCGACCGGTCCGGCGGCGCCGACGGCCTGGTGCACGCGACACCCACCGGGATGGCCGCCCACCCCGGCCTGCCCCTCCCCGCCGGGCTGCTGCACCCCGGGCTCTGGGTCGCCGAGGTGGTCTACCGGCCCCTGGAGACCGAGCTGCTGCGCACCGCCCGCGCGCTGGGCTGCGCCACCCTCGACGGCGGCGGCATGGCCGTCTTCCAGGCCGCGGACGCGTTCCGCCTGTTCACCGGCCGGGAACCCGACACCGCGCGCATGCTGGCCGACATCGGGGAACTGGCGGGCGCGCTGCCGGCCCCGAAGTAACGGCAGTGGACAGCGGGCAGCAGGCAGCAGAGGCAGAAGCAAGAGAAGGCAGAGGTACCGACGTGCGTACGTCCATCGCCACCGTGTCGCTCAGCGGCTCCCTGACCGAGAAGCTCACGGCCGCCTCCCGGGCCGGTTTCGACGGGGTCGAGATCTTCGAGAACGATCTGCTCGCCAGCCCCCTCACCCCCGAGGAGATCCGCGCCCGCTGCGCCGACCTCGGCCTCACCATCGACCTCTACCAGCCGATGCGTGACATCGAGGCCGTGCCCGAGGACGAGTTCGCCCGCAATCTGCGCCGCGCCCGGCACAAGTTCGAGCTGATGCGGCGGCTCGGCACCGACACCGTCCTCGTCTGCTCCAGCGTCTCCCCGCTCGCCCTCGACGACGACGCCCTGGCCGCCGCCCAGTTGAGCCGACTGGCCGACCTGGCCCAGGACTTCGGCGTCCGCGTCGCCTACGAGGCCCTCGCCTGGGGGCGGCACGTCAGCACGTACGACCACGCCTGGAGCATCGTCGAGGCGGCCGGCCATCCCGCGCTCGGCACCTGTCTCGACAGTTTCCACATCCTCTCCCGTGGCTCGGACCCCAAGGGCATCGAGGACATCCCCGGCGAGAAGATCTTCTTCCTCCAGTTGGCCGACGCCCCGCTGCTCGCCATGGACGTGCTCCAGTGGAGCCGCCACTACCGCTGCTTCCCCGGGCAGGGCGGCTTCGACATCGCGGGTCTCCTCCGGCATGTCGTCCGCGCCGGATACGACGGTCCGCTCTCCCTGGAGGTCTTCAACGACGTCTTCCGGCAGGCCGAGGCCGGACCGACCGCCGTGGACGCCCGGCGCTCCCTCCTCGTCCTCCAGGAGAGCATCGGACTCACCACGCTGCCCCAGCCCGTCGTCCCCACCGGTGTCGCCTTCGCCGAACTCGTCACCCCCGACGCCGAACCGGTCGCGGCCGTCCTCGGCGCGCTCGGCCTCGCCCGTACGGCGCGCCACCGCAGCAAGCCCGTCGACCTGTGGGAGCGCGGCGAGGCCCGTGTCCTCGTCAACACCGGACCGGCCGCCCGCCGTGACGGCACCGGACTCGCCGCCATCGGCCTGGAGTCACCGGACCCGGCAGGCGCCGCCCTCCGGGCCGAGGCCCTGCTGGCGCCGGTCCTGCCCCGGCGCCGCGCCCCCGAGGACGCCCCGCTCGACGCGGTGGCCGCCCCCGACGGCACGGAACTCTTCTTCTGCGCCACGGGCCGCCCCGAACTCCCCAACTGGCGGGCCGACTTCGAGCCCATCAAGGACGCCGGGACCACCTCGGCCGGCGAGGACACGGCGGGCGGTGTCGCCCGTATCGACCATCTGGCCCTGACCCAGCCCTGGCACCACTTCGACGAGGCCGCCCTCTTCCACCGCAGCGTCCTCGGACTGCACGGCCAGGAGAGCGTCGACGTCGCCGACCCGTACGGGCTCTTCCGCAGCCGCGCCGTCACCGGCCCCGGCGGCAGCGTCCGCATCGCGCTCGCGGTCGGGCCCGCGCCCACCGAGGACGAGACCCGCGCCCAGCACATCGCGCTGGCCACCGACGACGTGGTGGCCGCCGCCCGGCGCTTCCGGGCGGCCGGCGGCCAGCTGCTGCCGATGCCCGCGAACTACTACGACGACCTCGCGGCCCGGTACGACCTCACCGAGGGCGAGTTGGCGGCCTACCGCGAACTCGGCATCCTCTACGACCGTGACGCACACGGCGAGTTCAGGCACTGCTACACCCGGACCGTCGGCCGCGTCTTCTTCGAACTGGTCCAGCGCGACCCCGGCCACCAGGGCTACGGCGCCCAGAACGCACCCGTACGGCTCGCCGCGCAGCATGCCCAACGCCCGCGCAGGTGAGGCGAGTTGGTGCCCATCGGCCGCGCCGGGCGCACATTCGGCCTGCCCGGCGCCCGAGGACGAGGCCCGAACAGCCCGAGCGGTGTTTCCCACCCACCCAC
>NZ_LIQQ01000672.1 GCF_001418565.1 Streptomyces graminilatus | reverse complement strand
TCGCCGACGCCGCCCAGGACACGGTCGTCCTCGCCCTGGCGCACCAGCACAAGCTGATCGCCGACCCCGGATACGACGGCTTCCTCGCCGCCTGGACAGCGGAGAACGCCCGCCGCCGCCAGGCCGTCGCCGCCCACCAGGTGATATACGGCCCCGTGCAGTACACCGAGGCCAACTACTTCACGTACGTCCTGCACGACCTGGGCTCCCGCCTCGAAGAGACCCTCGTCAAGACGGGCACCATCCCCACCCCCCAGAGCGCACTGCGGGCCTACTACCGCGACCACCTCGACACGTTCCGCCGCCAGGAAGACAAGAGCGGGCCCATCACCACGCCGCCGTTCGGCGAGGTGACCACCCAGGTCCGCCAGGCATACGTCCACGACCGCTACCAGGCGATGACGGCGAGGCTGGCCCGAACGGCCAGGACGACCGTGGCACACGCCGCGTACGACAGCGTCCCCGTGAACTGAGCGGTACGAACCCGTACAAGCAGAACATGATCCGCCTCCCCCGAGGCCCACAGACGGCCGGTGCGTGCCGCACGCCCTCCCCCTCGCTCCGTTCCGAGCGTCGCACGCACCGGTCTGCCCCACCTCACATATCCGCTCCCGTTCGAAGAGGAACGCAATGCGAAGATGGCAAAGCCGCCTGATAGCGGCGACAGGAAGCGCGGCTGCCGCGCTGGGACTCGTCATGCTCCCCGCCACATCGGCACACGCGGCGACGTGCACCACGTACTTCGTCTCGTCGTCGGCAGGCAGTGACAGCAACGACGGATGCAGTTCCGCAACCCCGTGGCAGACGCTCACCAACGTCAACTCCACGACCTTCAACCCCGGCGACCAGATCCAGTTCCAGGCCGGCGGTTCCTGGACCGGCGAACTCCAGCCGCACGGCTCCGGCTCCAGCGGCAGCCCCATCGTCATCTCCAGCTACGGCAGCGGGGCTGCGCCGATCCTCAACGGCGGCGGGGCGGCGGCCACCATCCTCCTGACCGACCAGCATGACTGGACCATCCAGAACCTGGAGATCACCAACCCCGCCTCCAGCGCGGCCCTGCGCAGCGGCATCCAGCTGGAGAACACCACCAGCGGCACCCTCCATGGCATCCACATCGTCAACAACAACATCCACGACGTGAAGGGCCTGTGGACCAACGCCGCCGGGGTCCAGCCAAGCCGGTCCTCGGGCATCGCCTTCAACGTCACCGACAACAACACCACCAGCGCCTGGGACGACGTCCAGATATCGAACAACACGCTGACGCGCGCTGACGCCGGCGCCATCTACATCGGCTCACTCCTGGGCCTGAACCACAACATCAACACCAACAACGTGGTGATCGACGGCAACACGATCATCGACGCCGGCGGCAACGACATCGTCTGTGTCTTCTGCGCCTCACCGGTCATCCAGAACAACGTCGCCACCGACAGCGGCTACCGCTACTCCGGGGCCGGCATGTGGAGCGGCTGGACGACCAACGCCGTGTTCCAGAACAACGAGGTCACCCGCCAGTACCGCAGCTTCGTGGACGGTCAGGCCTTCGACATCGACAACAACACCAGCGGCACGGTGATCCAGTACAACTGGAGCCACGACAACCCGTTCGGTTTCACCGAATGGTGCTGCAGCAGCGGCTTCGCGGCCAAGACCTCGGTGATCCGCTACAACATCAGCCAGAACGACGGGGCGTCCAACACGATCTTCCCGACGATGTCCGGCGTCGACAGCGGCACCACCGCCCAGGTGTACAACAACACGATCTACATACCCCAGGGCAACAACGCGAAGATCACCGACGGCACCCCGAACAGCACCGTCACCTTCTCGAACAACATCATCTACAAGCTCGGCAAGGGCGGTTACTCCACCACGAGAACCACCTGGTCCCACAACCTCTTCTACGGCGACCACCCGGCCAGTGAGCCGTCCGACTCCGCGAAGATCACCTCCGACCCGCTGTTCGTGAAGCCCGGCGGCGGCAGCGCGGGCCGCGCCAGCGCAGCCGCCTACAAGCTGCGCAGCGGCTCCCCGGCGTTCGGCGCGGGCGCCGTCATCGCGAGCAACGGCGGCCAGGACTACTTCGGCAACGCCGTCTCGTCCAGCACCGCTCCCAACATCGGCGCCTACAACGGGACCGCCGTCGCCGGAGCCACCGCGACCCCCGGCGCGTACTGGCCCCTCGACGAGGGCACCGGCACCGCGACCGCCGACGTCAGCGGCGGCTCCAACAACGGCACGCTTCAGGCCGGGGCCTCCTGGACCACCGGCAAGACGGGCCCCGGCGCCGTCAGCCTGAGCGGCGCGAGCAACTCGTGGGTGGACGTCCCCACCACGGCCGTCGACACCAGCGGCAGCTACTCGGTCTCGGCCTGGGTGAAGCCGAACAGC
>NZ_LIQQ01000671.1 GCF_001418565.1 Streptomyces graminilatus | reverse complement strand
GGGTCGACTGTCAGTGGGGCCCGATATCGTCGTAAGCGTGTCGTCCCTTGCGCTGTACCGCCGCTATCGCCCGGAGTCGTTCGCCGAGGTCATCGGGCAGGAGCATGTAACCGACCCGCTGCAGCAGGCGCTGCGGAACAACCGGGTCAATCACGCGTACCTGTTCAGCGGGCCGCGCGGCTGCGGCAAGACGACCAGTGCGCGCATCCTGGCGCGCTGCCTGAACTGCGAGAAGGGGCCGACGCCGACGCCCTGCGGTGAGTGTCAGTCCTGCCGGGACCTGGCGCGCAACGGGCCGGGGTCGATCGACGTCATCGAGATCGACGCGGCCTCGCACGGTGGTGTGGACGACGCCCGTGACCTGCGGGAGAAGGCCTTCTTCGGGCCTGCCAGCAGTCGCTACAAGATCTACATCATCGACGAGGCCCACATGGTCACGCCGGCCGGCTTCAACGCCCTGCTCAAGGTCGTCGAGGAACCGCCGGAGCACCTCAAGTTCATCTTCGCGACCACGGAACCCGAGAAGGTCATCGGGACTATTCGATCCCGGACCCACCACTATCCCTTCCGGCTTGTTCCGCCCGGGACTCTCCGTGAGTACCTCGCCGAGGTCTGCGGGCACGAGAACATCCAAGTTGCCGATGGCGTGTTTCCGCTCGTCGTCCGGTCCGGCGCGGGTTCCGTACGAGACTCGATGTCCGTCATGGATCAGCTGCTGGCCGGCGCCGGTGATGACGGGGTGACCTACGCCATGGCCACCTCCCTCCTCGGCTACACGGACGCCTCGCTGCTCGACTCCGTGGTCGAGGCCTTCGCCTCCGGGGACGGTGCTGCCGCCTTCGAGGTCGTGGACCGCATCATCGAAGGCGGCAACGACCCCCGCCGCTTCGTCACCGACCTGCTCGAACGGCTGCGCGACCTGGTGATCCTCGCCGCCGTGCCGGACGCGACCGAGAAGGGGCTCATCGACGCCCCTGTGGATGTGGTCGAGCGTATGCAGGCCCAGGCCGGCGTCTTCGGCGCCGCCGAACTCAGCCGTGCCGCCGACCTCGTCAACGAGGGGCTCACCGAGATGCGGGGCGCCACCTCGCCCCGGCTCCAACTGGAACTCATCTGCGCGCGCGTGCTGCTCCCGGGCGCGTACGGGGACGAGCGTTCCGTCATGGCCCGGCTCGACAAGCTGGAGCGCGGCATCAACTTCTCCGGCGGCCCGGCGGCAGGCATGGGCGGCGCCGGTGTCGCCATGGGGTACGTCCCGGGACCCGGTGCGCACGACAGCGCGGCTGTCTACGGCGGTCCCGCCGGAGCCCCGCTGCCGCCGGTTCCGCCTGCCGGCGGGGTCGCGGCGGCGCGGGCCGCGG
>NZ_LIQQ01000670.1 GCF_001418565.1 Streptomyces graminilatus | reverse complement strand
GGAGAGGGCGGGGCGGGAGGTGGGTACGGACTTCTGTGCGGGTACGGGGGTGTCTCCCGGGAGAGTTTTCCTGTCCCCCGCCGTGCGGCCACGCTCGGGCATGCGCCCTCCCTTTTCGAGTAATCCGCCACCTATGCTCTCAGCTCGTACAGGCTGTAGTACGGGCTGTAGTACGGGCTGTACGAACAGTCTGTTCGAGGTCACACCGATCACGGATCGCGGAACCATGGATCACGGAACTAGGGGCTGGCATGTCGGCTGAGCGCGTGCGGTGGGGAATTCTGGCTACGGGAGGGATCGCGGCGGCGTTCGCGGCGGATCTGGTGGATCTGCCGGACGCCGAACTCGTGGCGGTCGCCTCGCGGACGGAGGCCTCCGCGAAGGCGTTCGCGGAACGGTTCGGCATCCCCCGCGCCTACGGCGACTGGGCCTCGCTGGCCGAGGACGCCGATGTCGACGTGGTGTACGTAGCCACTCCGCACTCGGCGCACCGGGCCGCCGCGGGCCTGTGCCTGGAGGCAGGGCGGAACGTGCTGTGCGAGAAGGCGTTCACGCTGAACGTGCGGGAGGCGGAGGAGCTGGTCGCGCTGGCGAAGGAGCGCGGCGCCTTCCTGATGGAGGGCATGTGGACGTACTGCAACCCGGTCGTCCGGCGGTTGAAGGCGCTGGTCGACGAGGGTGCGATCGGTGACGTACGGACCATCCACGCCGACTTCGGTCTTGAGGGGCCCTTCCCGCCCTCGCACCGACTGCGTGACCCGGCGCAGGGTGGCGGGGCGCTGCTCGACCTGGGCGTGTATCCGGTGTCGTTCGCGCACCTGTTGCTCGGGGAGCCCGACGGCATCTCGGCGAGAGCGGTGCTCTCGGAGGAGAACGTCGATCTCCAGACGGGAGCGGTGCTCTCATGGGAGAGCGGTGCTCTCGCTGTAGTGCACTGCTCCGTCGTCGGCGGTACGTCCGTCAGCGCGTCGGTGACCGGCTCCAAGGGCCGGATCGACGTACCGAACGGGTTCTTCTACGCGGACCGGTTCGTGCTGCACCGTGACGGCCGCGAACCCGAGGAGTTCGTCGCCGCCCCCGACCACGGCGCCCGCAACAGCTTCCGGCACGAGGCGACCGAGGTGATGCGCGCCCTGCGGGCCGGCGAGACCGAGTCCCCGCTCGTCCCGCTCGACGGCACCCTCGCCGTGATGCGGACGATGGACACCATCCGCGAGCAGATCGGCGTCCGCTACCCCGGCGAGGCCCGCTGATGGGCGAGGGGCAGCCGGTCGACGCCGGGCACGGGCAACCGATCGGCACCGAGCAGGGGCAGCCGATCGGCGCCGGGCGAGGGCAACGGACCGACGCCGGGCACGGGCAGCGGGCCGCCGCCGAGCAGGAGAAGGGCGCCGGGCAGGAGAAGGGCGCCTCGCGGGGAGAGGGTGCCGGGCAGGGGAAGGTCGCCGTCGTCACCGGGGCCGGTTCCGGTATCGGGCGTGCGGTGGCCCTCGAACTGCTCGGCGCGGGCTGGTCGGTGGCGCTCACCGGACGCCGCACCGAACGGCTGGAGGAGACGGCCGCGCTGATGCCGGAAGGCGGCGCCTGTCTCGTCGTACGCGCCGATGTGGCCCGACCCGACGACGTGGCCGCCCTGTTCGCGGCGGTGCGTGAGCGGTTCGGGCGACTCGATCTGCTGTTCAACAACGCGGGGACGTTCGGTCCCGGCGGGGTGGCGGTGGAGGATCTGTCGTACGAGGCGTGGCGGCACGTCGTGGACACCAACCTCAACGGGGCGTTCCTGTGCGCGCAGGCGGCGTACCGGCTGATGAAGGAGCAGGATCCGCAGGGCGGCCGGATCATCAACAACGGGTCGATCTCCGCCCACACACCCCGGCCGAACTCGGCGCCGTACACCGCGACCAAGCACGCCCTGACGGGGCTGACCAAGGCGCTGGCGCTGGACGGGCGGCCGTACCGCATCGCGGTCTCCCAGATCGACATCGGGAACGCGGCGACGGAGATGACCGCGCGAATGCAAACGGGCGCCCTCCAGGCGAACGGGGAGATGGCGCCGGAGCCCGTGATGGACGTGGCGGACGTGGCCCGCACCGTGCGGCACATGGCGGAGTTGCCGCTGGAGGCGAATGTCCAGTTCGCGACGGTTCTGGCGACCACGATGCCCTATGTGGGGCGCGGCTGAGGGCACTTCGCGCACGCATCCGAAGACTTAATCTGCACAAGCGGAATTGCTCGCTCCGTAGCGTTCCTCCCGGTCGCGGTCCTATGCTCGACACGCCTTCTCCACCAGGGCTTCACACTTGACGCCCTGGGGTTCCGGTAACACACAACGGACCATGCCGAGGGGGGAAGGCGACAGCCGCTTCATGGCGCATCCGGGTGGGGGTGGACCTCGCGTGGGACCGCGAGGTACGCACCGGGTCATGGAGCGGCTGTCGTGTGCTCCGGCACATCACGGCCACTCCCGCGACTCCCACGGCTCCCGCGACTGCCGCGGCTCCCGCGGCTCCCGCCGACTGTCAGGCCTGGCCCGTCTCGAAGCGCAGGATGCGGCCGTCGTCGACGGTGAAGCTCCACTTGGTGCGCATCTCGCCCCAGGTGTCGTTGCTGTAGTTGGCGACGAGGACATGACCTCCCCGGGACTCCTTGGCGACGTCCATGTGCCCGTGGGTGGAGAAGATCTCGCGCTCGGTCCAGTCGGCGAGGTCACGGTCGGAGCCGTCGTCGGACATGGTCGCGCCGGGTGCCAGAACGGCCTGGAAGGCCTCGCGGTCGTGCGCGTTCACGGCGTTGACGAAGGCCCGGACGGCCGGGTCGCTGAGCTTGGCGGTCTGAATCGTCATGCCGGCCAGACTTGCACCGCCCCCGGACACCCGCCACCCGGGCACCCGCCACCCGAACGGCAGGCACGGACGGTACCGCCGGGTGCGGGCCGGACGAACGGTGGCACGGTGGAGGCATGACCTGTGACAACCGATACGACCGGCGTGACCTGGGGCTCCTGTTGCTCCGTCTGGGGACGGGCGGGGTGCTGGCGGCGCACGGCGCCCAGAAGCTGTTCGGGTGGTTCGGCGGGCACGGCCTCGAAGGCACCGGCGCCTTCATGGAGTCCGTCGGCTACGAGCCCGGGAAGGCCAGCGCCACCGCGTCGGGCCTCGCGGAGACGGGCGGCGGCGCGCTCCTCGCGCTGGGCCTGGCGACTCCGGCGGCCGGCGCGGCGGCAGCGGGCGCGATGGCCGGCGCCGCCGCCGTGCACGCGCCCAACGGGTTCTTCAACTCGGAGGGCGGCTACGAGTACGCGGCGACCCTGGGCCTCGCAGCGGCGGGCCTCGCGATGACCGGCCCGGGCCGGCTCTCGCTGGACCACGCGCTGGGCCACGTACTCGACCGGGGCTGGATGGTCCCGGCGGCCCTCGCCGGAGCGGCCGCGGTCACGGCGGTGGTCGTGGGGGCGCGGAACCGGCGGGTGCGGGAGCGTCGGCAGGGCACGCAGGAAGCGTTGTTCGAGGAGTAGGCGCTCCGCGGGGTTGGCGGTTCTTCACTGCGGGCCCGGTGGGGGCTGGTCGCGCAGTTCCCCGCGCCCCTGAGGTGGGCCGCGCCCCCTCAGGGACGCCCGTCCGCGCGGGTGCGCAAGGGATCCGTGCGGCCGCGCAAGGGATCCGCAAAGCCACTCAAGGGACGTGCGGTGGGCGCGAGTTGGCGCCCCGGACGGCGTGTTCGATTACCCGTTACCCGTTCGGTCAGATGTAGCCTTCCCGCAAGGCATAGGCCACGGCGTGTGCCCGGTTGCGCAGACGCAGCCGGGTGGTGAGTCCATGCATCACGTTCTTGACCGTGCGCTCGGAGTAGGACAGCTTGCCGGCGATCTCCCCCGTGTCGAGCCCCTCGGCGACGAGGCGCAGGACATCGACCTCGCGCGGCGCGAGGCCCGAGGCGGGGGCACCGGGCTGGCCGGCCGCCGTGCGGTGCAGTGCGCCCACCTGGCTGATGAGCCGGCCGAGCAGGTCGGAGGGCAGATCGCCGTCGCCCCGGGATGCGGCGAGTACCGCCTGCGCCAGGCGGCGTCCGGTTGCCTCGTGGCGCCAGACGATGGCTCCGACGCCGCACTCGATGACGTCGAGGAGTTCGTTCTCGCGCAGTACACCCACCACGAGAACCGCCTTGGCGCCCTCGCTGCGCACCAGCCGGCGCAGCCGGGACAACGTGGCCTCGTCGAGGCTCTCGCTGACCAGCAGGGCCACGACGCCGGGCCCGCTGTCGGATTCGTCCCGGAGTTCGACGACCGGGTGCTGCCGCAACTGGCTGACCGCGCCGGCGCGGGAGATCGGGTCGGCCGCGTGCACGGCCACGGGTATACGGTGCCCGGCCGCGGACGACGGCGCGGTACTGGTCCTCGTACCGGCCGCGGCCCCCGTACCGGGTGTACCGGGTCCTGTGGTGCGGAGTGTGGTGCGCAAGAACTGCCCCCAGGGTCAGGTGCCGCCACCTTCGAGGGGTCGGTGGCCGACGTGCATGACCCACACTTCTGTGGCCCGTGGGGCGCGCGCAATCGTGGACCACCACGAGACACACCACGAGATCGGCCAGGACCTACTCGGGACAGGAGGCAGGCATGCCGCCCTCATCACTGTATGAGCGCGAGGAAGCCCTGGCACTGGTGGCCGACGAGGCGGCCCACGCCCGCGCGGGAACGGGCCGGCTGGTCCTGCTGCGCGGCGCCACCGGTACCGGCCGCACGGCGCTCCTGGAGGCCGCCACCGAGCACGCGCAGGCGCACGGCATGCGCGTCCTGCGCGTCCGCTGCTCCGCCGGGGCCGGCGCGAGGGGCGTCGGCCTGGCCACCGTAGAACAACTGCTGTCTCCGCTACAGGAGTTGACCAACAGGCCCACACCCCCGCCC
>NZ_LIQQ01000067.1 GCF_001418565.1 Streptomyces graminilatus | reverse complement strand
GCGTGGGCGCGACAAGCCACAACGGACCCGCACCCGCCAACGCACCCAACCCACCCCCCGGCAGGCGCCTACAACTCCGCCAGCAACTCCGCCTTCTTGACGGAAAACTCCTCCTCCGTCACCAACCCCGCCTCGTACAACTGCCCAAGATGCCGAATCCGCTCGGCGACATCCGCGGGATCACGCCGCCCGGTGTTCGCCTGAGCGGCAACCGCCACCGCCCCACCCGCCGAGCGAACCCCCGCCAGCACCGCCGCCGCGAACGGCAACGACTCGTGCACAGGCCCGTATCCCAGCCCGAACACCACCGACGCGGGGTCCTGGTCGACCGGCACAACAGAAGAATCGGTACGCCTGAGCAGCCGCAGATGGCCCTCGAACACCTCGGGCGACCGCCACTCCACCCCACTCAGGTCGGCGACCGGGAACGTCTGGTCGCCGGCCTTCCACTTCGCCGACGACGCCCCCGTCCAGAACCACCGGAAGGACACGGCCCGTCCGTCGAAGGACGCCTTCGCGTCGTACGCCTTGAATGCCCGAGGCAGCTCGGGGGCGGCCACCAAAAACCTTTCAGCAGGCCCCTGTTGGGTCAGCCGCGACCGCAGCTCGTCGGCGTAGTACTCGGCGAGCGTCTCCCGCTCGGCCGGCAGCACCAGCCGGTACGGATCGCAGGCGTCCTTGAGCTGACCGTCGGCCGCCTCCATCAACGGGTCGGCGCCCGGGCGGGGTTCGGCGCGCAAGACCACCGTTCCGCGCCTGCCCGGGGTCAGTGTCACCCCCGCGATCGCCTCCAGGGGGATACGGCGTTCGCCGAGTGCCTGGAACAACTTCGGCGTACGGATGCCCCGTTCGAAGCGGATGACCACGGAGTCGGTCTCGAACTCCCAGGCGGCATGAAATCCGGCCAGTACGTCACCCATGCGGCTCATCGTATGCGGCGCGAGCTTCATAGTCCCCTCCCCGGGCCCACCGTGAATTCTGCGTCCTCTACGCGCGTCCGGCCATAGCCCCGCCGGACAAATCCTTCAGACACACGTCATCCTTGCGGTCCCGCTGCTCGGTGTGGTCCTGCTGGGCGCACCGCACGGCGTCGAACGCGCCGACGCCGATCTCCGCGAAGTTCTCCAGACTCTCCGTACCCGGCTCGAAATAGCCGGCGTGCCCCTTCGCGCCCCGCGCCGACAGCACCCGCGCGCCGAACGCCGACGACACCGGATCGGCGCCGTGCCCGAGGCCGCCGACCTCCAGGTGAGGCACGTCCCGGATCCAGTCGTCGGAGTCCCGCATCGCCCACACCCGGGCGTCGGTGTGCAGCCCCCCGGCGTTCTCGACGCGCATACCGGGGCTGCCGGCCACCGCGATGTCGGTCACCCGGCGCGGCAGCGCGTGCGCGGCGACACCGCACACCACCGAGCCGTAGCTGTGGCAGTACAGGGCGACCGGCGCCCGGCCGGGCAGCCCGCGCAACAGCGCGTTCAGCCGCAGCGCCCCGGAGTCGGCGCGCATCGCCGTCGCCGCGTCCATGCCGAGTCCGTTGGGCGCGGTGTAGTCGGCCCAGGCGATCACGGCGGTACGGGTCGAGGGGCTCGCCTTCCGTTCCGCGCGGTACAGCGCCGTGGCCATGCCGACGGGCGCCGAGTACTTGCGGTTGGTCCGCTGGAAGGTGAGGACGTCGGTGTCGACGCCCGGGATCACGACCGATACGCGCCGCGCCTTGTCGAGGTCGCCGAAGACCTCGGCGACCCGCCCCGAGCCCTCGGGGTCGAAGGCGAGGATCTGGCGGCCGTCCGCCAGCAGCGAGTCGAAGCGGTGCATGCGCCGCCCCGCCTCGTCCTGGCCGACGGCCGACAGCCGGTCGTCGTGCATCCGCGCCCGCTCGACCGCGCGGGCCGTGTGCAGCGCGACGCGGTTGGCGCGGTAGCGCAGGTCGACGGGCGCGCCGTTCATGTTGCCGAGCGCCAGCGGATAGCGGTGGACGAGCCGGCCCTGCTGCGCGTCGGTGAGCGAGGCGAAGAACCGGGCCAGCCGGGCCGGTGCCGCGTCCGGGTCGGGCAGCGCGTGGCCGCCGAGCCGTCCGTGCTCCCACGAGGAGAGCGACGCCTGGAGCGGCGAGGGGGCGCGATGGCCGCGGACCGCGGTCCATCCGGTCGCCGTGAGCATCACGAAGACCACGGCCAGCGCGAGCAGCGCGCGCCAGACGTTCAGTTGCGGGGAGGAGTCGAAGGAAGTCACTGAAAGGACACACTAGGAGAACGAGAGGGTCTCGCGGTAACCAAGTGACAGGGATCACGTTTCGATAACTGACCCTCGATAACTCGCTCTGTGCGCAAGCCGATACGAGGTGTCACGACGGTCGTGAGTGCCGACCGTCGCGCATGCGCCGCACATACGCCGCGCATATATCTATGGCCTGAGCGGCGGCGTTCCCTCATCAGGGTGACTTCGCTAAAGATTCCTCCCCTTCGGGACTCGGGACAGGTCACAGTTAGTCAAGTCCTCCGCACGACATGGTCTTTGCGACCTGACCGGAGGACGGCCGGGCCGCGGCGCGCTGCCGGAGGGGGACAGCGCGCCGGCGGGCCCGCCGAAGAGCGGAAGGCCTGACGAGGGGGCCTAACGAGGCTGTTCCTCGCTCACCATTTCCCTCGTGTCGCCCCTGACGGCCAGCGCGGCCACCTCGGCCCGCAGTGCCCGTACCTCGTCCGTCAACGCCTCGATCGCCGCCGTCTGGCGCCTCTCCTCCACGTCGTCCACCTCGAACCGGGAGATGAACCAGGCGGCGATGTTCGCGGTGACGAGACCGAGCAGCGCGATCCCGGACAGCATCAGCCCGACCGCGAGCATCCGGCCCATTCCGGTCGTCGGCGCGTGGTCCCCGTACCCCACTGTCGTCATCGTCGTGAACGACCACCACAGGGCGTCATCCAGCGTTCGGATGTTCCCCTCCGGCGACGCGCGTTCCACCGACAGCACGGCCAGTGAACCGAACATCAGCAGCCCCACCACGGCCCCGCCGACGTATGTCGTCAGCCGGATCTGGGACGCCATCTGGGCCCGCCGACCCACCAGTATCAGCGTGGAGACGACCCGCAGCAGCCTGAGCTGGAGCAGCGGCAACAGCACGGCGAACAGGTCCGGCCAGTGCTGTCGTACGTACTCCCGGCGCCGCTCGGCGAGAGCGATCCGGACGAGATAGTCGACCGCGAAGGCGCCCCACACCCCCCACTCCGCGAGCGTGCACGCGATCGCCACGGACCGGCTCGCGGGACTGTCCACGATCGGCACCGCATAGGCGACGGTGAACACAACAGCGAGCCCCATCAAAGGCCGCTGCGTAAACCGCTCCCAACGAGTCTGTGCCGACTGTTCGCTCATGCCCCGAATCGTAGAGCGAGGAAAGCGCCCCTGGAGGAGCCCCGAAGGGGCGCCCTCCAGGGGCGCGGGCCTGCGTCTATGTGCGGCTCCGCCGCGTGGGCGCGACCAGCACAACGGACCGTCAGCCGAAAAACCGCCCAACCCGCGGAGCGCTACGCGTCGCCGCCCGCGGCACCAGGATCGGCAGCCGCCACATCAAGCAACTGATACCGGTCGATCGCCTGCTTCAGCACCGAGCGGTCGACCTTCCCCTCCTTGGCCAGCTCGGTCAGCACAGCCACCACGATCGACTGAGCGTCGATGTGGAAGAACCGCCGCGCCGCCCCCCGCGTGTCCGCGAACCCGAACCCGTCCGCGCCCAACGACTGATAAGTACCGGGCACCCAGCGCGAGATCTGGTCCGGAACCGACCGCATCCAGTCGGACACGGCCACGAACGGCCCCTCGGCGGAGGCGAGCTTCCGCGTCACATAGGGGACGCGCTGCTCCTCCTCCGGATGCAGCAGGTTGTGCTGCTCCACCGCGACCGCCTCGCGCCGCAGCTCGTTCCAGGAGGTCGCCGACCAGACGTCCGCCTTGACGTTCCACTCCTCGGCGAGGATCCGCTGCGCCTGAAGCGCCCACGGCACCGCGACACCGGACGCGATGACCTGGGCCGGAATCGAGCCCGAAGTCCCTTGGCCCACACGGTGGATGCCCTTGAGGATGCCGTCGACGTCGACGTCCGCCGGCTCGGCCGGGTGCTGGATCGGCTCGTTGTAGACGGTCAGGTAGTAGAAGACGTCCTCGCTGTCGGGCCCGTACATCCGGCGCAGCCCGTCCTGCACGATGTACGCGATCTCGTACGAATACGCCGGGTCGTACGCCACACAGCCCGGGTTCGTCGAGGCGAGCAGCTGCGAGTGGCCGTCGGCGTGCTGGAGCCCCTCGCCGGTCAGAGTCGTACGGCCGGCGGTCGCTCCCAGTACGAAACCGCGCGCCAACTGGTCGGCCATCTGCCAGAACTGGTCGCCGGTGCGCTGGAAACCGAACATCGAGTAGAAGACGTAGACGGGGATCAACGGCTCGCCGTGCGTGGCGTACGCCGAACCCGCCGCGATCAGCGAGGCCGTGCAGCCCGCCTCCGAGATGCCGTCGTGCAGCATCTGGCCGGTCGGCGACTCCTTGTAGGCGAGGAGCAGTTCGCGGTCCACGGCCTCGTACTGCTGGCCGAGCGGGTTGTAGATCTTCGCGCTCGGGAAGAACGAGTCCATGCCGAACGTGCGGTACTCGTCCGGTGCGATCAGTACGAATCGCCTGCCGATCTCCTTGTCCCGCATGAGGTCCTTGAGCAGCCGGACGAACGCCATGGTCGTGGCGATCGACTGCTGACCCGAACCCTTCTTCACACTCGCGTACGTCTTCTCCTCCGGCAGAGCCAGCGGCTTGGCGCGGACGACGCGGGTGGGGACGTAACCGCCGAGCGACTTGCGGCGGTCGTGCATGTACTGGATCTCTTCCGAGTTCCGGCCCGGGTGGTAGTACGGCGGAGCGCCGCCCTCCAGCTCCTTGTCGGAGATCGGCAGATGGAGCCGGTCGCGGAAGCCCTTGAGGTCGGCCGCCGTCAGCTTCTTCATCTGGTGCGTGGCGTTGCGGCCCTCGAAGTTGGGGCCGAGCGTCCAGCCCTTGACCGTCTTGGCGAGGATGACGGTCGGCTGGCCCTTGTGCGCCTTGGCCGCCGCGAACGCCGCGAAGATCTTCCGGTGGTCGTGGCCGCCGCGGCCCAGGTGCAGCACCTGGTCGTCGGTCATGTTCTCGACCATCGCGCGCAGCCTGGAGTCGTCACCGAAGAAGTGGTCGCGAATGTACGCGCCCGTCTCGGTCGCGTACGTCTGGAACTGGCCGTCGGGGGTCGTGTTCATCTTGTTGACCAGCACGCCGTCCCGGTCCTGCGCGAGCAGCGGGTCCCAGCTCCGGTCCCAGACCAGCTTGACGACGTTCCAGCCGGCGCCCCGGAACTGCGACTCCAGCTCCTGGATGATCTTGCCGTTGCCGCGTACCGGGCCGTCGAGCCGCTGGAGGTTGCAGTTGACGACGAAGGTCAGGTTGTCGAGGCCCTCGCGCGCGGCGATCGACAGCTGGCCGAGCGACTCCGGCTCGTCCATCTCGCCGTCACCGAGGAACGCCCACACGTGCGACTTGGAGGTGTCCGCGATCCCGCGCGCCTCCATGTAGCGGTTCATCCGCGCCTGGAAGATCGCGCCGAGCGGGCCGAGGCCCATCGAGACGGTCGGGAACTCCCAGAAGTCCGGCATCAGGCGCGGGTGCGGGTACGAGGACAGCCCGTACGGCGCCTTCGACTTCTCCTGGCGGAACGCGTCGAGCTGCTGCTCGCTGAGCCGGTCGAGAAGGAACGCGCGGGCGTAGATACCGGGGGAGGCGTGGCCCTGGAAGAAGATCTGGTCGCCGCCGTCGCCCTCGTCCTTGCCCCGGAAGAAGTGGTTGAAGCCCACGTCGTAGAGGGAGGCGGAGGAGGCGAAGGTCGCGATGTGGCCGCCGACGCCGATCCCGGGCCGCTGGGCGCGCGAGACCATCACGGCCGCGTTCCACCGGGTCGCGTTGAGGATGCGGCGTTCGATCTCCTCGTTGCCGGGGAAGAAGGGCTCGTCCTTCGTCGCGATCGTGTTGACGTAGTCCGTGCTCCGCATCTCGGGCACCGCCACCCGCTTCTCGCGGGCGCGCTCGATCAGTCGCAGCATCAGATAGCGGGCCCGCTCCCGGCCGCGCTCGTCAACAGCGGCGTCGAGGGAGTCGAGCCATTCCTGGGTTTCCTCGGGGTCGAAGTCAGGAACCTGACTCGGAAGGCCGCCAATGATGATCGGGTTGCGATCTGATCCGGAAGCCACGCTGTTCCTTCGCTCTCGGAGGGCTTGGCCCGGGGCACGCACATGAGCCTGTCCCGGGGCCGCGAATGCACTGGCCCCATCGTGTACCCCGAGGCCGGGTACGTCACCTCTACCCAGAAGTAGTCCCGAGTGGTCCCGGTGAAGACCGCCGGGCCGGGTGTCCGCAGCCAAATCGCAACGATACGCCCAGTCCGTGACGTCTTCCGTAAAGCAATTCGGATCTCGCACGTATGTGTGAGAGGTTCGGGAGCCACTCGGGAGCAGCAAAACCGCAAAGCGGGCAGAATGGTGTGGTGTGGGTCACCGGTACCGGGGAGTCGCTGTCTGAAGTTGCGGCGACACCGCCAGGATCGTCACCGTTTCGGCGGTCTCGGCGGCCGGGTACTTGCGCGATCCGCCCCGCCCGTGTGGACTACGGCCAATGCTTCGCGCACGCGCGTGGCTGGACAATTCTCGAAACATGATCAGGAGGCAACCCGTGAGCGCGACCGCGGACCACGCGGAGGAGCGGACTAACCCTGCCGCAAGGCTGGGGTTCCAGCCCGAGCAGGTGGTCCAGGAGATCGGCTACGACGACGACGTCGACCAGGAGCTCCGCGAGGCCATTGAGGAAGTCATCGGCAGCGATCTCGTTGACGAGGAGTACGACGACGTCGCAGATGCCGTGGTGCTCTGGTTCCGCGACGATGACGGCGACCTGACCGATTCGCTGGTGGACGCCACCACGTACATCGAAGAAGGCGGCGCGATCCTGCTCCTCACGCCCAAGACGGGCCGTGACGGCTACGTGGAGCCGAGCGACATCTCTGAAGCCGCGACGACGGCGGGTCTGTCGGCGACGAAGAGCGTCAGCGTGGGCAAGGACTGGAGTGGCAGTCGGCTGGCGACGCCCAAGGCGGCGAAGTCGAAGAAGTAGCAGACCGTGTGCCGGAGCGGGCGTCCGCCGGGGGCCGCGGCCCCCGGAACCCCGCTTCGGCCTGAACGGCCCCGGCCCCGTCCCCAGACCCTCCGGACTCCCCGGACTCCCCGGACTCCCTGGATCTCCTGGACTCCCAGGACTCCCGGGATTCCTCCGGAGGGGGGATTCCCGGGCGGGCCGATACGACGACCCTCGGTGGGCGGTCACTAGGGTGTTCTCACCCGAACAGCCCATCGAAGGGATGCAGGATCATGGCGATCGAGGTCGGCGACAAGGCCCCGGACTTCGAACTCAAGGACAACCACGGCGCCACCGTGCGGCTCTCGGACTTCCGCGGCGCGAAGAACGTGGTGCTGCTCTTCTACCCCTTCGCCTTCACCGGCGTGTGCACCGGCGAACTCTGCGACCTGCGGGACAACCTGCCGAGGTTCTCCGACCGGGACACCCAGGTGCTCGCCGTCTCCAACGACTCCATCCACACCCTGCGCGTCTTCGGCGAGCAGGAGGGCCTCGAATACCCGCTGCTGTCCGACTTCTGGCCGCACGGCAACATTTCGCGCGCGTACGGCGTCTTCGACGAGGACAAGGGTTGTGCGGTGCGCGGGACCTTCATCATCGACAAGGAGGGCGTCGTGCGGTGGACCGTGGTCAACGGACTGCCGGACGCGCGTGACCTGAACGAGTACGTGAAGGCCCTCGACACCCTGTGATTCTTCGGTCCCGCCCCTGCGTGGAGCGGGAACCCGTCACTAGGATCGACACGTTGATCCGATACCGGCGCACGACGGGGCACACCGCCCCTGGACGCAGACGAGACACCAATGGAGGACTCGTGGGAGTCAGCCTCAGCAAGGGCGGCAACGTATCGCTGACCAAGGAGGCCCCGGGCCTCACCGCGGTCATCGTGGGTCTGGGTTGGGACATCCGCACCACCACCGGCACCGACTTCGACCTCGACGCCAGCGCGATCCTGACGAACGCGGACGGCAAGGTCAGTTCCGACGCCAACTTCGTGTTCTTCAACAACCTCAAGAGCCCGGACGGCTCGGTCGAGCACACCGGTGACAACACCACCGGTGAGGGCGAGGGCGACGACGAGCAGATCAAGGTCAACCTCGCGGCGGTCCCGGCCGACATCGACAAGATCGTGTTCCCGGTCTCGATCTACGACGCCGAGAACCGCCAGCAGTCCTTCGGCCAGGTGCGCAACGCGTTCATCCGCGTCGTGAACCAGGCCGGCGAGGTGGAGCTCGCCCGCTACGACCTCTCCGAGGACGCCTCGACGGAGACCGCCATGGTCTTCGGCGAGCTGTACCGGCACGGCGCGGAGTGGAAGTTCCGCGCCATCGGCCAGGGATACGCCTCGGGCCTGCGCGGCATCGCGCAGGACTTCGGCGTGAACGTCTGAGCACGCACGTCTGAGCACGCACGTCTGAGCACGCACGTCTGAGCACGCACGTCTGAACACGCACGTCTGAACATGCACGTCCGGGCCGGACTCGCTCCGGCTCACCCGTCGTCCGGTGCCGCGCCCCAGGTGCGGCGCCGGACGACGGGCCTGCCGTCGCCCGGTCGGGCGGGAGCGCGACGGCAGAACATGGGTACATCTGTTCGCATCACCTCGGGGAGGACCAGCAGCATGGGCGTCACGCTTGCCAAGGGGGGCAATGTCTCCCTCTCCAAAGCCGCACCGAACCTCACCCAGGTGTTGGTCGGTCTCGGCTGGGACGCGCGTTCCACCACCGGCGCGCCGTTCGACCTCGACGCCAGCGCGCTGCTGTGCGGTGGCGGACGTGTGCTCGGCGACGAGTGGTTCATCTTCTACAACCAGCTCACCAGCCCGGACGGCTCGGTCGAGCACACCGGCGACAACCTGACCGGTGAGGGCGAGGGCGACGACGAGTCGCTGATCATCGACCTCCCGAGGGTGCCGCTCGCCTGCGACAAAATCATTTTTCCGGTCTCGATCCACGACGCGGACAACCGCGGCCAGACCTTCGGGCAGGTCGGCAACGCGTTCATCCGGGTCGTCAACCAGGCCGACGGCCAGGAACTGGCGCGCTACGACCTGAGTGAGGACGCGTCGACCGAGACCGCCATGATCTTCGGCGAGTTGTACCGCTACCAGGGCGAGTGGAAGTTCCGTGCGGTTGGGCAGGGGTACGCGTCGGGGCTGAAGGGTATCGCTCTAGACTTCGGAGTCAACGTTTCGTAAAGCCGAGTCCGGCAGCGGGGGAGACCCGTAAACACACGATTGGGTAGCCAGTGATTCTGAAAACCTTCGGCTGGTCGTTCGCGGTCACCGCGATCGGCCTGGTCGCGGCGGTCTTCTACGGGGGGTGGACCGGGTTCGGGATCGTGGCGATCCTCTCCATCCTCGAAATCTCGCTGTCCTTCGACAACGCGGTGGTCAACGCCGGAATTCTGAAGAAGATGAGTGCCTTCTGGCAGAAGATCTTCCTCACCGTCGGTGTTGTCATCGCCGTCTTCGGTATGCGGCTCGTCTTCCCCGTCGTGATCGTGGCGATCAGTGCCAAGATCGGTCCGATAGACGCCGTCGACCTCGCGCTCAACAACAAGGATCACTACCAGCAACTGGTCACCGACGCCCACCCGGCGATCGCCGCGTTCGGTGGCATGTTCCTGTTGATGATCTTCCTCGACTTCATTTTCGAGGACCGGGACATTCAGTGGCTCGGCTGGCTGGAACGCCCCCTCGCCAAGCTCGGCAAGGTCGACATGCTGTCGGTCTGCATCGCCCTGATCGTGCTCATGGTCACCGCCATGACCTTCGCGACCAACGCCCACCAGCACGGTGGCGCCCATGTCGACAAGGCGCAGACGGTTCTCATCTCCGGTATCGCCGGCCTGATCACGTACATGATCGTCGGCGGGCTCTCCGGCTACTTCGAGGACCGGCTGGAGGAAGAGGAGGAACGTGAGCACGAGGAGGAGGAAGAGGCCGAGCGCTCCGGCAAGAAGAAGCCGGCCGTCGTCCTCGCCGGCCAGGCCGCGTTCTTCATGTTCCTCTACCTCGAGGTGCTCGACGCGTCCTTCTCCTTCGACGGTGTGATCGGCGCCTTCGCCATCACCAACGACATCGTGCTGATGGCCCTGGGCCTCGGTATCGGCGCCATGTACGTCCGGTCGCTCACGGTCTACCTGGTCCGCCAGGGCACCCTCGACGACTACGTCTACCTGGAGCACGGCGCGCACTACGCGATCGGCGCCCTCGCCGCCATCCTGCTCGTCACCATCCAGTACCAGATCCACGAGGTCATCACCGGCCTGGTGGGTGTCGTCCTGATCGGCTGGTCCTTCTGGTCCTCCGTGCGCCGCAACACCAGGCTGGCAGCGGCAGAGGGAAAAGCGACGGCCTCGGACGAGAAGACTGAGGTGTCGTCCGGGGTGTGACAACCTCCTGTGTGAGGAACGCTCTGAGCGGGGCGGCTACGAGGAATCGTCCTCGTCGGCCGCCCCGCGGCGTTGACGTGACGGACGAATGTGCGGGGGTTGGACGGGTGGGGGCGGGATGAGTTTCTGGGACGACCTGTGGCGCGGCCGTACGACGGACTTCGACGCCGGCAGCGCGGCGAGCAACTCCATCGAGCTATCCAAACGGCATCAGCGGGTGTCGCTCACCAAGCAGGGCGCGGCGACCGGTCATCTGCGCATCAACCTGTCCTGGCGGATGCGTACGTCGGACATCGGCGGCCCCAAGCGGCAGAGCCTGTGGCGGCACCCCTTCCAGGCCCTGAAGCCGGAGGCGGTCCAGGGACACACCCAGAGCATGGTCAACGTCGACCTCGACCTGGGCATCCTCTACGAGCTCGCGGACGGCACCAAGGGCGTCGTACAGCCCCTGGGCGGGTTCCTCGGCGAGACGAACGCCCCGCCGTACGTCAAGCTCAGCGGGGACGACCGGTTCGGGTCGGCGTCCGGGGAGACGGCGTACGTCAATCTCGACCACCGGGACGAGATCAAGCGGCTGCTGGTGTTCGTCTACATCTACGACCAGACGCCGGCGTTCGACCGGACCCACGCGGTCGTGACGCTCTACCCGAGCAACGGGCCGCGGATCGAGATAGGGCTCGACGAGCGGCACTCGCAGGCACGGTCCTGTGCGGTGGTGATGATCGAGAACGTGAAGAACGAGTTGATCGTGCGGCGGGAGGTCAAGTTCGTCTACGGGTTTCAGGCGGAGCTCGACCGGTTGTACGGGTGGGGGTTGCAGTGGGGCCGGGGGTACAAAACAAAGGCTGAGCGTTGACCTTCGGGTGCGGCGCCGTCGTGGCTGGTCGCGCAGTTCCCCGCGCCCCTGAAAGCAGGTCCGCGCGCCCCGGAGGAAGCAGTACCCCGCGCCCCCAAAAGGCAGGTCACCGCGCCCCCGGGAAAAGGGGCGCTTCCCCTACCGTCCGATGAACTGTGGGCCCTGCGGTGGGAAGCTGAAGTCCTGGGCCGGGGATGTGATCACCGGTTGGGGATAGCCGTATGCGGGTTGGCTGGTGGGCTGGGGGTAGCCGTAGGTCTGCTGGGGAGGGAGCGTGGGTGGGTGCTGGACCGTGGTGATCGCCGAGGTGTCCGTGGGCGGGGCGTCCGTGGTGTCCGGGAACGGTTCCCCGGCCGACGGCGGGTCCTCCACCGAGATGCCGAAGTCGGTGGCCAGGCCCTCCAGGCCGTTCGAATAGCCCTCGCCCAGGGCGCGGAACTTCCAGCCCTCGCCGCGCCGGTACAGCTCGCCGCAGATCAGCGCCGTCTCCTCGCCCGTCTGCGGGGTGATGTCGAAGTACGCCAGCGGTTCGCCGTCCGAGACGGCGCCGTCGTACAGCACGATGCGCAGGGACCGTACGCGGTCGAAGGGCGCGCCGTCCGCCGAGGCGACCAGCAGAATCTGTCCGACTCCTGACTCGACACCTGCCAGATCCGTATGGATCGTGTCGGTCAGACCCTCGGCCACCCGTTTCTTGCCGAGGCGCCAGACCTTGCCCGAGGGGTGGCGGGGCTGGTTGTAGAAGACGAAGTCCTCGTCGGAGCGCACACGACCGTCGGGGCCGAGGAGCAGCGCCGAGGCATCGACATCCGGAACCCCCTGCCCGGGCGTCCAGCGCAGCACGGCGCGCACCGTCGTGGCTTCGAGCGGGACGTTCGACCCCTTCAGCATCGCGTGCGTCATGCGGTCATCCTGCCCTCTCGGTCCTGGTCACGACAACGCGGGGGGTATCGATTCTGCTTGTTCGCGTTACCTGAACTTCATTCTCGGTGGGAACCCCTGACATGGATCCCTACGTACTATTACCGGCCACCCATCACCATTCGACCGAGACTCGATCATCGGTCGGTCACCACTCGATCGGCCGTCCAGCCGGCACGGGGGAAATACATGCGTCATTTCGGGCACATCGCCCCTGAGGTACGGCAGCGCCTGTTCCACCAGGAGCCCTGCGAGTTCACCGCCGACTCCCCGGCCCGCCTGCTCGCCACGGCCCTCGGGGCCACTCTCTACAGCCCGGCCACCCGGCCGCGCCTGGCCGACGCCATCGTCAAACAGGTCGCGCGCGGTGTCGTCTCCATGGTGGTCTGCCTGGAGGACTCGATCGACGACTCCGAGGTCGCGGCCGCCGAGGAGAACCTGGTGCGGGAGTTCGGCGTGCTCGCCGAGCGCCCCGACGCCGCCACCGGGCTGCCGCTGCTGTTCATCCGGGTCCGTACGCCCGGACAGATCCCCGACCTCGTACAGCGCCTCGGGCCCTCCGTCCGGCTGCTCTCCGGGTTCGTGATGCCGAAGTTCACCGAGGAGAGCGGGACGCCGTTCCTTGAGGCCCTCGCCGACGCCGAGGCCGCCAGCGGTCACCGTCTGTTCGGCATGCCGGTGCTCGAATCGCCCGAGCTGATGTTCCGGGAGACCCGCGTGGAGACCCTGGAGGGCATCTCCCGCGCCGTCGACAAGTACCGCGACCGCGTCCTCGCCCTGCGCCTCGGCGTCACCGACTTCTGCTCCTCGTACGGGCTGCGCCGGGCCCCGGACATGACCGCGTACGACGTCCACGTCGTCGCCTCCGTCATCGCCGACGTCGTCAACATGCTGGGGCGGGCCGACGGCACCGGGTACACCGTCACCGGGCCCGTCTGGGAGTACTTCCGGGTCCAGGAGCGCATGTTCAAGCCGCAGCTGCGCCGCAGCCCCTTCCTGGAGGGCCAGGCCGAGGAACTGCGTGAGACGCTTATCGAGCACGCCATGGACGGGCTGCTCCGCGAGATCAGTCTCGACCAGGCCAACGGTCTGCTCGGCAAGACCTGCATCCACCCCTCGCATGTCGCGCCCGTGCACACCCTGTCCGTGGTCAGTCACGAGGAGTTCAGCGACGCGCAGGACATCCTGCGTCCCGAGCGCTGCGGCGGAGGTGTTCTGAGGTCGGCGTACACGAACAAGATGAACGAGGTGAAGCCGCACCGGGCCTGGGCGGAGCGGACCCTGCTGCGCGCCGAGGTCTTCGGTGTCGCCAACGAGGACGTCGGCTTCGTGGAGCTGCTCACCGCCGGAATCCCCGACTGCTGATCCGCCCGTCATCCCTCCGATCAACATCCACTAGGGACTCATGAACAACGCAGTGCACAACGGGGTCTGGTCCGGGACCTGGGTCGCCGAACGGCTCGGGGTCGAGCTGGTCGGCGGCGACGACCTGCGCGACATGCTCGGTCTCGCCCTGCGGCGCAACCCCAGGCGGGCGCACCTGCTGGTGTCGAACGTGCTCGGCAAGCACGTCCCGCAGTCGCCCGCCCTCGTCCACGGCCACGGAGTCGCCCTCGGCGAACGGGTGCGCGAGCTGCTGGGAGCCGACGAGTCCCGGCGCGCCGTCGTCCTCGGGTACGCCGAGACGGCCACCGGGCTCGGGCACTGTGTCGCCGACGGTGTGGGCCTCGCGCCCTACCTCCACTCCACCCGCCGCCCGGTCGACGGTGTGGCCCGGGCGGGCGGCTTCGAGGAGTCCCACTCGCACGCCACCTCCCACCTCCTCCTCCCGGAGAACCCCGCCCTGCTGGCCGGCCCCGGCCCACTGGTCCTCGTCGACGACGAGTTCTCCACCGGCAACACCGTCCTCAACACCATCCGCGCCCTCCACGACCGCTACCCGCGCGACCGGTACGTCATAGTCACCCTCGTCGACATGCGCTCGCCGGCGGACCAGGCCCGCCTGGCGGACTTCGCCCAGGAGATCGGCGCCCAGGTGGACCTGGTGGCAGCGGCCAGGGGCACCGTGACCCTGCCCGATGGGGTGCTGGAAAAGGGCCAGGCACTTGTAGCCGACCACGAGTGTCCCCACCCAGGGGCGCGGGGAACTGCGCGACAAGCCCCCACCGGACCGCACCCGCCGAACAACCGCTCAACCCGAGTCGATCTGCGCTGGCCCTCCCGCCTGCCGGACGGCGCCCGCCACGGCTTCACGCCCGGGCACCGAATACGCATGGAGGCCGCGCTCCCCGCGATGGCGGCAAGGCTCGCCGAGAGCCTCCCCGCCGACGCCCGCCGCGTCCTCGTCCTCGGCTTCGAGGAACTGATGTACGCCCCCCTGCGCCTCGCCCTGGAGCTGGAGCGGACGCTGGGGCAGACGGTGGAGGGCGCCGAGGTCCGCTACTCGACGACCACCCGCTCACCCGTCCTGGCCGTGGACGACCCCGGGTACGCGATCCGCACCCGCCTCGTCTTCCCCGCCCACGACAACCCGGCCGACGGACCCGGTGACCGCTACGCCTACAACGTGGCCGGCGCCGGTTTCGACGCCATCGTCGCGGTCGTGGACTCCGTCGCCGACACACCCGAACTGCACGCCCCCGACGGCCTGTTGGCCACGCTCGCCGCACACACACCGCACGTCGTGCTCGCCGTCGTCCCGTCCTACGTACCCGCACTCCCGCACGTCTCCGAAAGGCCCCGCATGCTGCCTGAGCCCCTCCGCGGACCCGCGTTCTCCTCGTACCCACCGGACGAGGTCGGGTGGCTGCTGCGGGACCTCTCGGACGTCAGCCTGGAGGCGCCCACCGAGGAGCGCGAGGAGGCAATCCAGGCCGGCGGCGCCCACTACGCCGAGTCGCTGCCGGTCGAGTACCAGCCCAGCGACCAGTACCAGGAGCTGTTCCGCGCCGCCCTCGACACCTCCGCCGCCCGTATCGCCCAAGCCGTGGGCGCCGTGACGGAGTTGGTGCTCGCCGAACGGTCACCGCGTCCGGTGCTCGTGTCGCTGGCCCGCGCCGGAACGCCCGTCGGGGCCCTGATGCGCCGCTGGGCCCAGCACCGCCACGGGCTCGAACTGCCCCACTACGCCGTGTCGATCGTCCGGGGCCGGGGCATCGACGCCAACGCGCTGCGCTGGCTGGCCGCCCACCACGACCCCGCCGACGTCGTGTTCGTCGACGGCTGGACCGGCAAGGGTGCCATCACCCGTGAACTCGCCGACGCCATCGAGGAGTTCGAGGCCTCCGACGGCATCACCGGCTTCGACCCGGAGATCGCGGTCCTCGCCGACCCCGGCTCCTGCGTCCGTACGTACGGCACCCGCGAGGACTTCCTCATCCCCTCCGCCTGCCTCAACTCCACGGTGTCCGGCCTGATTTCGCGGACCGTGCTGCGCGCGGACCTGGTCGGCCCGAACGACTTCCACGGCGCCAAGTTCTACCGCGAGCTCGCCGGGGCCGACGTCTCGCTGGACTTCCTCGACGCCGTCGCCGCCCGCTTCCCCGAGGTCGCGGACGCCGTCGACGCCTCGGTGAAGGAACTGCTCGCCGCCGACCGCTCCCCGACCTGGGAGGGCTGGGCGGCGGTCGAGCGGATCAGCGAGGAGTACGAGATCCACGACGTGAACCTCGTCAAGCCCGGCGTCGGCGAGACGACCCGGGTGCTGCTGCGCCGCGTCCCCTGGAAGATCCTGGCCCGCGCCGGAGCGGGCGCCGACCTCGACCACGTACGCCTGCTCGCCGAGCAGCGGGGCGTACCCGTCGAGGAGGTGGCCGAACTCCCGTACACCTGCGTCGGGTTGATCCACCCCAAGTACACGCGGGGCGCGACCGGTGCCGACGGCAAGGCGGTGTCGGTATGAGTCCTGTCCTTGTCGCCAGCGACCTCGACCGTACGCTCATCTACTCCGCCGGGGCCCTCGCGCTGACCATGCCGGACGCCCGCGCGCCCCGGCTGCTCTGCGTCGAGGTGCACGAGACCCGGCCGCTGTCGTACATGACGGAGACGGCCGCCGGACTGCTCACCGAACTCGGGGACGAGGCCGTGTTCGTGCCGACGACGACCCGGACCCGTAAGCAGTATCTGCGCATCAACCTGCCGGGTCCGGCGCCGAAGTACGCGATCTGCGCGAACGGGGGTCACATCCTCGTCGACGGTGTCGCCGACGAGGACTGGCACGCGCGCGTGCAGGCACGGCTCGCGGACGAGTGCGCGCCGCTGGACGAGGTGCGGGAGCATCTCGAAGCCACCGCCGATCCGCTCTGGGTGCGCAAGCACCGGATCGCCGAGGACTACTTCGCCTACCTCGTCGTCGAGCGTGAGCTGCTGCCCGAGGAGTGGGTGAAGGAGCTCGCCGTCTGGGCGGAGGTTCGCGGGTGGACGGTGTCCCTTCAGGGGCGCAAGATCTACGCCGTCCCGAAGCCGCTCACCAAGAGTGCGGCCATGCGGGAGGTCGCCCGGCGGACGGGGGCGACGCTCACTCTCGCCGCCGGTGACTCGCTTCTCGACGCGGATCTGCTGCTGGCCGCGGATCGGGGGTGGCGGCCCGGGCACGGGGAGCTGGCGGAGACCGAATGGACCGCGGGGACGGTCGGGGTGCTTCCTGAGCGGGGGGTCGCTGCGGGGGAGCGGATTCTTCGGGAGTTCTTGCGGGCCGTGCGGGAGAACTAGCGTTCGGCTTGGGGGCGTGGGGTTGTTGGGTGGGTGCGGCGCCCGTCGGGGCTGGGCGCGCAGTTCCCCGCGCCCCTAAGGAGGGCGCTGCGCGCC
>NZ_LIQQ01000669.1 GCF_001418565.1 Streptomyces graminilatus | reverse complement strand
CCCCACCCCCGGCCAGCTCTTCGCCATGGACGCACCCGACCACACCCGGTTGCGCCGGATGCTCATCCCCGACTTCACCTTTCGCCGCGCCGAGGAACTGCGCCCGTCCATCCAGCAGTTGACCGACCGGCTCATCGACGACCTGGTGGCCAAGGGCCCCGGCGTCGATCTGGTGGAGCACTTCACCCTGCCGCTGCCGCTCCTCGTCGTCTGCGAGCTTCTCGGAGTGCCGTACACGGACCGGGAGTTCATCCATCGCCACGCCGCCGCGTTCGCCACCGTGACCGACGGGCCCGAGGCGATGCGGGCGGGCTGGGGCGCGCTGTTCGGGTACCTGACGGAGTTGCTGGCCGCCAAGACCGCCGACCCCGGGGACGACCTGCTGAGCAGGCTCGCGTCCGAGCGGGTGGCCACCGGTGAGGCAACCGCCGCCGAGGCGGCTGGACTTGCCGTGATGCTGCTCATCGCGGGCCATGAGACGACGGCGAGCATGCTGTCCCTGGGCGTGGTCACCCTGCTGTCCCACCCCGCCCAACTGGCGGAGCTTCGTGCCGATCCGGAGCTGGTGCCGGGAGCGGTCGAGGAACTCCTGCGCTATCTCACGGTCGTTCACATCGGGATGCGGCGCATCGCCACGCAGGACGTGGAGATCGGCGGCGTCACGGTACGGGCCGGGGAGGGGGTCGTGGTCGCGCTCCAGGCCGCCAACCGGGATCCCGACGCCTTCGCCGACCCGGACACCTTCGACATCACCAGGGACACCCAGCACCACCTGACATTCAGCCACGGCCTGCACAACTGCCTGGGCCAGTCCCTCGCCCGCGCCGAACTCCAGATCGCCCTGCCCACCCTGTTCCGCCGACTGCCCGGCCTGCGGCTGACGGCCCCGGCCGAGATGGACGCCCACGAGGGGCGCGCCGTCCACGGCGTACGCACCCTCCCGGTCACCTGGTAGCCGTACGACCGCCAACTCACCTGACCCTCAAGGCCGTACGGTCTCCAGCCGTACCGCGCACGCCTTGAACTCCGGCATCCGTGAGGTCGGGTCGAGGGCCGGATTGGTCAGCGTGTTGGCCCGGCCCTCGCCCGGCCAGTGGAAGGGCATGAAGACGGTGTCCGGGCGGATCGCGGTGGTGATCCGGGCCGGCGCCACCGCCCGCCCGCGCCGCGACACGACGGCGATGGCGTCCCCCTCCCCGGCACCCAGCCGTGCGGCCAGCCGTGGGTGGAGTTCCACGAACGGCCCGGGCGCGGCGGCGTTCAGCTCGTCGACCCGCCGGGTCTGGGCCCCGGACTGGTACTGGGCGACGACCCGCCCGGTGGTCAGCAGCACCGGGTACTCGGCGTCCGGCTCCTCGGCGATCGGCCGGTACGTCACCGGCGCGAACCGGGCCCGCCCGTCCTCGGTCGCGAACCGGTCGAGGAAGAGGCGGGGCGAGCCGGGATGAGGCGCCGCCTGCGACTGGTCACCAGGTTCTTGCGACGAGTCGCCCTGAGCCCGCGCGGGACAGGGCCAGAAGACACCGTTCTCCTCCGCGAGCCGACGGTAGGTGATCCCCGAGTAGTCGGCGATCCCGCCCGCGCTGGCCCGGCGCAGCTCCTCGAAGACCTCCTCGGGGTCGACCGGGAACCCCTTCTCCACCCCGGCCCGCGCGGCGAGTTGACGCAGCACGTACAGATCGCTGCGCACACCCGCCGGGGGAGTGACGGCCTGCCTGCGCAGCAGCACCCGCCCCTCCAGATTGGTGGTCGTGCCGGTCTCCTCGGCCCACTGGGTCACGGGCAGGACCACATCGGCGAGCGCGGCCGTCTCGGACAGCACGACATCCGCGACAGCGAGGAAGTCCAGTGATTCCAGGCGCTGTTGGATGTGTGCGGCCCGGGGTGCGGACACCACCGGGTTGGACCCCATCAGCAGCAGCGAGCGGATGCCGGTGCCGAGGGAGTCGAGGAGTTCGTACGCGCTCAGACCGGGCCCCGGCAGCGAGTCCGGGTCGACGCCCCACACACCGGCCACATGGCGCCGCGCGTCCGGGTCGGTCAGCTTGCGGTAGCCGGGCAACTGGTCGGCCTTCTGGCCGTGTTCCCGCCCGCCC
>NZ_LIQQ01000668.1 GCF_001418565.1 Streptomyces graminilatus | reverse complement strand
CCCACGCCCCCAACTCCACAGACCGCCCCATCGCATCCAGCGCGCCGGCGCTCCTCACCGCATCCCCCAGGGTCGCCCCGCAAGGGGCACCCACAACCACCGACCGCACAAACCGCTCCGCCTCGATGACCTTCAGATCGTCGTACCCCATCGCATTGGCCGCCCCCGGCTGAAACGCCCCGAACTCCCCGTCCCCCGGCCCGACGAACACCGTACTGACCGGCTGATCCTGGTACGACGTACCCGCGCTCACCCCCAGCTCGTTCATCCGGCGGAAGTCCCAGAACACCGCCCCCTTCGTGCTGTGCACCTCGAAGCCGTAGTTGTTCTGCTCGCCGACGGACACCCGGCACGCCTCCAGGACCCCCCGCGCGCCGGAGGCGAAACGCAGCAGACAGGACACGTAGTCCTCGTTCTCCACCGGCCCCCGCTCACCACCCGACGACGCACGCGTGTGACCGGCCGTGGCGCCCGTCGGACGGGACCGCTCGGGCACGAACACCGCCGTGTCGGCGATGAGCGCGTCGATGTCGCCGACCAGGAACCGGGCCAGGTCCACACCGTGCGAGGCGAGGTCGCCCAGAACCCCACTACCCCCGCGCTCCCGCTCGTAGCGCCAGGTCAGCGCACCGTCAGGATGGGCCGCGTAGTCGCTGAACAGGCGAACGCGGACATGCGTGACCGTGCCGATCTCCCCGGACGCCACGATCTGCCGGGCCCGCTCCACGGCGGGCGCGTTGCGGTAGTTGAAGCCGACCGTGCCCTGGACACCGGCCCTGGCGACCGCGTCGGCGACCGCGCTCGCGTCGGCCCCCGACAGACCCACCGGCTTCTCGATCCAGATGTGCTTGCCCGCCTCGGCCATCGCGACACCGATCTCCCGGTGCAGGAAGTTGGGCGCGGTGATGCTCACCGCCCGCACGCGCGGATCGGCGGCCACGGCCCGCCAGTCACGGGTCGTCGACGCGAACCCGAACTGCGCGGCGGCCTCCTCGGCCCGGCCCGGCACCTCCTCGGCGACCATGACCAGTTCGGGCCGCAGCCCCAGCCGGGGAAAGTGGTGCGGCAGCCGGAGGTACGCCTGGGTGTGCACCCGGCCCATCCAGCCGAACCCCACGACGGCGACACCGAGCGTGCTTGCCATGACAGCCCCTTTCCGACCGGTCCCAGAACATTTTCGTCCCCCCTCATCCTCGGCCCCCGGCGCCACACCAGCAGAAGGCCGGGCACAAGGCCGGACACAAGGCCCAGCAGAAGGCCCGCCAGAAGACCGGCCGAAGACCGGAGTGACGGCGCCTCAAGCCCGGTACTCACGCAGCTTCCGGTAGAGCGTCGCCCGGGCGATGCCCAGCGCCGCCGCCGTACGGGCCTTGTTGCCCCCGTTGCGGCGCAGCGCCTCCAGGATCGCGGTGCGCTCGGCGTGCTCCATCGGGCTGAGCGGGCGCGCGGCGGGCCCTTCCCGTACGGGGTCGGGGAGTTCGGCCCGGCCGACCGGCCCCGCCGCCCGCCGGTTCTCCGCCAACGTCCGCACCAGATGGGTGAGTTCGGTGAGGTTCCCCGGCCACGGATACCGTTCCAGCGCCCGCAGCGCGTCCAGCGTCCAGGTGAGCGGCGGTGTGCCGTCGGCCGGCCGCGGCGCCAGGGCCGGGAGCAACTCGCGGATGTCCTCCGGGCGTTCGCGCAGCGCGGGCAGGGTGACCGAGCGGGCGGCCAGCGTGTCCAGGAGCCGCTGGAGGCACGGGCCCGGGGGAGTGCCGGGGGTGTACGTGGCCAGCAGATGGACGTCCGGACGCTCGTCGAGGAGACGGTTCAGCGCGGCGACGTCCGACTGGGTCAGTAGCTCCGCGTGCCGCAGGAGCAGTGGGCGGGAGCCCGGCAACTCGACGTCGCCCAGGCCGAGTTCGGGTGCCTCGGCGGCATCGAGGACCAGCGGATCGGTGCCGCCCAGCAGTTCGCGGGCCAGCGTGGTCTTGCCCGACCCGCGCTCCCCGGCCAGCAACAGGGGTTCGCTGCCGCGCGCCAACTCCCGTGCCCGGCCCACCGCGTGGAGCCACGGCACCGAACTCCCGGCCGCCCGCCCCGCCACCGGCCGGGGCAGCACGGGTACCGCCGTCACCCCCTCCGGGACCGGGTCCAGTACGGCGACGATCCCCAGCACCGGTCCGTCGCCCCGCTCCCGCACGGGACGGATCCGGGCGGTGCAGCCCGCCCCTTCGGGCAGCGCGATGTCGTACGACTCGACAGACGCCGTCGACTGCAACAGCGCTCGCGCGCCCCGCTCCAGCGCCTCCAGCACCTGCGGCGACACCAGCCGCACCGCCGCCTCGCTGACCAGCCGGTTGCGCCCGTCCAGCGCCACCACCGCGCGCTCCGGCCCGCCACC
>NZ_LIQQ01000667.1 GCF_001418565.1 Streptomyces graminilatus | reverse complement strand
CTGGGGGCGGCCGCCCCCAGGCCCCCGCTTCGGCCTGAACGGCCTCGTCCTCAGGCGCCGGACGGGCTGGATGTGCCTGGGGCGGGCTTGTCCCTGCACGCCGGACGGGCTGGATAGTGGCGGGCCCGTCACATCCGACCGGCCTCCTGGGCGTCCCCAGGAGGCCGGAGGTCAGGTTCTCAGTGGTTGAGGCCGAGGTTGCCGAAGGCCGGGTTCAGTACGCCGATGACGTTGACGCTGTTGCCCACCACGTTGACCGGGATGTGCACCGGGGCCTGGACGAGGTTGCCCGAGGCGACGCCCGGCGAGCCGATGGCCTGGCCGTTGGCGTGCGCGCCCTCCGTGGCGGAGGCGAAACCGGCGCCGGCGGCAACCAGGCTGCCCGCCACCATCGTCACAGCGGCGGCCTTCTTCAGGTTCTTCATGTCTGTTCCCTCCCATTGCGTTCACCGCGGCAGGTCGCCGCGGCACGCACTGAAGAACGCCGGAGATCCACGAAGGATGCGCCATCCGGGGGACATTCCCACGACGGTATGAATCTCAGCCCGGAAGGGAACGTTCCGAGTTGCCGGTCATCCGGCCACACCATGACGAACCGCCCACAACGCCGCCTGTGTGCGGTCCGCCAGGTCGAGTTTCATCAGGATGTTCGAGACATGCGTCTTGACCGTCTTCTCGGACAGCACGAGGGCGCGGGCTATCTCCCGGTTCGAGCGGCCGTCCGCGATCAGCGTCAGCACCTCGCGCTCCCGCTCGGTGAGCGAGCCGCCCCTCCCCTGGCCCGAGTGCGTCTCCTCCTGGGTCAGCAGCGCGCCCGCGACCTCGGGCTGGAGCAGGATGTGCCCGGCGTGCACGGAGCGGATGGCGCCGGCGAGGGCGTCCGGGTCGATGTCCTTGTAGACGTACCCGGCGGCGCCCGCGCGCAGGGCGGGGACGACCGTGCGCTGCTCGGTGAAGCTCGTGACGATCAGCACGCGCGCGGGGTTGTCGAGTTCACGGAGTCTGCGCAGTGCCTCGACTCCGTCCATGCCCGGCATCTTGACGTCCATGAGGACGACGTCGGGTTTCAGTTCCTGCGCGCGGTCGACTCCCTCGGCGCCGTCCGCCGCCTCGCCCACCACCTCGATGTCGTCCTGTACTTCGAGGAACGTGCGCAAGCCCCGGCGTACCACCTGGTGGTCGTCGACGAGCAGTACCTTGATCGCGTCAGCCACCAGGCACCTCCATCTCGATCGTGGTGCCCTTTCCGGGCGCCGATTCCACGTCCAGCCGCCCGCCGACCCCGCTCGCCCGGTCCCTCATCGAGACCAGGCCGAGGTGGCGTCCGGCGCTGCGTACCGCCGTCGGGTCGAAGCCGCTGCCGTCGTCGGTGACGCGCAGGACGGCGCCCTGGCCGCACTTCGCGAGGGTCACCTCCACCAGGGCCGCCCCGGAGTGCCGCAGCGCGTTGTGCAGGGCCTCCTGGGCCACCCGCAGCAGGGCCTCCTCCTGGGCGGCGGGGAGGGCGCGGACCCCGTGGCTGTCGAAGGTCACGCGCGCGGAGTGCGCGCGGTCGAGGACCTGGATGTGGGTGCGGAGGGTGGCGATCAGGCCGTCCTCGTCCAGGCCCGTGGGTCGCAGTTCCACGACCGCCGCGCGCAGTTCGTCGGCCGCCTCCGCGGCGAGCGCGGCCACCTGTTGCAGTTCGCCCTTGGCGCGGGCGGGGTCGCGGTCCACCAGGGCTGCGGCTGCCTGTGCGGTCAGGCGCAGGGAGAACAGTTTCTGGCTGACCGCGTCGTGGAGTTCGTGGGCGAGGCGGGAGCGTTCCTCGACGATGGTCAGTTCGCGGCCGCGTTCGTGGAGGCGGGCGTTGGTCAGGGCGATCGCCGCGTGCTGGGCCAGGATGGCGAGGAGTTCCTCGTCGTCCTCGGTGAAGCCGCAGCCGCCCGAGGGTTTCGCGCGGTTCTTGTTGGCGAGGAACAGCGCGCCCAGCACCTCGTCGCCGTCCCGGATCGGCAGGCCCAGGAAGTCGGACATGTCGGGGTGGGCGGGCGGCCAGCCCTCGAAGCGCGGGTCCTCGCGGACGTCGGCCAGGCGCTCGGCGCGCGCCGAGCGCAGCATCGCCGCGAGGATGCCGTGCTGGCGCGGGAGCGGGCCGATGGCCTTCCACTCGGCGTCGCTGACACCGTCGACCACGAACTGGGCGAAGCCGCCGTGGTCGTCCGGGACGCCCAGCGCCGCGTACCGCGCGTCGAGCAGCTCCCTGGCGGAGGCGACGATCGTCTTGAGGACGTCGCGCACCTCCAGGTGCCTGCTCATGGCCAGCAGCGCGGCGCTCACCGCGGACAGGCCCGACCGTGGTCCTTCGCTCATGCCCTCACGGTACCGGCGGGGTGTGACAGTGCGTATCCGTCCTGTGGCGGCGGCGCCTGGGCCGAAGGACCTAGGCCGAAGGGCGAAGCGCGACACCCGACAGGCCCCTCACTCTGAGCATTGCTCTCGCAACCAATGGTGAGACGGACGGCCGGCCCATGTGACCCCGCGCATAGGACCCACATCACTTACTAGTGGCCATAGGAGACAAACGTCCACCCGATGAGCGGGAAAGACGCTCCGATCTGTCCTATTTTGCCGCTCCTGGGTCCACTACCCGCCGTAGTACGTCACACCTTTGCCACGGGATTTTGCGGCCGCTAAGAATGGCAACCGTCGCTCAGCGCCGCGGGTTCCGCCCGCGGCGTTTGTGCCGGAAGCACGCCTGCCCCTTCGGGCACGAGCGACGTCCGCGCTATTCGAAGAGGTTCCTCCGCCATGCCCAAGAACACCACCGCTCCTGGTCATAGTCGTACGTCGGCCAGGACCCGCAGGATCGCGATCGCCGGTGCCGCCACGCTCGCCGCGGCCACCCTCGCGTTCAGCTTCGTGCCGAGCGGCACGACGACCACCTCCGAGGCCGTCTCCGCCGCTCCCGTGGTGTTCAGCCAGGGCCAGATCAAGAACGTACGGGCGAGCATCACCGACCAACTGGCCGGCGAGACCGTGAAGGCCGACGCCGCCGCGGCGAAGCTGAAGGCGGCCGAACTGGCCGCCGCGAAGAAGGCCGCGGTGAAGAAGGCCGCCGCCAAGAAGGCCGCCGCGAAGAAGGCCGCCGCGAAGAAGGCCGCGGCGAAGAAGGCCGCCGCGAAGAAGAGGGCCGCAGAGAAGAAGGCGGCGAAGAAGAGGGCCGCTGCGAAGGCCGCGAAGAAGCACAGGGCGAGGGAGGCCGCGAACCGGTCCGCCAAGCGCGCCGCGCTCAAGAGGGCCGCCGTGAAGTGGTACCCCAACAACCTCGACGGCTGGATCCGCGAGTCCCTCTCCATCATGGCGAGGAAGGGCATACCGGGCTCCTACAACGGCCTGTACCGCAACATCATGCGGGAGTCGACGGGCAACCCGAACGCCGTCAACGGCTGGGACATCAACGCCCAGAACGGCACCCCGTCGATCGGCCTGCTCCAGGTCATCCAGCCGACCTTCAACGCGTACCACGTCTCCGGTACGTCGTTCAGCATCTACGACCCGGTCGCCAACATCACGGCCGCCGCCAACTACGCGGCCCACCGGTACGGCTCGATCGACAACGTCAACAGCGCGTACTGAGGTCATTGAGGTCGGCGCGGATCTCTGACTCGTACGTACAGGCGAAAGGGCGGCACCCCACCGGGGGTGCCGCCCTTCACCGTCGTACGGCCGTGATCACTTGCGCATGACCTCGGGCTCGTGGCGGCGCAGGAAGCGGGCCACGAAGAAGCCGCAGATCACACCGAGGGCGATCAGGGCGGCCATGTCGATGCCCCAGGCGGCGGCCGTGTGGTCCCACAGGGGGTCGGTGCTGCCGGGGTCGTCGACGTTCGGGCTGATCTTGTTGAAGTCCAGCGTGGCCCCGGCGGCGGCGACCGCCCAGCGGGACGGCATCAGGTACGAGAACTCGTTGACGCCGATGTTGCCGTGCAGGATGAACAGACAGCCCGTGAACACGACCTGGATGATCGCGAACATGACGAGCAGCGGCATGGTCTTCTCCGAGGTCTTCACCAGGGAGGAGATGACCAGGCCGAACATCATCGACGTGAAGCCGAGCGCCATGATCGGGACGGAGAGTTCGAGCAGCACGAGTTTGCCGAGGACCAGGCCCTCGTCGGGGATCGTGCGGTTCGCGAAGCCGATCGCGCCGACCATGAGGCCCTGGAGGACCGTGATGAAGCCGAGGACGATCACCTTGGACATCAGATACGCGGAGCGCGACAGGCCGGTCGCGCGCTCCCGTTCGTAGATGACCCGTTCCTTGATCAGCTCACGGACCGAGTTCGCGGCGCCGGCGAAGCAGGCGCCGACCGCGAGGATGAGGAGCACGGTGGTGGCCGTGCCGTTCGGGATGTTGAGGCCGTTTCTGCCGATCCTGCCGGGCAGCAGGGTCTTGTCCGGGTCGATGAGCAGGCTCACCGCGCCGAGCACCGCCGGCAGGATCACCGTCAGGGCCAGGAAGCCCTTGTCGGAGGCGATGACCGTCACGTACCGCCGGATCAGGGTCATCAACTGGGAGCCCCAGCCCTGCGGCTTGGGCGGGCGCATGGCCTGTGCGGCGGGCATGTCCACGGACTGCGGGGCGACGGCGTCGATGTCCGCGGCGTACATCTGGTAGTGCTGCGAGCCCTTCCAGCGGCCCGCCCAGTCGTAGTCGCGGTAGTTCTCGAAGGCGGAGAAAACGTCGGCCCAGGTGTCGTAGCCGAAGAAGTTCAGCGCCTCCTCCGGCGGACCGAAGTAGGCGACGGCGCCGCCGGGTGCCATCACCAGCAGCTTGTCGCAGATCGCCAGTTCGGCCACGGAGTGCGTGACGACGAGGACCGTACGGCCGTCGTCGGCGAGGCCGCGCAGCAACTGCATGACGTCACGGTCCATGCCCGGGTCGAGGCCGGAGGTCGGCTCGTCCAGGAAGATCAGCGACGGCTTGGTGAGCAGTTCCAGGGCCACCGAGACACGCTTGCGCTGGCCGCCGGAGAGGGAGGTGACCTTCTTCTCCTTGTGGATATCGAGCTTCAGCTCGCGCAGCACCTCCCCTATGCGGTGCTCGCGCTCCTCCGTCGTGGTGTCGGCGGGGAAACGCAGCTTGGCCGCGTACTTGAGGGCCTTCTTGACGGTCAGTTCCTTGTGCAGGATGTCGTCCTGCGGGACCAGACCGATGCGCTGGCGCAGCTCGGCGAACTGCTTGTACAGGTTGCGGTTGTCGTAGAGGACGTCGCCCTGGTTGGCGGGCCGGTAGCCCGTGAGCGCCTTGAGGAGCGTCGACTTGCCGGAGCCGGACGGGCCGATGACCGCGATCAGCGACTTCTCCGGGACGCCGAAGGAGACGTCCTTCAGGATCTGCTTGCCGCCGTCCACGGTGACGGTCAGATGGCGGGCCGAGAAGGAGATCTCGCCGGTGTCGACGAACTCCTCGAGGTGGTCGCCGACCAGCCGGAACGTGGAGTGGCCGACGCCGACGATGTCGTTCGGGCCGAGCAGCGCCGTGCCGCCCTTGGCGATCGGCATGCCGTTGACGTACGTGCCGTTGTGCGAGCCCAGGTCTCGGATCTCGAAGCGGCCGTCGGGCGTCGCGTGGAACTCGGCGTGGTTGCGGGAGACCTGGAGGTCGGAGACGACCAGCTCGTTCTCCAGGGCGCGCCCGATGCGCATCACCCGGCCCAGGTGCAGTTGGTGGAAGGTGGTCGGGCTGCGGTCGCCGTACACCGGCGGCGTCCCCGCGCCCGCCCCCGCGCCGGGGCCCTGCTGCTGCGGGATCGCGGCGGGCTGCTGCTGCGGCCGGCTCTGTTCCGGCGTCTGGGGCTGGGGCTGGGGCTGTTGGGCCCAGGAGGGGCTCGCTCCCTGGGCCGCGTACGGCTGTTGCTGCGGCGTCGCCACCGGGGCGGCGCTGGAGAGGACCAGACGCGGGCCGTCGGTCGCGTTGCCGAGATGGACGGCCGAGCCCGGCCCGATCTCCGTCTGATGGACGCGCTGCCCCTGCACGAAGGTGCCGTTGGTGCTGCCGTGGTCCTCGATGACCCAGCTCCGGCCGCCCCAACTGATCGTGGCGTGCCGCCAGGAGACCCTGGCGTCATCGAGCACGATGTCCCCCTGCGGATCACGTCCGAGGGTGTACGGCCTGGACGAATCAAGCGTCCAGGACCTTTCGTTCAATTCCAGTACGAGTTCCGGCACTCCATGCCCCACTGAGTTGTCCCCCGAAAATTGCCCCAACATGGGGAGTCTAGGGATGTCGAACATCGTGGGGAACTATTTCAGGCTCAGCCCCCTGACCGAAAGTCGGGTCTTGCGGAAGGGGCGTGGAAGCGGACAGCGACGCGCCGTTGACGCGGTGGAAACCGGCCCGGAGAGTGGTAGTCCCACGGGAGGGGGACACGCGGGGTGGGCCGCCGCCGCGCGGATCGGGGGCTGACGATGGGCATCGAGACCGCCGAGCAGGGCGGGAGGCTGCCGTGGGGAGACGTGCTGCTCTCCGCGATCACCTCTGTGAGCTGGGCGTTGATCGGAATGGCGGGCACTGCGGCACTCGGTCTGCATCTGTTGGGGGCGGACGCCACGGCCTCGCTGGGGCCGATGACCGCGGCGGTTGTGGCACTTGGGGCGGGTGGTTCGGTCACTCCGTCCGGTGATGTGTCGGCCTTCGGCCTGAAAGGCGCGGAGGCGGCGACCGCCGTCGAGATCACGCCACTGGGCGTGAGCCTGGTGGGCGCGCTGCTCCTGTCGTGGTTCTTCCTACGGTCCCTGCGCGGGGCGGGAGTTGTGATCCCGCCGGCCGAACTCCTCACGCGCGCGGGTGCGGTGATCGCGCTCTTCGTGGCCACCCTGGGCGGGCTGGCCTGGGCGGGGCACGACCTCATCACCATCGACGGCGGCAGCCTGGGCCTCGACTCCCTGCCGGGTACGGGCGGAGGTGGCGGCGGCGGGGGCGGAGGTATCAATGTTCCCGGGCTCGGGGACATCAGCGGTCTGCTGCCCGACCGGGTCGGCGACCTGATCGACGCGAAGGCGGCCGTCGGCTTCACCGTCGACACACTCCCCACCCTGCTCGGCGGCCTGGTCTGGGCGGCCGGGGTCCTGGCGATCGCCCTGCTGGCCTCCCGCCGCACTCCCCTGCCGCGCGGCTGGGAAGCGGTCCACCACGTCGTACGGCCGGCGGTGTCCGCCCTGGTCACCGTGGCACTGGCGGCGGTGGCGGCGGGGTTCGCGGCGGCGGCGTACGCGGCGACCGGCGACGCCCATCCCCGGCGCATCGCGGGTGCGGCGCTGCTCGGTACCCCCAACGGGGTCTGGCTGGGGGTTTCGATCGGTCTGTTCGTCCCGTTCGACGGCAGTGCGTCAGGAGTGCTGGTCAACTTCCTGCCTGATCCCCTGGACCGGCTCCTCAGCTCGCCTGACGACCAGTCGGTCAGCCTCGGCAGACTGGCCGAACTGGACAGCCGGGTATGGCTCCTGGGGGTCGCGGCGGCCTTGATGATGCTCCTCGCGGGCATCCTCGCGGCGGCCCGGACACCGCTGGCCCGCGGAGTCGGCCCGGACGACGCCGACGGGCGGGTGCCGCTCGCCGTACGGGATCCGGGTGCCCTGCGTTTCGCCGGCCGGTGCGCGTTGCGGCTGGGGGTGGCGACCGCCATTGCGCTGCCGCTGCTCGCCTGGCTGGCGGAGGTGTCCGTGGACGCCTCGGTCTCGGTGCTGGGCTTCGACGCGTTCGGCGCCGGAATCGAACTGCGCGGGCAACTCGTCGCGGCCGTCCTGCTGGGCGCGGTGTGGGGCACGGGCGCGGGAGCCGTTGGCGCGCTGCTGGCATACGTGAGCGGGGCGGCTGGGTGGCGGGCGGCGCCGTTGGCACTGGGGGACGCGGGGG
>NZ_LIQQ01000666.1 GCF_001418565.1 Streptomyces graminilatus | reverse complement strand
GGACGGGACGGGAAGGGGCGGCGGGGGCGGAAACAATCCGTCACCGCTGCGCACCGCATCACACACCCCCGCACCCCCACATGGCAGGATCGGAACCGCCATGACTGCGCCCACGAAGCCCACGCACCGCGACGACACCACCACCCCCGCCGACGAGGTCGAGAACACCGCCCTCCACTCCCCCGTCATCGACTGGTTCGACGAACACGCCCGCGACCTCCCCTGGCGGCACCCGGACGCCGGCCCCTGGGGTGTGATGGTCAGCGAGTTCATGCTCCAGCAGACGCCCGTCAGCCGCGTACTGCCCGTATACGAGCAGTGGATCGCCCGCTGGCCCCGCCCCGGCGACCTCGCCGCCGCCCCCTCCGGCGAAGCCGTCCGCGCCTGGGGCCGGCTCGGCTACCCGCGCCGCGCCCTGCGTCTGCACGGCGCCGCCGTCGCCATAACGGAACGCCACGGTGGCGACGTACCCACCGAGCACGCCCAACTGCTCGCCCTGCCAGGCATCGGCGAGTACACCGCCGCCGCCGTCGCCTCCTTCGCCTACGGCCAGCGGCACGCCGTACTGGACACGAACGTCCGCCGCGTCATCGCCCGGGCCGTCACCGGCGTCCAGTACCCCCCGAACGCCACCACCGCCGCCGAACGCAAGCTCGCCCGCGCCCTGTTGCCGGCCGACGAGCCCACGGCCGCCCGCTGGGCCGCGGCCTCCATGGAGCTGGGCGCGCTCGTCTGCACGGCCAGGAACGAGACCTGCCATCGCTGTCCGATCGCCGGCCAGTGCGCCTGGCGGCTCGCCGGGAAGCCCGAGCACGAGGGCCCGGCGCGGCGCGGCCAGACGTACGCGGGCACGGACCGCCAGGTGCGCGGCAAGCTGCTCGCCGTACTCCGCGAGGCCCACACCCCCGTACCGCAGGCCGCGCTCGACAGCGTGTGGCACGAGCCGGTCCAGCGCGCCCGGGCCCTCGACGGCCTGGTCTCCGACGGTCTGGTCGAGCCCCTGGAGGGCGGGCTGTACCGGCTGCCGCAGAGCTGAGACAGACACCGGGACGCACACAGCCGAAACACACGCCAGGCGTTCCGTAACGCCCCGACCCGCCTCTCCGACACACTCACCACACCCCCAAATCACCACACAACGCCACCAATCGACCCGCCCCCTTACCCCCTCCCTACTTCCGTTACACAACCGACGGACAGCCGAGCGCTCTCCGAAGGCCGGCACGGACAACCCCGTGACAACGGCTCCGTAACTTCATCTCTGCAAGGACCACAGGGCAGTGAAAGCCGGCCGGCAGGGCGGGTCGGAAACGGGGAGCGGGAGGCGGCGAGATGGCGCAGCAGGGCGAAGTGCTTGAGTTCGAGGAGTACGTCCGCACACGGCAGGACGCGCTGTTGCGCAGCGCCCGTCGACTGGTGCCGGACCCCGTCGACGCGCAGGACCTGCTGCAGACGGCGCTCGTACGGACGTACGGCCGCTGGGACGGCATAGCGGACAAGCGGCTCGCGGACGCCTACCTCCGCCGGGTGATGATCAACACCCGGACCGAGTGGTGGCGGGCCCGCAAGCTGGAGGAGGTGCCCACCGAGCAGCTCCCGGACGCGTGTGTCGACGACTCCACCGAGCAGCACGCGGACCGCGCCCTCCTGATGGATGTCATGAAGGTTCTCGCACCCAAGCAGCGGAGCGTCGTCGTGCTGCGACACTGGGAGCAGATGTCCACGGAGGAGACGGCCGCCGCCCTCGGCATGTCGGCCGGAACGGTCAAGAGCACGCTGCACCGGGCCCTCGCCCGGCTCCGGGAGGAGCTGGAGGCCCGCGACCTGGACGCACGCGCGCTGGAGCATGGGGAGCGGGAGCGTTGCGCGGCCTAGGCACAGGGGCGACCGGCCCCGGAGTCCCGCACACAGGTCCAGGGACACGTACGGGGACAGGTGCGGGGACACCCAAGGGTGCGTCGATCCTGTCCGCACCCACCCGGCGGGCCTTTCAGGCGGTGATCACGGCAACGGCCGTGCTCGCCGCCCTGACCTTTTTCGTCTCCGCCTGCGCGACCGGTGGTACCGGCGCCCGTGACGAGGGCCCCGCGGGGGCCGACGCCGTCGCGGGCAAGCTGCGCAGCGCTCCCGTGCCCTCCGTGTACGACACCCCGGACGACGTGGACGCGGTCGCGCTCGTGCGGGACGATCCAGGGGTCGCGCCCTCGGTCAAGCGCGCGCTGAAGCCGTGCGTCGGGGACGAGTACCCGGTCGACGTGTCGTACGGGGATCTGACCGACGGAAACTCGGACGACGTCGTCGTCAACGTCATGACGTGCAGCGATGCCGTCGGTGTCGGTTCCTATGTGTACCGCGAGGCGGGGGACGGGTACCGGAACGTCTTCCGGGCCGAGGAGTCTCCGGTGTACGCGGAGATAGACCGCGGCGACCTGGTGGTCACCAAGCAGGTCTACAAGAAGGACGACCCGGTGACGAGCCCGTCGGGCGAGAATGTGATCACCTATCGCTGGACGGCGGGCCGCTTCGCCCTGGAGTACCGCACGCACAACGAGTACAGCGGCGCGGTCGACGGCGCCGACGCACAGACGACAGCCGCGAACTGACCAGCACCGACAGCACTGACCAGCACTGACAGCACCGACCAGAACCGACCGACCCGTACTGAGAACCGAGAACAGAGAGCATCCGGGATGGCAGACCAGACCCACGTCCTTTTCGTCGAGGACGACGACGTCATCCGCGAGGCCACCCAACTCGCCCTGGAGCGGGACGGCTTCGCGGTCACCGCCATGCCCGACGGGCTGTCGGGGCTGGCCGCGTTCCGCGCCGACCGCCCGGACATCGCCCTCCTGGACGTCATGGTGCCGGGCCTCGACGGGGTCAGCCTGTGCCGCCGTATCCGTGACGAGTCCACCGTCCCGGTGATCATGCTGTCGGCGCGCGCCGACTCGATCGACGTGGTCCTGGGCCTGGAGGCGGGCGCCGACGACTACGTCACGAAGCCCTTCGACGGTGCCGTGCTGGTCGCCCGGATCCGCGCGGTCCTGCGCCGCTTCGGTCACGCGAGCGGCCCCGGCGCGGCGGCCTCGGAGGACAGCGGGCCGATGACCGACGGGGTGCTGGTCTTCGGGGAGCTGGAGATCGACACCGAGGGCATGGAGGTCCGCAAGGAGGGCGTGCCGGTGGCCCTGACGCCGACCGAGATGCGGCTGCTGCTGGAGTTCTCGTCCGCGCCGGGCACGGTCCTCTCCCGCGACAAGCTCCTCGAACGCGTGTGGGACTACGGCTGGGGCGGCGACACCCGCGTCGTCGACGTCCATGTGCAGCGGCTGCGTACGAAGATCGGCCAGGACAGGATCGAGACGGTCCGCGGCTTCGGCTACAAGTTGAAGGCCTGAGCGGGCCCATGGGTGACAGGAGAACCCGGTCCACCGGAGTGGCTCGCTTCGCGGGCATACACACCGGTCTCAGATGGAAGCTGAGCGCGGCCATCGCGCTGGTCGGCGCGCTCGTGGCGGTCACGCTCAGCCTGGTCGTGCACAACGCGGCCCGGGTCTCGATGCTGGACAGCGCGCGTGACCTCGTCTACGAACGCGTCCTGATCGGGCAGGGCAACTACAACACGACGGGGCGGCCCAACTTCCCAGGCATCAAGATCGACGACCCGAACCTGCCCCGGGAACTGCGGGAGAAGGCCGCGCAGGGCCGCCGGGCGACCTTTGTGACCGACCGGCCGGACGGGGTGCCGGACATCTGGGCGGCCGTGCCGCTCAAGGACGGGCACATCATGTCGCTGCACACCGGGTTCACCGACCGCAGTACGGACATCATGGCCGACCTCGACCAGGCGCTGATCATCGGCTCGATCGCCGTCGTCCTCGGCGGCAGCGCGCTCGGTGTGCTCATCGGCGCCCAGTTGTCGCGTCGGCTGCGCAAGGCGGCTGCTGCCGCCAACCAGGTCGCCAGGGGCGAGACGGACGTACGGGTGCGGGACGCCATCGGCGGTGTCGTACGGGACGAGGCGGACGACCTCGCGCGGGCGGTGGACGCGATGGCTGACACGTTGCAGCAGCGGCTGGAGGCGGAGCGGCGGGTCACGGCCGACATCGCGCACGAGCTGCGTACGCCGGTGACGGGACTGCTGACGGCGGCCGAACTCCTCCCTCCCGGCCGCCCGACGGAGTTGGTCCTGGACCGGGCGCAGGCCATGCGCACGCTGGTCGAGGACGTCCTGGAGGTGGCCCGGCTCGACGGGGCGTCGGAGCGGGCCGAGTTGCAGGACATCATGCTGGGCGAGTTCGTGGCGCGGCGGGCGCTCGCGAAGGACCCGGAGATCGCCGTGCACGTGGTGCACGAGTCGGAGGTCACGACGGATCCGCGGCGGCTTGAGCGGGTCCTGTTCAATCTGCTGGCCAACGCGGCACGGCACGGGAAGGCGCCGATCGAGGTGTCGGTCGAGGGCCGGGTCATCCGGGTACGCGACCACGGCTCCGGTTTCCCGGAGGACCTGCTGGCGGACGGGCCCAGCCGCTTCCGTACGGGGAGCAGTGACCGTTCGGGGCACGGCCACGGGCTCGGCCTCACCATCGCCGCGGGCCAGGCACGGGTGCTGGGCGCCCGCCTCACGTTCCGCAACATACGCCCACCGGGCGCCCCGGAGCATGTGCCCGCGGAGGGCGCGGTGGCGGTCCTGTGGCTGCCGGAACACGCGCCGACGAATACGGGGAGTCATCCGCTGATGCGGTGAGGTGTCCCTCCGGGGCGGGCGTCCGACCTGGGCGGGTCCGGCGCTCGACGGCAACGCAGGTCCAGCCCAGACC
>NZ_LIQQ01000665.1 GCF_001418565.1 Streptomyces graminilatus | reverse complement strand
CGCGTCCCCCGCATCCCCCCACTCTCCTGGTTCCCCACAGCGCCGGCCACGGCCGTCGTCCGGGCGCCCGCGTCCCCCCGTACGGCGGAGGAAGCCCCGTTGGGCCATGCGGGCGGTGACGACGCTGTCCGTCGTGGTGCTCGCCTCGGCCGGGATCGGGCACGCGGTGGTCACCAGCCTCGATGCCGACATCGCCCGGGTCGACCCGTTCAAGGACATGAAGAACCGGCCGCGGGCCGGTCACGGCATGAACGTGCTGCTGGTCGGCACGGACAGCCGGGAGAACATCAGCGAGGCCGAGCGGCGCAAGTACCGGCTCGGCGGCGCGCCCTGCCACTGCACCGACACGATGATGATCGTGCACATCTCGGAGAACCGGGAGCGGGCCAGCGTGGTCAGCCTGCCGCGCGACTCGTACGCGCGGACGCCTTCGCACACCGACCGGACGACCGGGCAGCGGCACGGCGGCCATGTCATCAAGCTGAACGCGGCGTACGCGGAGGGCGGTCCGAACCTCACCGTGCGGACCGTGGAGAGCATGACGCACGTGAAGATCGACCACTATCTGGAGGTCGACTTCACCAGCTTCATGAAGACGGTCGATGTGCTCGGGGGCGTCGAGATCTGCACGCCGAAGCCGCTGAAGGACTCGTACACCGGGCTGGACCTGACGGCCGGTGAGCACGAGCTCAACGGCGGGGAGGCCTTGCAGTACGTGCGTTCACGGCACGCCGACGGGTCGTCCGACCTGGGGCGGATGCAGCGCCAGCAGCGGTTCATGGCGGCGCTGATCGCCCGGTCCACGTCGTCCGGGGTGCTGCTGAACCCGATGAAGTTCCGGGACATCACCCGGGCGGTCCTCGGGTCGGTGCGGGCGGACAAGGAGTTCGGCACGGGTGAGCTGCTGGACCTCGGGCGGGCCATGCGCAACTTCTCCCCGTCGTCGTCCGAGTTCACGACCGTGCCGATCGGGCGGATGGGGTACGCCGTGAAGGGCATCGGTTCGACGCTGCTGTGGGACGCGGCGAAGGCGGGGCGGCTGTTCCGGGCGCTGCGCGAGGACGAGCCGCTGGCCGCGCGGAAGAGCGAGGGCAGGAGCAAAGGCGGCAAGGGGGGTGCGCCGGTGCGGGTGGACGTGGCACCGCAGCAGATCCGGGTGCAGGTCGAGAACGGGACGCGCACGGTGGGTCTGGGCGGGAAGGTGGACCGGGCGCTGGCCGCGACCGGGTTCCGGACGACCCGGATGCCGGTGAACGCGCGGGAGCGGGGGGCGACGACGCGGACGGTGATCGCGTACGACCCCCGGTGGGACCGTTCGGCCAGGTCGCTGGCGGCGGCGCTGCCGGGGAGCTCGCTGCGGGTCGTGCGGGGCCAGGGAGCCGTGCTGAAGGTGACCGTCGGGACGGACTACCACGGGGTGCGGACGGTCCGGGTGAGGGAGTTCGGGGTGACCACGGGAGACCAGGTCGACTGCGGATAGGGATCCCGGCCCGTCCCGGCCCCTCCTGGCCCCTCC
>NZ_LIQQ01000664.1:572-1827 GCF_001418565.1 Streptomyces graminilatus | reverse complement strand
GGGTGCGGGCGGGATGTCCTTCGTGTGTACGGCCGGCCCGTTGCCCTCTCGGGTGCGTACGGCCTTGAAGGGGATGCGTTGGTGGTCGAGGAGGGTCTTGACGATCTTGGTGTTGGGGAGCTGTAGGTCGTCGCGGAGGCGGGTGAGGAGGACGCCGTTGTCGTCGCCGACGAGGCGGCGGAGAGCTTCTGCGACGTCCGGCGGCGCCTCTTCCTCGTCCTGGCCATAGTTGGTGGGGTGCTTCTCCCGCCATGTGCGGGCCTTCTGCCAGCCGAGGGTGGCGAGGACGCCGGTCACGATGTACGCGGTCTCCGGGAGGACGACGACGATCGCCCACATGGCACCGAGGAGGATCACGGTCAGGATGAGCTTGGCGGTGCGCTCGCTCATCCGATCGGGCTCCCCCGCCTCCGCGTCCTCCCCCGTGTCGGCGGTCTCCTCGGTCTGCAGTTCCAGGTCCTCGTCAGTGCTCACCGAACACCCCGGTGAAGCCGATGCCGGCGAGGTTCACGCCGGAGCCGAGCGGGATCGCGGCCACGCCGGCGACGTTCCCCGACAGGGCGACCAGGACGCCGGCTACGCAGCCCAGGAGGATCTTCGACTTGGACTGTTGCGGACCCCACTTGAGCAGGCCGAACAGGACGATCGTCAGCAGGAACACGATCACGTACCCGCCCGGCGTCAGCGCGAGCTGCCGCGCACGCGTCACGTCCGGCGCGCTTCCGCCGACCCCCCAGACCAGGCCGAGATATCCGGCGAGGTTGCCTGCCCAGAGGGCGACCCAGGTGACGGCGCCGAGGAGGGAGACAGCGCCGAGCGCGGCAAGCGCGGCGAGCATCCCGTACAGCTTGGCGAGGACGAAGGGGACGAGGGCGCCCCAGCGGTGCTTCTCCCTGAGCCACCAGCGCAGCAGGAAGGCCAGGTCGATGCCGACTCCGAGGGCGACGCCTCCGAGGTTGATGGCCATGTACGGCATTTTCAGGTGCTCCAGACGGCCGCGACGTAGGCGGCAGCGAGGGTGATCAGGGCGAGGGTGCAGGCCGCGGGGCCGAGGTAGAGGAGGGGCGTACGGCGGGGCGCCAGGGCGTGCAGGCCGACCGCGCTGAGGAACGCGGCTATGGGCCAGATGGCGCTCACAGCCACTCCCGGGCGGCGATCACGGCGGTGGCGATGAGGGTGGCGACGCCGAAGAACCGGCACATGGCGCGCGTCTCGGTGTCGGGGTGGTTCCAGCCGGTGATCCCGGCGAGCAGCC
>NZ_LIQQ01000664.1:0-501 GCF_001418565.1 Streptomyces graminilatus | reverse complement strand
CGTCGACGAGGCGGGCGCGGTCGAGTACGTCGGCGTCGTCCGTACCTGTGTCCGGGCGGGGGCCGGGTACAGCTGGTACGGGGTACGGGCCCCCGCCGGGTACGGCGGGTACGGGGCGTTGGCCGGGCTGTACCTCGGGTACAGGGGTGTACTCGGGTGCGGGTGCGGGCCGGGGTACGGCGTGTACCTCAGGGCGGGTACGCGGGCGCGCGGCGGGGGCTTCGCGCTCCTCGCGGGCGCGGCGAGCGGTGGATTGGAAGAGGTCCTCGTACGCGCTGGGTACGTCGGGTACGCGGGCGTGTACCTGGGTGCGGGTACGGGCCGGGTTGAGGGTTGTGGCGGGTACGGCGCAGGCGACGTCGCGGTGTACCCGGGCGTGGGTGGTGAGGTCGAGGACCAGGCCACCGGCGGCGTGCCCGACGGCGCGGGTGAGGGGTACGGCGGGTACGGCAGCGGGTACGGGGGCGTCGGGTACGGCCGGAGCGGGGCTGTCAGCGGGCT
>NZ_LIQQ01000663.1 GCF_001418565.1 Streptomyces graminilatus | reverse complement strand
GCCACCCGTCTCGCCGCCCTGGCCTCCTTGGTCGGCAGGGCGGCGAGACGGGTGGCATGGGGGCTGCGCACGACGACGCGCGGGCGCAGTCTGGTCCGGGAGAAGTCCGCGGCTTCCTGGTCGGCGACGACTCGCCCGTGTTCCAGGGTGATGATCCGGTCGGCGGTACGGGCCGCCTCCTTGGGGTCGGTGGTGGTGCACAGGACGGTGCCGCCCTGGGCCGCGTGGGCGCGCAGCATGCCGTGCAGCCAATGGCGTTCGCGGGCGGACAGTCCGTCGGTGAGCGCGTCGAGCACGAGGGTGTGCGGGTCCGCGAGCAGAGCGCAGGCGAGGCCGAGACGGCGGTCCATGCCGCGCGACAGTGTGCCCAGGCGTTCGTTGCGGAGGCTGACGAGGCCGACGACCTCAAGCACTTCGTCGGCCCGGCGGACCGGGACGCCCGCCGCCGCGCACAGCATGCGGAGCTGGCCCCGGACGGTGCGCGCGGGATGACCCGGCACATCGCCCAGGAGAACGCCGACCTCACGGGACGGATGGGCGACCCGGTGCAGTGGGCGGCCTCTGAAGTAGGTGGTCCCACGGCCCTGCTGGAGTTCGAGCATGAGCCTGAGCACCGTAGTCTTGCCGGCGCCCGGGGCACCGAGGAGCGTGGTGACACAGCCCGCGCGCGCCTCGAAGGAGACGTCGTCAACGGCGGGCGGGAGCTCCTTGCGGGGGTTGCTGGTCAGTCCGAAGGCCTCGATCACCCGTAGCAAGATAGCGCGCTATGTCCGTTTTATCGGGTGTGGCGGGGCCCACTGAACGGCAGGCATTACCCAGCGGGTTCGAAGTCAGACCTCGGGACGCAGCATCGGGGGGTTGAGCAGGGTGGCGCCGCCGGCCCGGAAGAGCTGGGCGGGACGACCGCCCTGCCGGGTGGTCGTACCTCCGGTGGGGACGAGGAAGCCCGGCGTGCCCGTGACCTTGCGGTGGAAGTTGCGCGGGTCGAGGGCGACGCCCCACACCGCCTCGTACACACGACGCAACTCTCCGACGGTGAACTCGGTCGGGCAGAACGCCGTGGCCAGTGACGAGTACTCGATCTTGGAGCGGGCGCGCTCCACCCCGTCGGAGAGGATCTGGGCGTGGTCGAAGGCGAGTGGTGCCGCCTGTTCGCCGTCCCGGCCGTAGCCGCCCTGTTGCAGCAGTTCCTCCACGGGTGCCCAGCGGGCGCTGTTGGCGTCACCGCCGGCCCGGGGAGCGGGCAGGTCGGGGGCGAGTGCGAGATGAGCGACGCTGACCACCCGCATCCGGGGATCGCGCTTGGGGTCGCCGTACGTCGCGAGCTGCTCCAGGTGAGCGCCGTTGTCCTGGGCCGGGGAGTCCGGGTCGTGGGCGCGCAGGCCGGTCTCCTCGGCCAGTTCACGCGCCGCGGCCTGCGAGAGATCCTCGTCGGCCCTCACGAAGCCGCCGGGGAGCGCCCAGCGGCCCTGAAAGGGCGCCTCACCCCTTCGTACCGCCAGCGCGCACAGGGCATGACGACGCACGGTCAGCACGACCAGGTCCACGGTGACGGCGAAGGGCGGGAAGGCTGACGGGTCGTAGGGCATGCCGCGATCATAGTCGTCTGCCTGACGATAAACACTCTCTTCTCCGGTCGCACCATGACCGATCCACGTTGACCGGGCACGGGCGCCACCAGCCCCTTCCGGGCATCCTCCGCGGACGTGTCGCACGAGGTCACGCTCCCAGTTGCAGCCCTGCGGCGGCCTCCTCGACCATGGCGACACCGAGCCGGCCGACCCGTACGGAGAAGGGGGCACCCGCGATCCGCAGCCCCGTCAGGCCGATCTCGCCCAGCGGCACGCTGCGTACCGGACGGAGCATGACCCTGCTCTCCGGGGCGTCCGGGCGGACACCGGCCAGGGTCACCAGCAGCAGCACCCCGGAAGCGGCGGCGGTGGCCGCCGGCCGGCAGGCCGCCGGGTGGGGCAGCGGGACGCCGCCTTCCACCCGCTGCTCCCCCGCGTACATCTCCGGCAGCCGGTACTCGAAGGCCTCGGCCGCCGCCAGAAGTCCGCGCAGCAGCGAACTCGCCTCCTTCTCGTACCCGGCGGCGACCAGGCCCGCGACGGCCACCGCCGTCTCCTGCACCCGCACGGCACCGCTCCGGTGGCCGAACGGGTTGTATCCCGCCTCCTTGACGCCCAGCCCGCGCAATCCCCAGCCGGAGTCCATGGCCGGGCTGCCGAACAACCGGGCGAGTTGTCCGGTCTGTACCTTGTCGAGCAGCCCGGGAGCCTGCTCGCCCTCGCCCAGCAGGCCGGTGTCGAGGAGATGGGCGGCGATCGCACCGAAGTGCGGCACGATGCGCCCGTCCGGCATACGGGCGGCGGCGGGCCGGCCGCCGCCCCGGTCGTCGACCCAGAAGTCGTCCCGGAACGCGGTGCGCAACTCCTGAGCCCACTGCCGCAGCCCGGCACCACCCGGCCTGCCGTACGCGTCGAGGAGATCGGCTCCGAGGAGGGCCGCACGGTGTGCGTGGGCCTGTGTCTCGCAGCGCAGCGGGCCGCCCGGCTGCGGATCGGGCAGATAGGTACCGTCGCCCACGGTCGTGAGCAGCCAGGTCAGACAGCGCTCGGCGGTGGGGAGCAGTTCCTCGGTCACCTGTTCAGGGAGCCCCCAGCGGCGGGCCTCGGCGAGGAGCACGGGGAAGAGCAGGGTGGCCTCCGTGCCCGTACAGCCCGGTGGCAGGTGGGGGCCCGCGTCCCGGCGCGGGCCGGGGAGCATGCCGGATCTCGGACCCGGCCCCGGGATCTGGGTGCGTGCGAGGGCTCGCAGCGTGCCTGCCGCGAGCCCGGTGCCGAGGGGAAGCGTCATTCGTGCCGCGGCGAGAGCCTCTGCCGGGGCCATGCCGCAGCGCCAGGGCGCGCCTGCCGCGAGATGGGTGTCGGAGGGATGCGCGGGGTCACGCAGGAGCAGGGCCTGGAGGTCTTCGATGCTGGTCCGGAGGAGCGCCTCGACGCGTGGATCGTCGCCGGCGGCCCGCGCCGGCGCCAGCGAGCTCGTCGCCACATGGCCCACAGCTCGGACGGGCCCCGCGCCATCCTGCCGGGCACGAAGTTCCAGGGTCATGGAACCGCCCGGAGGCAGATCGAGCTCCCAGCGCAACAGGCCTGCCGAGGCCAGCGCGTCGGCGGGTGGCGGGTCGGCGGTGACGGCCGCGCTGCCGGTGGGGCTGGACCAGCGCAGGCCTGAGGCGTGGACGCTGGCGGGCAGTTCGGGGCCCGCGGTGCCGGAGGCGATCGTGCCCAGGTCCGCCAGGTCGGTGCCGAGTGACACCTCGACGGGCAGGCGCAGCGGGCGCGGTGCCGAGCTGTGCAGGGTGATGCGTTCCGTGCCGTCCGCGTGACGGACGCGCTCCACGATGACATCGGGGTCCGGCCCGCCGTCGGGGGAGACGCGCAGTGTCCCCACGAAGCGGGCGCGGTCGGCGGCTGTCATCCGGGCCTGCACCGCGAGCGGTTCACGACCGGCCACGCGGACCTGGCACCGGGCGAGAACGCGCCTGCCCGCGCGGTAGAAGCCCTCCAGACCCTGTCCGGTGAGCTGCCCTTGGTCCGTGGAGATCGCGAGCCCCGGGAGGGCGACGCAGATCAAGGTGGTGTGGGTCGGGGGCAACTGGGCGGGACGGCGGGCGGTGGGAGGCGGGGGAAGCGGCTGCCGAGGCGAGGGCGGCGGCGCGAGCGAGGGCGGCGCACCCCGCGCCGGGACCGCGGAAGGGCGTCCGGTACCCGGGAAACGGGGCTCCGAGGCGCGCGGGTCCCCGGCGTTCCCGGGTACTCCGCCGTCACCTCCCCGCAAGGGCGGTGC
>NZ_LIQQ01000662.1 GCF_001418565.1 Streptomyces graminilatus | reverse complement strand
GGTGGTGCGCGGCGGTCAGCTATCCGGGCCGGCCCGAGGAGCTGACCGCCGCGCACCACCGGGAGCACGGCGTCCCGCTGTCCGCCGAACGGCACGCCGAGCTGACCGCCCTGGCCGCCGAACGCGGCATCGCGTTCCCCGAGGCGGTGGCCCGGTGAACCGGCCCACGGACCGGCCGACCCGCGTCGGGCTGATCGGCCTCGGGGTCATCTCGAAGTTCTATGTCGCCGCCTTCGACCGGCTGCCCGGCCTGGAGCTGGCCGCCGTGTGCGATCTGCGGCCCGCCGCCCTGGAGCCGTTCCACGACCGGGCCAAGTGCTACACCGGCCACACCGAACTGCTGGCCGACGCCGCCGTGGACGCGGTCGTCGTGAACGTACCCAACGACGCGCACGCCACGGTGTGCGCCGACGCCCTCGCGGCGGGGGTCGCGGTCTGTGTGGAGAAGCCGCTCGCCACCCGCGTCGAGCACGGCCGCGCCCTGGCCGCGCTGGCCCGGGAGAAGGACGTCACCCTCTTCACGTCCTTCCACCGCCGCTACAACTCCGCCGTCCTGCGCCTGCTGGCGGAGGTGTCGGCGGCCGACGCGCCCGTACGCTCCCTCACCGTCCGCTATCTGGAACGCATCGAGGACCACGCGGGCGACGACCGCTGGTATCTCGACGCGGACCGGTGCGGCGGCGGCTGCGTGGCGGACAACGGTCCCAACGCCTTCGACCTGGTACGACTGTTCCTCGGCGACGTCGGTCTGACGGCGGCCGACGTCGCCCGCGACGGCCTGGGCACCGACCGCCGGGCCGGCATCACCCTGTCCACCGCGTCCGGCGTCACCGCCCGCGTCGAACTCGACTGGTCCTACGACGGCGAGGTCAAGGACGTCACCGTCGAACTCGCCGACGGGACAAGGTTGTTCGCCGACATGCTCGACGGTCACCCGGAGTTCAAGGGCTCGCTGTGGCACGAGTACGTCGGTGTCCTCACCGACTTCGACACCCGGCTGCGCGCCGGACAGGACGCCTCGGCGGGCGGGCTCGCCGCCCTCGAACTCGTCGACGCCGTCTACCGCGCGGAAGGAGCCCGCCGGTGAACCCCCGCGAGGACGGCGCCAAACGCGCGGTGCACGCCTCGGTCGTGAAGGTGCTGACCCACCGCCGCGACGACCGGGGCATGCGGCTGGAGGAGTTCACCAGCCGGTGCGTACGCGGTGGCGAGGTGCACGAGCTGGTCACCACCGACCAGGCGGGCAGCCCGCCCGGCGCCCGCGTCGACCGGGTCGGATTCCTCGGCTTCGCCGAGATCCAGGGCGCCGGGGTGATCGACCGGGGCGACGAGGTGTGGGCCGACGGCCGTCTCGTGGGCACCGTGCTCGGCTTCGACGCCTGCCACTTCCCCAACCACTACAACGTGCTGATCGCCGTCGACACCCTGGTGACGGGCCCCGACCTGAATCTGCGTCCGGAGACACAGGTGTCCTTCCGGCAGGTCGCGGCGGACGTCCGCGCGGACCTGCCCGTGGGAACGAGGAGCTGACCTTGGAACTGCTGGAGCGCATCAAGAGCCCCGCCGACCTGCGCGGCCTCGGCCCCCTGGACCTCGACCGGCTCGCCGGGGAGATCAGGGCGCTGCTCATCGGACGGGTGACCCGCAACGGCGGTCATCTCGGCCCCAATCTGGGGGTGGTCGAGCTGACGATCGCCCTGCACCGCGTCTTCGACTCCCCGCGCGACAGTCTCGTCTGGGACACCGGCCACCAGACGTATGTGCACAAGCTCCTCACCGGCCGGGTCGCCGACTTCGCGACGCTGCGCACCCGTGGCGGCATGTCCGGCTACCCCTGCCGGGCCGAGTCGGAGCACGACCTGGTGGAGAACTCGCACGCCTCCACCGCCCTCTCCTACGCCGACGGACTGGCCCATGCCCGCCAGTCGCGCGGCGACCCGGGCCATGTGGTCGCCGTGATCGGCGACGGCGCGCTGACCGGCGGCATGTCCTGGGAGGCCGTCAACAACATCGCCGCCGCGCCCGGCCGTCCGCTGGTCGTCGTCATCAACGACAACGCACGCTCCTACGCCCCGACCGTCGGCGGCCTCGCCCAGCATCTGGCGGCGCTGCGGACCTCGCGCGGGTACGAGGAGTTCCTGGAGCGCGCCAAGGACACCCTCCAGGGAGTGCCCGCGGTCGGTGACACCGTCTACCGCGCCCTGCACGGGGCGAAGAAGGGCCTCAAGGACTTCCTCACCCCGCAGGCGCTCTACGAGGACCTCGGTCTGAAGTACCTCGGGCCGGTCGACGGCCACGACCGCGAGGCCGTCGAGGCGGTGCTGCACCGCGCCCGGGCCTTCGGCGGCTCGGTGGTCGTGCACTGCATCACCGAGAAGGGCCGCGGGTACGCGCCCGCCGAGGAGGACGCCAGGGACCGCTTCCACGCCGTACGCGCCGCCCCCTCCCCCACCCCGGGAAAGCCGTCGGCCGCCGGGCCGACCTGGACGGCGGCCTTCGGCGAGGAACTCCTCGCGCAGGCCGAACGCCGCCCCGACGTGGTGGCGCTGACCGCCGCGATGCTGGAGCCCGCGGGGTTGCTGCCCCTGCAACGCGCCCTGCCCGCCCGGGTGGTGGACGTCGGCATCGCCGAACAGCACGCGGTGACCTGCGCGGCCGGCATGGCCATGGGCGGTCTGCACCCGGTGGTGTGCGTCTACGCGACCTTCCTGAACCGGGCGTTCGACCAGGTCCTCATGGACGTGGCCCTGCACCGGCTGCCGGTGACGTTCGTCCTCGACCGCGCCGGGATCACCGGTGACGACGGGGCGTCCCACAACGGGATCTGGGATCTCGCCACGCTCCAGGCGGTGCCGGGCCTGCGGATCGCCGCGCCCCGGGACCGGGCCACCCTGCGCCGCCGGCTCGACGAGGCGCTCGGCACCGAGGACGCCCCGACCCTGCTGCGTTATCCCAAGGGCGCCCTGCCGCCCGACGTGCCCGCGCTGGAGCGGATCGCCGGACCGGACGGCACCACGTCGATCGACGTGCTGGCCCGTACCGGCGAGGACGTCCTGCTCGTGGCGGTCGGCGCACTCGGGGGCACCTGTGTGGCCGCCGCCCGGCGCCTGGCCTCAGAGGGCATCGGCTGCACGGTGGTCGACCCCGGCTGGGTGAAGCCGGTCCCGACGGCACTGGTGGAACTGGCCGGACGGTTCGACGTCGTGGTCACGGCCGAGGACGGCCTGCGTACCGGCGGCGTCGGCGAGACCCTGGCGGCGGCGCTGCGGGACGCCCGTACCGTCCCCCGCGAACTGCGCGTGCTCGGGGTGCCCGCCGGGTTCCTGGAGCACGCCTCCCGCGCCGAACTGCTCGCCGAGTGCGGTCTGTCGAGCGACCGTATCGCGGAGCAGGCCGGCCGAGCGGTGGCCGAGGCCACCGGACTGCCTCCACTGAAGGGAGCTGTGTGATGACCGCGTCCGTAGCGCTCGGTATGCCCGCCGTACCCGCCCGGCTCGCCCCGCGCCGCCCGTCGCGGCAGATCAGGGTGGGCTCCGTGGCGGTCGGCGGGGACGCCCCGGTGTCCGTACAGTCCATGACCACGACCCTCACCGCCGACGTGGACGCCACGCTCCAGCAGATCGCGCAGCTCACCGCGTCGGGCTGTCAGATCGTCCGGGTCGCCTGCCCCTCCCAGGACGACGCGGACGCGCTGCCGCTGATCGCGCGGAAGTCGCAGATCCCGGTGATCGCCGACATCCACTTCCAGCCGAAGTACGTGTTCGCCGCGATCGACGCGGGCTGCGCGGCCGTCCGCGTCAACCCGGGCAACATCAAACGCTTCGACGACAAGGTGAAGGAGATCGCGAAGGCCGCGGCGGGCGCGGGCGTGCCCATCCGGATCGGCGTCAACGCGGGCTCCCTCGACCAGCGGCTCCTGAAGAAGTACGGCAGGGCCACCCCCGAGGCGCTGGTGGAGTCGGCGCTGTGGGAGTGCTCGCTGTTCGAGGAGCACGGCTTCCGGGACATCAAGATCTCCGTGAAGCACAACGACCCGGTGATCATGGTCGACGCCTACCGGCAGCTCGCCGCCCGCTGCGACTACCCCCTCCACCTGGGCGTGACCGAGGCCGGGCCCGCCTTCCAGGGCACGATCAAGTCGGCGGTCGCCTTCGGCGCGCTGCTCGCCGAGGGCATCGGCGACACCATCCGGGTCTCCCTGTCGGCGCCGCCGGTCGAGGAGGTCAAGGTCGGCATCCAGATCCTGGAGTCGCTGAACCTGCGCCAGCGGCGGCTGGAGATCGTCTCGTGCCCCTCCTGCGGGCGGGCCCAGGTCGACGTGTACAAGCTCGCCGATCAGGTCCTGGCCGGTCTCGACGGCATGGAGGTCCCGTTGCGCGTCGCGGTCATGGGCTGCGTGGTGAACGGCCCCGGCGAGGCTCGCGAGGCCGATCTCGGCGTCGCCTCCGGCAACGGCAAGGGCCAGATCTTCGTCAAGGGCGAGGTCATCAAGACGGTGCCCGAGTCGAAGATCGTCGAGACCCTCATCGAGGAGGCGATGAAGATCGCCGAGCAGATGGAGGCGGCCGGAATCGCCTCCGGAGAACCGGACGTCACCGTCCACTGATCCCACCCCCGGCAGCAATCCAGCACAGCAGAAGGGCGCCTTACGCATGAGCTCCGTCAGCTCCGTCAGCTTCGACGTGACCCCTCCGCACGCCCCCGGCACCACCTGGCGGCTCGGTGCGGAACTGTTCCTCCCGGCCGGTGACCCGCCCGACACGGTGCAGCTCCTGCTGCCGGGGCTCACCTACGACAGCCGCTACTGGACCGCCCCCGGAGCCCTCGACTACACCCGGCACGCGGTCGGCGAGGGCTACGCCGTCCTCGCCCTGGACCGCCCCGGCACCGGCACGAGCGAGCATCCGCCCGCCGAGCAGGTGACGGTGGAGAGCAACGTCGAGGCCGTGCACCAGGTGGTGACCGCGCTGCGCCGGGGCGCGCCCGGCCTGCCCGCGTTCCGGCACGTGGTCGCCGTGGGGCACTCGCTCGGTTCGGGCATCGCGCTGATCGAGGCGGCCCGCCACCAGGACCTGGACGCCCTGGTCGTCACCGGGCTGCTGCACGCTCTCGGCCCGCTCTATCCGGAGGCGCTCCCCGCGCTGTACCCGGCCGCCGAGGACGCGCTGCTCGCGCCGGCCGATCCGCCGGAGAACTATCTGACCACCCGACCGGGCCGCCGTGCCGCCCTGTACGAGCACCCGGCCGGCATGGACGCCGGCCTGTCCGCGTACCACGAGGACACCAAGTCGACCGTGACCGCCGGGGAGGGCTTCACCCTGGACGCGATCTACCAGCCGGAGGCCGCCGCCGGGGTACGGGTGCCCGTCCTGCTGGTGGTCGGCCGGGAGGACCGGCTCTTCGGCGGCGGTGACGTCTCCACCGAGGACGCCGCGTCGGTCGTCGCGTACGAGCGGAAGTTCTACACCGGCACCACCGACCTGGAGGCGTTCGTCGTCCCCGACGCCGCCCACTCCCTCAACGTCCACCGCACCGCCCCGAGTTGGTACGCCGCCGCCCATGAGTGGCTCGCCCGCCGGGGGCCGTCCCATGAGTGAGCGGCGGGGGCCGGACGGGTACGCGGGCAGCCACGCCGTGGTGCTGGGCGGCAGCCTCGCCGGGCTCTGCGCGGCTGCCGCGCTGGCCCCGCACGTGGACCGGGTCACCCTCGTCGAGCGCGACCGCTACCCCGACGAGCCACGCTGGCGGCGGGGGGTGCCACAGGCCCGTCACACCCACAATCTGCTGGGCGCGGGCCAGCGCTCCCTCGAACTGCTTTTGCCCGGCCTGCTCGGCGAGCTGCGTGAGCTGGGCATGGTCGAGGTCCGGATGCCGCAGGACATGCTGCTGCTCGTGGCGGGCGGCTGGGTGGACCGCTTCGACAGCCGGCACGTGGTCCTGTCCGGCTCGCGCAATCTGCTCGACTGGGCGGTCCGCAGACGGCTGGAGCGACTGCCCACCGTGGAGATACGCGCGGAGACGGAGGCCGTGGGGCTCCTCGCCGGACCGGGCGACTCGGTCCGCGGTGTGCTGCTGCGGGACCGGGACTCCTCGGCGCGCACCAGCTGGGGAGCGCCGTACGAGTGGGAGGCCGACCTCGTCGTGGACGCGACCGGCCGCGGCTCCCGTACCCCGGCCTGGCTGCGGAGCCTCGGCTACCAGCCCCCCGAGGAGACCGTCGTGGACGCCGACTGCGCCTACGCCACCTGCGTCTTCGAACCCCCGCCGGGACACACCGCCGACTGGAAGTGCGTCCTGCTCCAGTCGACACCCCAGGAACCGCGCTCCGGCATCCTCAACCCCATCGAGAACGGCCGTTGGATGGTCTCCGTGGCCGGTCTCGGCGGCGAACGGCCGCCCCTCGACCACGCGGGTTTCACCGACTTCGCCAAACGCCTGCGCAGCACCGTCCTGTACGACGCGATCCGCGACGCGAAGCCCCTGGGCGAGGTGTACGGATCGGGCCGTACGGAGAACCGCAGACGCCATTACGAGCGGCTGGCGCGCTGGCCCGACCGTTTCCTGGTCCTGGGGGACGCGGTCGGCGCCTTCAACCCGGCCTACGGGCAGGGCATCTCCGTCGCGGGCATGAGCGCCCTCACGCTGCGCCGGGCCCTGGAGCGGGCCGGGACCAGCGGCACGGGCCGGATCCCGCCCGGTTTCACCGGCCCGCTGCGCAAGCGGATCGCCCGCTGCGTGGACGCCGCGTGGATGCTGTCGGGCAACGCCGACCTGGCGTATCCGGGGGCCGGTGACGGGCCGCTGCCGCTCGCCGCGCGGCTCGGCAAGCGCTACACCGACCGGCTGCTCAAGGTGGCGACCACCGACCGCGCCGTGGCCACGGCCCTGTTCGACATGACCCATCTGCTGGCCCCGCCCCAGGTCGTGCTCCGGCCGAGGGTGCTGGCCTCGGTGCTGCGCGGCCCCCGGAACGCGGCCTCCCCGCCCACCTCGCC
>NZ_LIQQ01000661.1 GCF_001418565.1 Streptomyces graminilatus | reverse complement strand
CCCCCTCACCCTCCGCCTCCTCTCCGAGGTCCGCGCGGCGCTCCCGGCTCTCCCCGACACTCCTACCGCCCCCCGCCTCGACCGCCACGACGTGTTCACCGCACACCTCGACCTGATGTGCCTCCGTATCGCCGTCCGGCTGGCCGCCGAGAACGGCCTGCGCGGCACCGCCGTACGCCGGCTCGCCGCCAGGGTCTCCGGCCAGATCCACGAGGCCGCCCGCCGCAGTCTGGGCCCCGGACAGGGCGAGCTGGACCGCGCGTCCTTCGAGTCCGTGTTCCCCTGGGGCCCCGCACCGGCCCGCCTGGGCGGTGGCACGGGCTGGGCCTCGGCCGTCCTCACCGAGGGTCTCCTCGTCCCCGCCGGGAGCGGCTACCGCTTCGCCCACGAGGAACTCGCCGACTGGATCCAGGGCACCCATCTGGACCTCGACGAGGCGCTGCACGCCCTGGTCCACCGGCGCCGCCCGGAGACGGAGAACGCCGGGGACACCACCCCCGTACCCGCCGCCCCCGTTCCGGTGCCGCACCACCGCATCGGCCCGGTGGTGCAGTCACTGCTGCTCCTCGCCCGACAGCACGGAGCCGTCGAACTGGCCCACCGTCTGCGGGAGTTGGTGCAGGCCCTGGACTCCGGGGCCACTTCCCGCACATCGGCTGCCACCTGGTGGGCGACCCGGCTCCTCACCGAAGTGCTCCGTCAGGTCCCCGACGCGACCCCGTACACCCATGTGCTGCGCCTCCTGGCCGACCACATCGTGGCCCGCCGCCGACGCAGCCGGACTGTGCCGCCTGAGATGGGCCCCTCGTTCTGGACCGCGCTCCGGCTCCCCGAAGCCGCCCGCTTCGATCTGCTGCGCCGGCTCGTCGTCGGCGACGAACCTCCGGCCCGCTCCGACCAGCCCCGCCATTCCGACCAGCCCCGCTATCTGGACACCGTGGCGGGACTGCTCGCCGCCGACCCCACCGCCGTACAACCGCTCCTCGCGGGCTGGTTCGACGACGACCGTCCGCTGCCCGCCACACCGGACGCGACCGTGGCGACCGCCGCCCAGGCACTGCTGCACACCCACCGCCACCGGGCACTGGACGACCTGATCGAGGTGCTCGTCGACCGTGGGCACCGGCGTGGGGACGAACTCCTCGCCGTGCTCGCCGAGGAGGAGCCGTCCGCCGTCTGCCGGGCCGTCGACCGGTGGGCGCACGACGAGCGGCCGGCCCGCCGGGTCGCGGCGGTGGCGTACGGGCCGCGGGCCGCACCCCACGCGCGTACGGAGGCCGACCACGATCTCCTGCACCACGCGGCCCTCGCCCTGCTCGCCCGCCCGGCCGACCGCTCCCTGCACGGCGGTGCGCTGGCGCTCCTCGTCCGTGATCCACGCACCCGCGACCGCCATCTCCCGCAGGCACTGCGGCACTTCACGGCCGGCGACCCGCATCTCCCGCCGAGCGCCCTGACCGCCGCTCTGACGACCCACCCCGAGCAGGTCCTCGCCGCGTTCCGCGCCCGGCTGCTCGGACCGGAGGCGGGCGACGCCCTGCGCACCCTCGCCGACGTCACGACCCCTGCCCTCGCCCGCCCGGTCGCCGCCCTCGTACGGGAGGCGGCGGAACGGCACCCGGGAACCGCCGGCGACCTGGCGGCGTACGTGGACCGGCGCCTTGACCACGGCCCCACCGTCCGGCCCGTACTCCTCCCGCTGGTCACCGGTCTTCTCGACGGCGGCCCGGTCCCGGTGCGCGCGGCCCTCGCGACCGTGCTGGCCGCACCCGGAGCTCCGGTCTCCCACGCCCTGCGCCATGAACTCCTCGAAGCGCTCCTGAGCAGGGAGCACGACCCCACCGTCCTGGACGCGCTGCTCCGCGCGACCGCCGAGGGCGCGGTCCGCCATGGCGAACCGCGCACGCGCGGCCTCGTCCACCGCTGCGGGCTGCTCCTCGTACGCACTCCGGACGGCGCCACACGTTTCGACTGCCTCCTGGTCGAGCTGGCCAGACGGGTGCCCGGATTCGCGGCGCTGGTGGCGGGCTGGCTGACCGGCACTCCGGGGGAGTGGGCCGTGGTGGTCGGCCCCAGTACCCGCCGCATGATCGAGAACCTGGCGGGGGTCCGGGTCCCCGCATAGAACACGCAGACCTTGAGTACGCCCGAAGCCGCTGGTGTGCGGCTTCCATACCGGCTTCCATACCGACTGTCATATCGGCCGCCGTGCCGACCGCCATACCGACCGCCGTGGCAACAGGCGGCAATCGCTCAAGTGCGCCCCGTCACAGCCTCCATGCCGATGCGGGCGGGGCGCGTTCGGCATGGCACCCTTAGACCTGCGTAAGAAGGCCTGCGCAAGAGGCAGACACGGACACGGGTTCGACGAGGAGCGGTCACAGTGCAACGCTGGCGAGGCTTGGAGGACATCCCCGAGGACTGGGGACGCAGCGTCGTCACCATCGGCTCCTACGACGGAGTTCACCTCGGACACCAGCTCATCGTCCGGCACGCCGTGGAGCGCGCCCGTGAGCTGGGCGTTCCCTCGGTCGTCGTCACGTTCGACCCGCACCCCAGCGAGGTCGTACGCCCCGGCAGCCACCCTCCGCTGCTGGCTCCGCACCACCGCCGTGCCGAACTGATGGGCGAGCTGGGGGTGGACGCCGTCCTGGTCCTCCCGTTCACCAAGGAGTTCTCGAAACTCGCTCCGGCCGACTTCGTCGTCAAGGTCCTGGTGGACAAGCTGCACGCCCGGGCGGTCGTCGAGGGCCCGAACTTCAGGTTCGGCCACAAGGCGGCGGGCAACGTGGAGTTCCTGACCGAACTCGGCCGTACGTACGACTTCGAGGTCGAGGTCGTCGACCTGTACGTGTCCGGGGAGGCGGGTGGCGGGGAGCCGTTCTCGTCCACGCTGACGCGCCGCCTGGTCGGTGAGGGTGACGTCGCGGGCGCCGGTGAGATCCTCGGCCGCCCGCACCGGGTGGAGGGCGTGGTGGTCCGAGGCGCCCAGCGGGGCCGTGAACTCGGCTTTCCCACCGCCAACGTCGAGACGCTGCCCCACACCGCGATCCCGGCCGACGGTGTCTACGCGGGCTGGCTGCACGCGGACGGCGAGGAGATGCCGGCCGCGATCTCCGTCGGCACGAACCCGCAGTTCGACGGCACCGAACGGACGGTGGAGGCGTACGCCATCGACCGCGTGGGCCTCGATCTGTACGGCCTGCATGTCGCCGTCGACTTCCTGGCGTTCGTACGCGGCCAGGCGAAGTTCGACTCGCTGGACGCGCTGCTCGTCCAGATGTCCGAGGACGTGAAGAAGTGCCGCGAGCTGATCGCGGCGGCGGAACAGGGCCGCGCGGGCAGTCGGTAACAGGTAGTGGATGTATGGGGAGGCGGCCGGTGCCCGAGGGCATCGGCCGCCTCCCCATCGCGCTCCTGCTTACTGCTGCTGCCCCGGCTGAGGCGGGTAGCCGTACGGCGGCTGCTGCGGCGGGTATGGCTGGCCGGGCTGGGGCTGGGGCGGCGCCGGGTACTGACCCGGCTGGCCCGGCTGGCCCGGATAGGGCTGTCCCTGCGGCGGCTGCCCCGGAATCCGCTGCTGGTGGCCGGGCATCGGCGGGGGCGCGACCGGGGGCGGGTTGCCGTCCGAGGTCCACAGCCCGTGCATCTGCTGGTGGCGTACGAAGTCCTCGGCGATCATGGCGGCGAGGTTGAAGTAGGCCTCGCGCACCTTGGGCCGCATCATGTCGAGGTCGACCTCGGCACCGGCGGCGAGATGCTCGTCGAAGGGCACGGTGATGACGCCCCGGCAGCGCGTCTCGAAGTGGGAGACGATGTCCTCCACCTTGATCATCTTGCCGGTCTCGCGCACACCCGAGATGACGGTGACGGACCGGGAGACCAGATCCGCGTACCCGTGCGCGGACAGCCAGTCCAGTGTCGTACTGGCGCTGCTGGCCCCGTCCACGGACGGTGTCGAGATGATGATCAGTTGATCGGCGAGGTCGAGTACACCGCGCATGGCGCTGTAGAGCAGACCGGTACCGGAGTCCGTCAGGATGATCGGGTACTGCCTGCCCAGGACGTCGATGGCGCGCCGGTAGTCCTCGTCGTTGAAGGCGGTGGAGACGGCCGGGTCGACGTCGTTGGCGATGATCTCCAGCCCGGACGACGCCTGGGACGTGAACCGCCGGATGTCCATGTACGAGTTGAGGTACGGGATCGCCTGGACGAGGTCACGGATGGTGGCCCCGGTCTCGCGCCGCACCCGGCGGCCGAGCGTACCGGCGTCCGGGTTGGCGTCGATGGCGAGGATCTTGTCCTGCCGTTCGGTGGCGAGGGTCGAGCCGAGCGCGGTGGTCGTGGTCGTCTTGCCGACACCGCCCTTGAGGCTGATGACGGCGATGCGGTAGCAGGACAGCACCGGCGTACGGATCAGTTCGAGCTTGCGCTGCCGCTCGGCCTCCTCCTTCTTCCCGCCGATCCTGAACCGGGAGGACGAGGCCGCGGGCCTGCTGCTCTTCGCCTTCTGCTTCTTGTTGTTGAGCAGCCGGTCCGAGGACAGCTCGACGGCCGCGGTGTAACCCAGCGGCGCGGCACCGGGGTTGGTCATCTGCCGCTGGTCGTGCTGTATGGGCTGCGGCCAGGCGCCCCCGGTACGCGGGTCGACGGGCGGCTGCGACTCGGGCCCGCCGTACACCGGTTGCGGAGGCGAGGGGGGAACAGCGCCGTCCGGTACGGGCTGCCCCGGCACGTACGGCGGCGACTGCGGCCCGCCCTGCGGCACCTGAGGCTGCGGCGGCACCTGCGGGTGGGGCGACCCGTGCCCACCGGGTGCCCCGACGGGCTGCCCGGGGTGCGGGAA
>NZ_LIQQ01000660.1 GCF_001418565.1 Streptomyces graminilatus | reverse complement strand
GGGCTGTGGCGGTGGCGACGGCGGAGGGCGCCCGGTGAGACGACGGCGGACGTCGACGCTGCCGAGGCGGCCCGGCAACTCCCGCTCGCCGCCGATCTGCTGGCGGCGTGCATCGCGGCCGGCGCCGGTCCGGTGGTCGCCGCCCAGGCGGTGGGGGAGGCGTTGGCGGGACCGGTCGGGGAGGCGCTGGCACGGGGCGCGGCGGAGGTGCGGCTCGGCGGCGAACCGGCCGAAGCCTGGCGGAGGCTGGCGTCGATACCGGGAGCCGGCTCCCTCGCGAGCCTGCTGGAGCGGGCCGACGAGTCGGGTGTACCGGCGGCCGGTCCCGTCGCCCGCCTCGCCGCCGACACCCGCGCCGACTGGGGCCGTACGGCGACGGAACGGGCCCGGCGGGCGGCCGTCATGGTCACCGCCCCGGTGGGGCTGTGCTTCCTCCCCGCGTTCATCGCGGTCGGCGTACTGCCCGTGGTGATCGGGCTGGCGGACGGGCTGCTGGGCGGGGGTGGTGGGTGACTCGTGCCGCATGTGATCAGGAGCAGGTCGTCAGCAAGCGAGCCGTCGACGAATAAGTCATCAACAGAGCTGAAAATTAAGGGAGTTGAGATGTTCGCAGTGGTGCGGGAAAAGATGTGGGCCCTGGCGTGCAGGGCGCGTGTGGGGCTGGTGGCCCGGCGGGATGCCGGAATGGTCACTTCGGAGTACGCCGTCGGCATCATCGCCGCGGTGGCGTTCGCGGCGGTGCTCTACAAGGTCGTGACGAGCGGGCAGGTCGGCGCGGAGTTGCAGGCCATCGTGAAGAAGGCCCTCGATGCGAAAATGTGAACGCCAGGGCCGGGACGGGGGGTTCGTGACCGCCGAGGCCGCGGTGGTGCTGCCCACGCTGGTGCTGTTCTCGCTGGCGCTGGTCTGGGCGCTGCTCGTCGCCGCCGCCCAGATCCAGTGCGTGGACGCGGCCCGGGCCGGTGCCCGGGCCGCCGCCCGGCAGGACCCGCCCGACGCGGTCGCCGCGGTGGCCAGGAGCGCGGCCCCGCGCGGGGCGAAGATCACCGTCACCAGGGAGGGCGACCTGGTGCGCGTCGAGGTGGTGGCGCAGCCGCCGGGACTCGGCGGCCTCACCGTCGATGTGGCTCACGAAGCGGTGGCGTTGGCGGAGGAGACGGTGGGGGTGGGGGCGTGAGGC
>NZ_LIQQ01000066.1 GCF_001418565.1 Streptomyces graminilatus | reverse complement strand
CGATAGGGGGAGCCGGGTACCTTGGCCGCCGCCGATCGGTACGTCTCCAGTGCCTCGAGGTGGCCTCGCGCCGGGTCGGCCGCACGCACTCCGGCCTCCAGCACCAGTACCCGCCGCCCCCGCTCGCCCAGCGCTCTCGCCACCAGCGATCCGGCGATCCCCGCCCCCACCACGATCACGTCGTAACGCGGCCCGGCCGGACGTCCGTTCACCGTCACCGGCCTGTCTCCGCCTTCCGGGTGGGCGCGGCGGGCGGCTCGGCCCACGACCCGAAACCCGGCTGCGCGGTACCGGGCGCGCTCCCGCCGAACGTTCGCCACACCAGGCCCCCGGCGTACGCCCGCGGTGAGACCACGAACGGACTCTCGCCTCTTATTCCCGGCCAACAGCCGGTGTACCAAAGGTGCGTGACCGCTCTGGCCGTCTCCAGCAGCCCCTCGTCCCGCACGCCGCGCAGACCGCCGACCTGCTCCAGCGCACCGGCGAGCAGTGCCAGACTTCCGGCCTCGGTCCGCCCCGCCACGACGGCCGCGTAGTCCTCCGCCAGCCCCACAGCCTCCAGCTCGGCAACGCTGAACCCGGTCAACGAGGCGGACACGGCGACGAACTCACCGAATCGGTCCGATAATTCCCTGTCCACGTCCGCCATGTGTCCTTCCTCCCGGCCGCTCCGGCAGTCCGTCATCCGGCCATCCGTCCAGGGGCGGCACATGGCTGTGATCACTGCCCCGCTTCCGGAGGTGGCAAGCGTTCGGATCCGGACAAACTCCCCGACAACGCACTCCTGTGGTCAGGCTTCATACGCGGCACCCAGAAACGAGAGCCGTACCTGACGGTTCGGGTTGCCGGCGTTCGTGTCCGCCGAACTCCGTTGAGCCAACTGCCACGACACCCACCGTGCTCCAAGTGTCACTGGGGTCTGTCCGCATGAGCGGGAAGGGGAGGCCCCAGGATCCCCGCGACAGCCCGGAACATGCGCGCTCCGTTACTCAACTGCCCTTCCTGCTAGGCCAGTTGATGCATTCCCGTCTGCTCGCGGGGTCGACACGCTTCGGTGGGCGGCGATACGTTGAACCGTGGCCCAAAACAACGGACGGAAAGCCGATCCACAAGGGCCGGAGCCCACCCCGCTGTGGCGAAACCGGGACTACAACATCTGGTGGTCCGGGGTGGGGGTGTCCAGGCTGGGCACCAGTGTTTCCACCCTGGCGTTCCCGTTGCTGGTCCTGGCTGCCACCGGGTCCGCCACCGCTGCCGGGGTCGTCGGTACCTGCGGGAGTGCCGGTCTGGTGGTCGGTCTCCTGCCCGCGGGGGTGGCCGCCGACCGCTATCCGAGACGTGCTCTGCTGGTCGGGTCCTCACTGGTCCAACTGGCCGCGATGGGCGTCGTCTTCTGGATCGTGGCCGCCGGGCGCTTATGGCTGCCGCTGATCGCGGTTCTGGCGTTGGTGCAGGGCCTGGCGTCGGCGGCGTTCGCCGGCGCGGCGGCACCCCTGGTCAAACGCGTCGTCCCCGAGTCGCAGGTCAGGACCGCCTTCGCCCGGGTCGAGGCACGAGACTACGGTGCCCAGTTGGCCGGAGCGCCGCTCGGCGGGGCCCTGTTCTCGTGGGCGCGCTGGGCACCGTTCCTCGTGGACGCCCTCTCTTTCGGGGCCGTCGCCATCGCCTGCCTGTTCCTGCGCACCCCGCTGGGACCCGACGCCGCGGACCGGTCCGCCGACCGCCCTCCGCTGCGCCGCGACCTGGGCGCGGGGCTGGCCTTCATCCGGGGCAGCGCGTTCCTGCGGTACGCACTGCTGTGGATGGCGCTGATGAACCTGTTCTTCACCGGAATCGGCTTCATGTTCATCGTGACGTTGCGGTACCACGGCGCGTCGCCCTCGCAGATCGGCGCGGCCGAATCGATCGCCACGGCGTGCGGTCTCGGCGGCGCACTCGCCGCCGGATGGGTCGTACAACACATGTCCGGCTACCGGATCATCCTGATCGTCTCCTGGATGGTCACCGCGGGCGTCGGCGGAATCGTGCTGCTTGCGGCCTGGCCATGGCTGGCGGCCCTGTGCCTGGGCGCGAGCATCTTCTTTGTGACTCCGCTGAACGTCGTGTTCGCCAGCGGCATGGTGGCGATGGTTCCGGACGCCATCACCGCACGTGTCATGACGTCGGCGAACATGGCCTCGCAGTCCTGCGGTTGGCTCGCCCCGGTGGTGTGCGGCGCGCTGGCGGACGGTCTCGGAGTCGATGCCCCCCTGATCGCCATCACCGTCGGCCTGGCCCTTCTGGCGGCCGCCAATCATGTCGTACCGGTCGTCCGCCAGTTGGGCAGACCGCCGGAAGGCAACAGGGAGTCGGAGCCCCGCACCGACCCGGACGGACAGACCGTCCTGTGAGCTGCGGCCGGCCCGGGGCACGGCGATGTCACCCGGCGGCAGACCCTCCCACCACCAGGCACCGGTAGTCCACGCCGATCTCGCCGCCGTTCTCCGCGTCGAGAAAGGCGGCCACCTCGCCCAACAGCCGCCGCCGCACCTCCTCGGGCAAAGCGAGGTGGCGGCTCTCGGTGGCCAGCAGTTCACAGAATTGCCGGGAGGTGAGACGGGTCTGCCAGGGCACGGCGATCCTCGTCACGTGCTGGAATCCGTGGAATCGCAGTTCCTCGGCGTATCCGTCGAGGTCGGACTCGGACAGTGAGACCCGGCCGCCCGATCCGGCCGGCAGGCCGTCCGGGAGGACGGACGCGTAGACCGCGTTGAGCCGGGCCGCGTCGCACGGCGCGTAAGAGCCGAAGTTCCAGGCGAGCAGGATCCGGCCGGCCGTGCCGAGACACCGCGCCGCCTTCCGGGTCCGTTCCCCGGGCCGCAGCCAGTGCCAGGCCTGGCCGCACGCCACCACGTCGAACCGCCTGCCGCCCGGCTCCCACGACTCGAAGGTACCGACCTCGACGGCGAGCCCGTTGGCCGAGGCGACCTCAGCCATCCGCGCGTCCGGCTCGACCCCGGTGACCTCGTGGCCGAGCTTCGCCAGCGCGGCCGCGAGCTTGCCGGTCCCGCATCCGATGTCGAGCGCGGTGCCCGGCGGGCCGACGCCCAGGGCGGACAGGGCCTCGGTGAGGGCTTCGAGGGGGTAGCCGGGGCGCAGCCGGTCGTAGTCGTGCGCACGGGCGCCGAAACTGGTGGGCGCCCACACCGTTTGGTCCGTCACATCAGTCCTCCGATCAGGGTCACAAACGTGTGCTGCGGAAGGAAGAGCACATAGGTGCCCACCGAGGCGAGTCCGAAGGGGACGAGGCGTTTGGGCAGCAGCGCGGTGAAGACGGCGTGCATGAGCAGGCCCAGGACTGTGCCCGCCGGCCAGGTGGCCGGGAAGATCAGCAGGAGAGGGAGCGCGGCCTCCACGACGATCGTCGCCAGTGAGGGCAGGCGCCAACGGCGGGCGGCCAGCGACGGGTCAGCGGTGGCGAAACGGCGCGTGAACCAGTCGGGGAAATAGTATTCGCGCCGGCCCGGGGGCAGTTCGTCACGCAGGGAGGCGAGTTGCTCGAACATCTTCTGCAGAGTGTCCCCGCTGGTGAACTGGCGGGAGGCGGCCTTGAACCAGGCGCTGCTCCAGTACACCTGGAACATCAGCACGACCGCGGCGGCCTGCGGCCAGGAGGGCCCTCCTGGCCCCGGCGCCCGCGCGGGATCGAGGAACGCGGCCGGGGACGGGGCGTCCAGCAGCGACTGCAGGCTGAGATAGGCATCGGCTCCGGAGGCGAAGACGAACGGGACGCACATCATGCCCAGGAACAGGATGTTGAACTTGCGGTCGAAGGTGAACTCGAACATGCACCAGGCGGCCACGACTCCTGCGGCGAGCGGGGTGAGCACTCCTGCCAGCAGGCACAGCACCGCCATGGCCCGGGCAGCGTAGAAGACCTTGAACGCGAGTGGGCTCAGCAACACCTTGACGGCCATGTCGTCGCGCTCGTACCGCCATCGCACCAACGACTTGGGGTGAAGGTCGAAGAAACGCGCCATGCCGTAGACATGGTCGGCGGTGATCTTCCACAGCAGGGCGGCCGCCAGGATCAGGCGGAAGAAGCACAGCGCCGGTCCGGCCGCCGTGCCGTGCACCGGGAACGCGGTCGGCAGCAGATCACGCACGCACGATCCTGCCGTTTCTGACCGCGATCCTGATGTGGCCGAAAGGCACCAGGAGCACGCCCTCCCCGACCACGCGCAGGCCGTGTTCCTCGTCGAGGTAGCACACCAGCGAGGCCAGCGCCTCAGGAGAGCCGAAGTGGTCCTGGCGCAGTTCGTACTCCCAGGGGCAGACGGGCTGCCCGTCGCGTACGTCGTGCAGCCGGGCGCGGTAGCCGCCGATATGGGAGAACATCGCCCAGGACCCGAAGGACCCCGGTGGGGTGAAGAACCCGCGCCACACCAGCCAGGCCACGGCCCCACAGGCGAGGACCGCGGCCGCGACGTCATTGACCATGCCGGCTCCTTCGGGAGGTTCGGTCAGGAAGGTTCGGTCAGGGAGGCTGCGGCATCGGTCACAGGACCATGGACGGGACGGGCCACCGGTCGATGAGGCAGGGAGCCCACCAGTCGAGGCCGCCGAAGTTCAGCACGAGGTGCTCGGCGCGCAGCGCGGAGAGGACGTCGGGATCGACGTCGCCCACCTGTTGTCGCTCCAGTTGGGCCACGGCTTGTACGTATGCGGGCTGGACCAGGTCGAATCGTTGCAGCACGCCGGCCCGCCGGTCGCGGATCTGTACGAAACCGGGGCCTCGGCGCCAGACACAGCGGCCGATGTAGAACCGGTTCCGCCACTCGGTGAGACGCTCGGCCGACCGGGCGCCGTCGAGGGAGGCCGGTGGCTGAAGGTGCGTCAGGTCGCGTGCCGTCAGGGCCGGATCGGCCCGCCGGCCTGCTCTCAGTTGCCAGCGCACCAGCAGGCCCCGGGCGGTGGCGACCCGGAGGAAGTCGAGTGCGCGCAGATCACGGGGTGTGGGCGAGCTCAGGTTGACGGGCTCGTCGAGTTCGGCGTACCGCACTCCTCGCCCGTACAGGTCGTGCACGTGACGGCTGGCGAGCGAGCCCTCCGAGGTGGTGGACGGTGGGGTCAGCAGATCGTCACGCATGTGGGCTCCTCGGCCAGTTGCAGGGCCAGCTCGGGTCCGCCGGTCTGCGAGTCGCGCCGGATGCGGCACAGCAACTGGTTCTCGTCCTCGGTGGCGAGGTGGACGGCACGGTCGCCCTCGACGAAGATCAGTCCCCGTCGTCGCCAGTCGGTCAGCAGGGCCTCGACGCGGTTCTCGTCCCAGGCGTGACCGCCCTGGCCCGCGCGGCGTACCAGTTGGTCGACCGACCTGGGGTCGTGCAGGGCGCGGAACAGCTCGGCCTCGACCGGGTCTTCCAGGGTCATGGACCGCCAGGAGAAGCCCGGCCGGGAGTTGGTGAGCGCGATGCGGTCACCGAGGTCGACGTAGGACAGGCTGCTGCGGATGTAGTTGTCGGACCACTCCTGAAGAGCATCGGCGAGCCGTTCGCCGATCTTGCGGTCGATGCCCTGGGCGGGGGTTTCGAAAAGGTAGGCGAGGTCGGTCAGTTCGGCCTCCGGCAGGTCATAGGTGATCGCGTACTGCGGGTTCGGCCGCCGGTCGGTGAAGCCCAGTTCGGGGCGGTCGAAGTAGGGGCTGAAACGCTCCAGCGCGATCCTGTTCGCCCCGGTGCTGGGGTGGAGGTGGTGCAGGGCCGGAAACTGCTCGATGAGGGGCAGGTAGTCGTCCTGGGTCTCCCCCGGGAACCCGTACAGGTAGTTCCACGCCACCGACAGCCCGTGGGTCTCGGCGTCCCGGAGGAAGCGGACGTTGTGGGTGCCGCTCACGCCCTTGTCCATGATCTTCAGTACGCGGCTGCTGAGGCTCTCGATGCCCGGCTGGACGCTGACCACCCCGGCCGCACGCATCTGGGCGATCTGCGACAGCTTCATGTTCGACTTGACCTCGTACTGGATGCGCAGGTCGAAGGGTGCCTCGGCGAGCTTGTCCAGGACGGAGTCGAGGAAGGACATCTCCAGGATGTTGTCCACGGCGTAGAAGTCCAGCACGCGGTGGCGCTCGGCGAGCGTGAGGATCTCGTCCAGATAGGTGTGCGGGCTCTTGCTGCGGAAGGTCATCGCCGAACCGTTGAGTCCACAGAACGTGCAGTGGTGCTTCTCGCCCCACCAGCAGCCGCGCGCGCCCTCGACCACGAGCACCGGCTCGTACCAGGACTGCACTCGGGAGCGCCTGAGACGCTCGAAGTAGGGGTCGAAGTCGGGCGCCGGGATCTCGGACGGCGCCAGGAGCCGGTCCGCCGCCGGATTGCTGACACTGGTGTCGCCGTCACGCCGGCACAGGCCGGGTATGTGCGATGTGTCCGGCTCGCCACCCCCACGAAGGGCCTCGACGAGTTGGGGGAACGCCCGCTCCGCCTCGCCGCGTACGACGTAGTCGAGGAAGCCGAAGTTGCGGTGCAGCGCCTCCCCTTGCGGACCGTCGCAGTTGGCCCCGCCCATGACGGTCGTGATGCCGGGCGCCAGCTCCTTGATCCGGCGCAACAGCGCGAGTGACGCCACGTTCTGCTGGAACGTCGAGGTCGCGCCCACGAGATCGGGACCGTCGGCGACTATCTGCCGCGCGGTGGCTTCGATGAAGTCGGGAACGATCCGGTGCAGCCGCAGACATGTCTCCATCTGATTGTCCGTGATCTTTCCCTTCAACCCGGCGGTGAACTCGTCCACCCGCCACGAAGGGTCGTCGTAGAGGGCGGAGGAGAACACCCAGTCGCCGCATCCCAGGAAATAGCTGTGCAAGGAGAAGAAACTGAATTCGGGGGAGCCGAGTCCTCCTTGCTGGTCCATCCAGTCGGCGAACTCTATGTTGGCGTAGAGGGTCTTCGTCTCGATCTCTGGAAATGTATCCGCGATCCTTCGCGAAAGAATCCCGAGCGCGAGTGACGGAGTTGCTGTCGTGGCCCACGGCATGCAGACCAGCGTGATCTTCATATGCCCTCCGGCGTGAGCCCGTGTCTCCCGGGCGCCGGAAGCACGGAGCGATACTTGGAAGCGAGGCCGCGCTGGTCAGAAGGTGACGTACACCATCACCGAAACCGAAATCGAATTGACGTCCTCACGGTTTTCCATCTGCGGGTCGTTGCGCACAACGGTCTTCTCCATGACACTCCTCCCCCCGGTCGCTCGAAGTTGAACGCTTCCGGTGCGACCGGAGCATCCGGTCGCACCGGAAGCGCCTGAAATCCCCACGGAATAACGGTGGGGACCCGTTGTGACAGCGTCAGAAACTGACGCTGACCGACACCGAGATCAGGGCCGAATCCTGATCGTCGATCTGCGGGTCGTTCTCCACGATGGTCTTCTCCATGAGGTTCCCTCCCCTCCACCGCTCGAAGGAACCGGCGCGCGAAAGGAGCAAAAGGGCGCCGGTGCGTCATAACGCTCCGAAAGTGTGGTCGGCGTGGAACGCCCTGTCGAGCTCTGTTCCGCTCAGCGGACCGAAGATCTGGAACGACCGGCCTGGTGCCCCGGCCTACTGGGGCTGGACCGGGACGGGGTCGGAAGGACTGTCCGAGGTGGCCGCGAAGCCCAGGCGGTCGCGGATTCCGGCGCGCAGGGGGTCGTCGTCGGGGAGGCCGAGTTCGTCGGTGAGGGCCAGGGCCCGCGTCCATGCCTCGCGGGCCGCGCCGGGCTGCTGGACGCTGAGGTGGCTGTCGCCGAGGCAGAGCAGACAGGCGGCCTCGCTGTGGCGCTCGCCGGTGGCGCGGTGCAGCTGCGCCGCCTGACGGTAGCAGTCGACCGCCTCCTGATACCGGCCCAGGTGATGATGGATGTAGCCCAGACTGTCCGAGATGTGGGCCTGCCCGTCCACGTCCCCGGTGGCGCGGGCGAGCTCCAGAGCCTGCTCGCAGTGGACCAACGCGCCGAGGTGGTCGCCGAGGTTCGCCTGCCGCCAGCCGATGTGGTTCAGCGCCGCGGACTGCCCCGCCCGGTCGCCCGCCCTCCGGTAGTGCTCCAAGCTCCGGAGCGCGTGCTCCAGCGCCTGTCGGGGACGCCCCAGTGCCCCCGACATCCGCGCGAGATGCTGATGCGTACGGGCCTGGCCCGCATCACTGCCCAGCATGCCGAACAGCTCCAGTGCTCGCAGGTAGTGCTCCCGGGCCGGTCCCGTGCGCTTCAACCGGTCCAGCGCCAGCCCCAGACTGCGGTAGGAAGCCGCCTCACCGGCCAGGGCACCCTCACGCCGGGCCGCGGCCAGCGCTGTGTGCCCGGCCGCCAGCAGCACCTGCCAGTACCCGTCCCGGTCCAGAAAGGTGGTCAACACCGCGACCAGCCGCCACACATGGCCGTCGAAGTCCGGCGGCGGCTGCCGCACGATCTCCAGCAGCACCGCGTGCTCGGCGACGAGCCAGGCCCGCGCCTGCTCGTAGTCGGCGGGCTCACCCACGTTGGAACCGGGCGCGGCCGGAGGCGTGGCCACCGGATTGGGCTGCGGAGTCACCAGTACATCGGCCGCCCTCGCGGTGTGCAGGTAGTGATCCATCATCCGGTGCAACGCCTCCCGCCGCACCCGCTCACCGTCGCACGCGGCCACCAACTCCCCGGCGTACACCCGCAGGAGGTCGTGGAACGCGTACCGTCCCGGTACCTGCTCCACCAGCAGGTGCCCGCCGGTCAGTTCGCTCAGCAGTCCCCGGGCCCGTTCCGGCGGCACCCCCGCCAGCGCGGCCGCCGCCGCGTGACCCACGTCCGGCCCCGGGTGCAGGGCCAGCAGCCGGAACATCCGGGCCGCACCGGCGCTGAGCACGCTGTAGGACCACGAGAACGCCGCCCGCACCCGGCTGGCCTCCTCCCCCACGTCCAGTGCGTCCAGCCGGCCGCCCGCCTCCCTCAGTTCCTCCGCCAGCGCCCCCAACGGCCTGCGGGGCTCTATGGCCGCACGGGCCGCCACCACCGCCAACGCCAGCGGCAGTCCCCCGCACGAGGCGACGATGTCCGCCACGGCCTCCGGCTCGGCCGCCGCCCGTCCCGCCCCGAGCCGCTCCGCCAGCATGTCCCGCGCCGCGTCCGGACTCAGCGACTCCACCGCCAGCAGATGGGCGCCCTCCGTCACCGCCAACCCGGTCAGACGGTTCCGGCTCGTCACCAGCGCCATGCAACCGACCGACCCCGGCAACAACGGACGGACCTGTTCCTCGTCCCGGGCGTTGTCCAGCACCACGATCATCCGCCGCCCCGCCAACAGACTCCGGTACAGCCCCGCTTGGGCCTCCAGGCCCGGCGGCACCCGCTCCGGCTGCACCCCGAGGGCGTTCAGAAAACCCCGTACCGCCTCCGTCGCAGGCACCACCGCCCCCCGCGGATCAAACCCCCGCAGGTTCACATACAGCTGCCCGTCGGGGAACGCGCTCCGCACCTGGCGCGCCCAGTGCATCGCCAGCGCCGTCTTCCCGACCCCCGCCATGCCCGACACCGCCGAGATCACCACCGCCGCGGACTCGTTCTCCGCCGAGGCGAGGATCGCTGCGAGGCGGCCCAGCGCCTCGTCACGGCCGGTGAATCCGCGTACGGCCATGGGCAGTTGGGCGGGAGGCTCGGCCGACCGCACCACCGCCGACAGCCACTGTGGCGGGGGCGTGGGCCGTGCGGCGGACGTGGACCCGTGGCCCCGCAGGATCGTCTGGTGCAGTTGTCGCAGCGCCGGCCCCGGATCCGTACCCAGCTCCTCCGCCAGCCGTTCGCGGACAGCGGCGTACCAGTCCAGTGCCTCCGCGCTGCGCCCGGTGTCGTGCAGCGCCCGCATCAGCGCTTCGGCCAGGGGTTCCGCCAACGGATACTCCCCGAGCAGACCGGTCAGCGGGCCGATGACGGACGCGGGATCACCGAGGCGCAGCTCCGCGCGAGCCCATCCCACGGCGGCGTCCTGGCGCTGTCGCCGCCAGGCCTCGCGCATCCGCGCTGCCCACTGCCCCTGCAGACCGGACAGGGGTTCTCCGCGCCACAGGCCGAGCGCGTCGCCCAGCAGCCGCGCCCGCGCCGGGTCGGTCCGCTCCAGCAACCGTGCCTGGTCGATCAGTTGTTGGAACCGGTACAAGTCCACCTGGCCCGGGCGGGCTTCCAGCAAGTACCCGCCCGAGCGCCGCACAAGACGTAAGGGCTCTCTCGCCGTTTGCGCGGCCTGTTCACACACCCGCCGGATCCGGGCGACATGGGCGTGCACCGCGGTCCGCGCCCCGTCCGGCGCACGTGTGCCCCAGACCCGTTCGATGACCACGTCGACGGCGACGGGCCGGCCGACGTCCACCGCCAGGGCGGCCATCACCGTACGGCGTTGTGGCGGCCCCACCTCCACCACGCGGCCCCCCACCGACAGCTCCACAGGCCCGAGCAACTGCACGTCCACCATGTCACCCGCCCCCTCTCGGAAGAGTGTTCTCCCTTTTTCGCGGACGTGCGTGCGAAGCGACAAGCCTTCGGCAAGGTTTCAACCCACACACCGGTGCCAGTCTGCTGAGGCGGTCGAACAGACGGGCGACGACCGCATCGCGTCCAGGCTCGGCGGCGGAGGCCTTCGCCCGCCGTCCGCACAAGAGGCAAGCGGGGAGGCGACGAGTTGACCGGACGTGGAGTGATCGCACCGGGGACACAGGGGGCGGGGCAGCGGTCGGAGGCCATGCCGGGGGGCCTTCCATCGCCGCCACCCGGGTCTGCGGGGACGGCCGCGGGTACGGCCGGTGCGACTGTCCCGGCTGCGGCCTCCGCGGCGGGCGTCGGCGGACGGAGCGTGCTGGAGGGTGCCTTCGCGTTGCTGGAAGCGGTGGAACGGGCCGTGGAGGCCGGACCCACAAGGCTGGCATCCGAGTGCGGGCTGCCCAAGACGACCGCCTACCGGCTGCTGGAACAGCTGGCGGACCTGGGCGCGGTGGAGCGGTGCCGCGGGAGTTACCGGGTGGGACTGCGGATCTTCAGCCTCGGGCGCGAGTGGCAGCCGCATCCCCGGTTGCGGTCCGTCGCGAGGGAGCCGGTGCGGCGTCTGGTGGAGACAACCGGTATGACGGTGGGGATCGCCGTGCTGTGGAGGGGCGAGACCCTGATGGTGGAGTGGAGTCCCGGCGAGGCCGAGCGGCCAGTACTGCCGCGGACCGGTACGACCTGGCCATGGTTCACCGCGGCGGGCAAGGCTCTGGTGGCCGGGGCCGGCCCGAATCCCCTTCTGGGGCCGTTCCCCGCGTCCTGGCCGCAGGAGGCCGCCGCGATCCGGGACCGGGGTGTCGCGTTCGATCGGGAGGAAGTGGTGAGCGGGGTGTGCTGCGCGGCGGTACCGCTGCTCGGCGCGGACGGCGCACCGGTGGCGGCCCTCTGCGTCCTGACCGATCCCACGCACCACTTGGAGCGGCTGGGGGAAGCCGCCCGTCAGACCGGCCAGGTGATCAGCGTCGGCCTGCGCCGCCGGTGAGGCGGAGACCGCGGACCCGAGCGGGGCGATTCATCCTGATGTGTCGGGGCGTACAAAGATTCGCTTCACCGGGCTTCACGCTACAGCCGGCTGCCTACCAAGGCAGAGCCCCGGAACACGGCGACGCCGTTCACGTACCGGCCGTACCGAACCGTAGGGCGTGCTCACCACGGGGTCTGCCTGGACTGCCGTCATTCGTCCACCAGCCTCCTCACCGCGCTCGTGCACCATGAAGATCGGAGCAACTCATGTGGCCCGGTATTCCGGCGCACGAGCGGATGAGAGGGCTGTTCGGCGTACCCGGTTACTTGGCGTACATCAGCGTGCCGAAGCCGAGCTGGTCGAAGCCACCGCTGGTCGTGCCGTAGTCACCGCCGCCGCCCTCGGGGGCGACCGAGAAGCACATCTGGCTGATGTACTTGTCGTCGAGGTTCACGCGCCGGTTGTAGTGGTAGTGGAGCATGGCCCAGACCGGGCGGACCTGGCCGCGGCTGGCTGCGCTGATCACGGTCTGTGACTGCGGGGCGCAGTTCTGGCCGCTCCCCCAGTTGTAGGTGGTGTACGGGACGTTGTTGCCGAGGTTGTACTTGGCCACGTACTGGGCGGCCTTCATGAAGCGGCGGCCGTCGTAGGAGTAGAGGTCGTCGCCCTGGTTCCAGGCCATCTCACAGAGGGCGCCCATCTGGCCGATGGCCATCATGGTGTGGCCCTGGTCGCGGCCGGACTCCTGCCACTGGCCGAGGTCGTATCCCTCGACGCCGGAGTACAGGAAGGGCACCGCCCTGCGGATGGCGCCGTTTCCGGCGCCGTTCTTGAAGTAGTTCACGGCCTGGTCGTACTTGGCGGCGTTGTCGGTGAGGATCCCGATGGCCATCACCGAGGCCATGTTGCACAGGTCCCAGTTGGACCAGTAGTTGGTGATGCAGGCGCCGTTGTGGTCGTTGAGGAACTGGTTGTTGAGCGGGTAGAAGACCCTGACCAGCATCTCCCGGGCGGCGGCGAGGTCGAACCCGCTGTAGCCGCGCATGAGTTCGCAGGCGTTGGCGAACTGCCAGCCGTAGATACCGGCGGCGAGGAACCGGTCCGCGTTGCCGGTGACGGTTCTCAGGGTCCTCGACCACGCGTTGAGGATGGTGGCCGCGCATCGGGCGTTGTCCTCCGTGCCGCCGATGCGCCAGCGCAGGGCGTTCTGGTAGGCGGCGGCGATGTCGTTGTAGAGCACGGGGTAGTTCTGTCCGTCGCCTCCGCGGACGATCGTGGCGGTGGCCCGGTTGGTCCAGGTGGACTGGGAGTGGGAGTTGGCGGTCAGGCGCTTCCAGCCGGACAGCCAGGGGTCGTTGCCCGCGGCGACCCTGACCTTGGCCCGGTTGATGTCACCGGCGTTGTGCAGCATGCCGGGGTGCGTGAAGGTCGCGGGCGCCGCGTCCGCCGATGGGGCGGCGACGACCGCCGTGGTTGCGGCAGACGCAGCGCCGAGAGCGACGGCCGCGGTGAGACCGCCCGTGGTCCTGAGCAGACCGCGACGGCTCAACTGACCTGTGGGGAGGTGCTGGTGGGGGGAAGTGCGGCTCATTGGTACGACTCCAATCCGTGGGGGCATCAGTCGGTGGTGATGCTCACCTCGTTGAACTCGGTGGTGCAGCGGGCCAGTTGGTCGCGCGAGCAGACCACCAGGCCCACGTGGTAGGGGGCGTCACCGAATCCGGGGATCTCGCCGGTGGCGAGGGTGGTCCAGGTGGCACCGTCATCGGTGGACAGGGTTGCGGTGAAGGCGGTCCCGACGCGCTTCAGCCGCAGCAGACAGGGAAGGCCGGCGGTGGCGTTCCCGGTGAACGCCGACTTTCCGGCGACGGTCGTGCGCAGCATGAGCTGCGCGGTGGTCCCGCCGGTGACGACGGCCCCGGCGGCCTGGTCGAACGGCGACAGCGACTTGGCCATCAGCAGTCCCACCTGGTCGGCACTCGCGCCCGTGCGGGAGCCGAGCCTGGCGGTGATCTCGCAGTCGCCGGTGACGGTGCGTCGTACGAACTGGCCCGTCATCGCCTGGTTGTTGACGTTCAGGTCGACGCCGGCTCCGCGCACGGTGAAGGTCCCGTCGTCGTACGACGTGCTGCCCGGGGTGCGGATCGCGACCACGCCGAGCGTGCCGAAGGCGCGCTCGTCGAGCACCGGGTCACCGAGGTCGCCGTACGTCCAAGGGGCCGGCGGGGGTGTGCCGACCATGAGGGTGAGCGTGTCGGTGCCGTCGCCGGAGGCGTTGCCCGCAGTCGTGGTGACCGTGAACACCCCGCTCTCGGTGGGCGTTCCGGATACCAGGCCGGTGCGCCTGTCGAGGCGGAGACCGTCGGGCAGCCCGGCCGCGCCGAACCGTACGGGCTCGTGCGAGGCACGCAGGAGATGGCAGAAGGGAACGCCCTTGTTCGCGAACGCCTGGGTGGCGGAGGTGAGTCGGGGCGGGCCCGGGGCCGGCATCCGGGCGGACACAGGCGTGGAGAGCGGACCGCGCCCGCCGTGGCTCGTCTTCGCCACGACGTAGTGGTACGTCCCGCCGGGGGTCCCCGTGGCGTCCGCGTACCGGATCCGGGTGCCGAAACCGACCGGGCCTATGCCGGTCGCGATCGTCTCGTAGCGGCCGTCGGCGGTCGTGGAGCGCAGCACCTTGTAGCGGGCGGAGAGATCCTGGTCGGTCCAGGTCAGCTCCACGGCATCGGCGCCGGGTGACGCTTTCAGTCCGGTGGCGGTGCGGGTGGGGCGGGGCGGGGACCAGACCTCGCCGGAGTTCGCGGAGGTCACGCTGACGTTGTCGAAGGCGCCCGTTCCGGTCTCGGCGTAGTCCGCGTCGACACCCAGGCAGGAGGTGAGGACGAGACCCGCGTACGCCGTAGCACCCAACTCGACGTCGCTGGCGCCGACTTGGGTCCAGCGGATGCCATCCGGGGAGATCGCGCCCGTGCAGCGGCGGCCCCTGCGGGTCACCCGCACCCAGTAGGGCGCCCGCAGCCGGTAGCCGTCGCCCGCGCCCTCGACGTACGGCGCCCGCAGCGGGGTCGCCGACTCGGGCAGCTCGCCGAGGTCGGAGATCGGGAAGGCGGCCGACGCGGTGATGGCCTGCCGCTGGGTGGGCGGGACGGGCGTACTGCCGGTGGCGGAGACGCTCGCGCCCGCCTCGGGCCGTACGGTCCACACGCCGCTCCAGGTGTGCAGCGGCAGCCCCTGGATCAGCATCGAGGCGTGGGCGGCGTCCGCGTCGAGGGAGTCGCGCAGGGTGACGCCGATCTTGGCGTACTGCGAGCTGAGCGGGAACACGACCCGCGCGGTGATCGTGCCGTCGCCACGCAACGGGAGATGGACGCAGCGGTAGGTGTGGGCGGTGCCGGACGCCTCCAGCAGGAACCGCTCGCCGTCGAAGGCGGCGGACCCGGGGATCCGCACCTCGCCCACGTCCCGGGTGGACCAGGGGCGGGGAAGACCGGCGGTGACGGCCACCGCACCCGAACCGGCGCTGCTTCCTTGCGAGTTGGCGGCGGTGACGGTGTAGTAGTACGTCCGTCCCGCGTGTACGTCGGTGTCGGTGTACTCCGGCTCGGCCTTCCCGGCGGCGATCTTCGTGTACGGCCCTTCGGGGCGGCCGGCCCGGCTGACGGTGTACGTCGTCGCCCACGCGCAGGGCAGCCAGGACACGGTCACGGCGTCGGAGTCGCCGAGGGCGGTGACGCCCGCCGGGGTCGTCGGCGCGGTCGGTGCGGGGGCCTTGGTCCCGGCGTAGGTGAAGGTGCCGAAGCTCGGCAGGTCGTCGTTGCCGCCCTCGACGAAGCGGGCGCCGCCGGTGCCGCGGAAGACGGCCGCTCTGGTGTAGGGGGTGTCGAGGCCGCGGACGCCGGCGTAGTGGGCGTAGTACATCTCGTATGCCGGTGGCAGGCTGCCGCGGACCTTGTCGGAGACGGTCGTCTTGATGTATTTGCCGGTGCGGTCGAGGTCGGGGGTGAAGGGCACGTCGCCGCCGAGGTTGTAGCGCGCCGCGTACTCCGCGTTGGCGAGGATGCGATGGTCGTCGAAGCCCCACAGGTCGATGCCCTGGTTCCAGGCGACCTGGGCGACGTCGCCCATCAGGCCGACGGCGAGCTGCTCGTGTCCTTGGTCGCGGCCGCTCTCCTGCCCCTGGCCGGCGTCGGTGACCACGCGGCCCCGCACACTGCCGTTGCCGCTGCCGGCCGCGGCGAAGCGCAGGGCGTCCTCGAAGAGGGTGCGTTCCTCGCAGAACACGCCGATGGCCAGGATGGACTGAATTGCCGTCAGGTCCCAGTTGCCGTTGGCGTAGAGCATGTAGCCGGAGATCGCCGGATACCAGACGTCGAGGAAGGACCGCTCGCAGCGCGCGATGTGCGCGTCCGTCCACCCGTCGTAGTCGCTGTGGCGCAGCAGCTCGGCCGCGTTGACGAACTTGAAGACCTGGAGGCCGGCGCCCAGCGGACCGTCGGCACCCGTGACCGTGGTCAGCGATGCCGACCAGGCGTTGAGGATGTCCCGTGCCTTGTCGGCATGGGCGCGCTCGCCGGTGACACACCACATGAGGGCGTTCTGGTAGGCGGCGGCCGAGTCGGCGACGGCCTGGTTCTGGAAGTTGGTGGGGCCACGGCCCCAGGAGGTGATCTGGCCCGTGTTCTGGACGGCGTACGTCGACTTCGAGCGGGCATGGGCCGCGAACGCGAGGTAGCCGTCATGGATCGGCGCTTCGTGAGCGGCGACCGCGGCCTTCATCCGCGCGATGTCGTCGGCCGTGTGGAGGAGGCCGGGATGGGTGAAACGTCCGCGGTCCGTCCTGTCGCCGACCGCCCGTGCGGTGCCGGGCGCGAGCAGTCCGCTCGTACCCGCGACCAGCAGCAGGGCGGCCGTACCGCCGAGAAAGCCCCGGCGGCTCGGTGCGGGGAGGTCTCTCAGGGTGCTCATGACGCGGCGGCCTCCTCGGCCTCGGCGGTGGTGAGGAACTTCAGGTTCAGCACGTGCTCGTTGGCGTGCATCGGGATGGTGTCGGTGGTGAGGTACCAGCCCGGCTTCTTCATCGAGTCGGCGATCACCTTGCCGTTGACCACGAGGTTCTCGAAGGTGACGTCCTTGATGGCGTGCTTGGCGTCGTACCCGAGCAGCAGGCAGGTGGCGAGCGGCTTGCCGGTGTAGGTGAGGTCCTTGATGTAGACGTTCTGGATGCCGCGGCCGACCGCGGTGCTCCACTTCGTGTTGTACGCGATCCGCATGTGGACGAGCTGGCCCCAGCGGAAGTCCTCGACGCGTACGTTCTCGATCCGCACGTTCTTGATCAGGTTGCGGTCGCCGGGGTTGAGGGCGATGCAGCCCTGGTAGTTGAGCTGCGGCTCGCGGTGATCGCAGATGTCGAGGTTCTTGAAGGTGAGGTTCTTCAGGACCTCGGGGTTGTCGGTGTTGCCGTGCGTGCCGATGTTGATGGGGTGGGCCACGTCCGCCCAGAGGGTGGAGTTGCGGACCGTGACGTGCGTGGTGTCGCCGTAGTACTCCCATCGGTGGGTGTAGAGGGCTATGCAGTCGTCGGAGTTGCGCATGAAGACGCCGTCGACGACGACATCGCTGCTGCAGAAGACGTCGATTCCGTCGCCCCAGCCCTTGGAGCTGAAGGAGCCGAGGCCCTTGATGGTGACGCCGGTGGCCTCGCCGAGCTTGACCGCGTAGCCGTTCGGGTTGAGGACCGTGACGGCGCCGACGGCGATGTTTCTGGAGTTCTCGACGAGGACGCCGCCGTCCACCGTCCCGGCGAGCACACCGCGGCCGGCGAGTCCGGAGTGCTCGACGTTCCGGAAGAGGACGGTGGCCTTGAGGACGGCGCCGCCGTCGAGGTAGACGGTCTTGCCGGAGGGGACGGTGAGGTAGCCGTCGGCGGTGGTGTGGACGCCGGGGCCGTAGTAGAGGACGTTCGGGTCGTCCGGCGCCGGTCGCTTCTTCTCGATGGCGCGGGCGAACAGGTGGAGGCAGTCGAAGATGTCGTCGTTGATCTGGACGACGATGTTGCGCGGCTGGTCGAGGGTGAGGCGCAGGGTGTCACCGAGGACCTCGGGCTTGATGCCGTAGGAGTCCGGTCGGACCCGGGCCTTGGTGGTGCCGCCCTTGAGGTAGGTGACCTCGATCTCGACGGAGCCCTGGAAGTCGAAGTACGCCAGCGACGAGTTGTACACCTTGCTCGACCCGGTGGCCGCGTTGATCTCCGACAGCTGGGGGCGCCAGATGTCCAGGGTCTGCCACTCGCCGTCCGGGGCGCTGCGGACCCGCACCTTGAAGCTGGTGTTGGTCGGCATGGCGGACGGCCGGGGGTAGGTCACCAGCTTCGGCGCCGCGTCGGCGCCGTCCGCGGCCCCGGCCGCCGTGGCGGTCATCGAGGTGAGGCCGGCGGCGAGGACGGTGGCGCCCGCGGACTGCAGGGCGGTGCGGCGGGACAGGGGCGTGTTCATGCGGGACTCCTTGGTCAACAGGTCGGCAAGAGGGGCTACTTGAGCCCGGACGTGGACATCCCGGCGACGAAACCGCGCTGGGCGATGAGGAAGATCAGCAGGATCGGGACGACGTACATCACGGAGGCGGCGGCCTGGAGTTCCGGGACGGGCGTGCCGGCCTCGTTGACGTAGGCGGTCATCACGGCGACGGTGAGGGTGGTGCGGTCGGTGGACAGCAGGAGCTGCGGCGCGATGCAGTCGCCCCAGGTCCAGGTGAAGGCGATGATGAAGCTCGCGGACAGCACCGGCCAGGACTGCGGCAGGAAGATCCGTCAGAAGATCGACGGGTATCGGCAGCCGTCGACGATCGCGGCCTCCTCCAGCTCGCGCGGCAGTCGAGCGCGAGGACGTCGCTCCGGGCGAAGCAGGGGTCCAGTTCCTCGGCCACGTCGCGAGCCGCGAAGTACGGCAGGTCGACGGCGCCGACGCCGCGTACCAGGTCGGGCGGGCTGCCGCTGGTGAGCATCGCGATCAGCTTGGTGATGTCGTACTTCACTAGGACGATCTTGATGGCGAGGTCCTCCTTAGCCTGCCGGACCTGCTCCGGGAGGATGTCGCCGGAGTTCACCATCACGGTGACGGTCTCGCCCGAACCGCCGACGCCGTTCGACACCTGCAACGCGCAGCCGCTCACCGCGGTCGCACCGACCGCGCCCACGGAAAGGGCGAGGAATCGGCGGCGGCTCGATGAGGCGCCGGTAGGGGCACCACCGGCATGTGGGCGCATGGCACACCACCTCCTGCTCAGCTTGTGCGAAATATCGACCACCGATCGCGCGGGCGGCCAGATCCGGCCGGTGGGCGATGAAGTGGTGACGTGGGGACTCCCGTAGCAACCGGTTGCCGAAGGTGCTGGGCCAGAGCTTCTTGCGGGATTGCATACGGCGTCAAGAGTCCCGGCGAACTTTCGAAAAGAGTCAGTAACCGGTTTCTGGATCTGTTCCCAAGGGGTGAGTACATGATGAGCACCGCCCACCGTCCGTCTCGCCGAGGTCAGGGAACCGGCTTCTCACCGCACCGATTGACCGGCCCACTTGGCAGATCTACGGTAGAAGACGCTTTCTGAAAATGTTTCCGATGACTGTCTCAGGAGAGCCATGCCCAGCCTGCCGAGGGCCGTGTTCGCGATGGATCCGGTGCACCTCCCCCTGCTCTTCCCGCCACCGCTGATGGCCCGGCTCAGGCAGACGGCCGTCATCGACCCCGCGCTCGTCGTACGCGACTTCGCCGACCCGGCGACCGCCGAGGCCCTCGCCCGGGCCGAGGTGCTCATCACCGGCTGGGGCTGCCCCCGCCTCGACAGCGACGCCCTCGCCGTCGCACCCGCGCTGCGCGCCGTCCTGCACGCGGCCGGCTCGGTCCGCTCGCTGGTCGGCGACGCGCTGTGGAAAGCGGGCGTCGCCGTCTCCAGCGCCGTGACGGGCAACGCGCTGCCCGTCGCCGAGTACACGCTCGCCATGATCCTGCTCGCCGGCAAGGACACCTTCGCCCACCGGGAGCGCTTCCGCGCCTCGCACACCTACCCGTCCACCGCCGAGACCGCCGACACCGGGAACGTCGGCCGCCGCGTCGGCGTCATCGGCGCGTCGCGGGTCGGCCGCCGGCTGCTGGAGCTGCTGCGGCCGTTCGACTTCACGGTGCTGCTGCACGATCCGTACGTCAGCGCCGCCGAAGCCGCCGAGTTCGGGGCGGAGTTGCTGTCGCTGGAGGACCTGCTGCGGCAAAGCGACATCGTCAGCCTGCACGCGCCGGACATCCCCGAGACGTACCGGATGCTCGACGGGGACCGGCTCGCGCTGATCCGGGATGGCGGAGTGCTGATCAACACGTCACGGGGGGCATTGATCGATCCCGAGGCGCTGACGGATGAGCTTGTCTCCGGGCGGCTGCACGCGGTGCTCGACGTGACCGAGCCGGAGCCGCTGCCCGCGGGGTCGCCGCTGTATCACCTGCCCAATGTGTTCCTGACGCCCCATATCGCCGGGTCGCTCGGCAATGAGCTGGAGCGGCTGGGGTGGATCGTGGTGGAGGAGCTGGAGCGGGTGGTGGGCGGAGTGGGGTTGGCGCATGAGGTGCGGGAGATCGATTTGGTGCGGGTGGCCTGAGGGTGGGAGTGGGATACGGTTTCCGCGTCTGTGGGGGGCGCGTTTCCCGGGCTCAGGGCCGGGTGGGCGCAACGGTGAAGGAGCCTCGAGGGTGAGTCAACGCAAGACGGCCGGCGACGCCGGCCGGGCCACCATCCGGGACGTGGCGGAACGCGCCGGCGTCTCCGTCGCCAGCGTGTCGCGTGTGCTGTCCGGCAACTACCCGGTGTCGGAGGACCTGCGCCGCCGGGTGATGAAGGTCGTCCGGGACCTGGACTACGTCACCAACGCCCACGCCCGCTCCCTGGCCGGCGGCGGTACGCCCACCGTGGCCATCCTGATCAACAACATCACCGGCGCCGCGTTCGCCCACGTGGCCAAGGGCGTCGAGGGCGCGGCCACGCTGCGGGGCTGGCTTTCGCTGGTGGGGACCACCGGGGACGATCCCGAGCGGGAGCTCGCGCTGGTCAACCTCATGCGCCAGCAGGGTGTCGCGGCGGTGGTGCTGCTGGGCGGCGCCTACGACTACGACGAGTACCAGCTGCGCATGGCCCGGTTCGCGCGCTCGCTGGACGCCGCGGGGTCGCACCTGGTCCTGGTGGGCAGGCCGCCGCTGGAGGGCGACGTGCCGGCGACGACCGTGGACTACGACAACGAGGGCGGCGCCTACGCCATGGCCAGCCATCTGCTGTCCGCCGGGCATCGCGAGGTGCTCGTCCTGCCGGGCCACTCCGAACTCACCACCGCCCAGGGGCGGTTGAGGGGCGCACAGCGGGCCTTCGAGGCCTACGGCGTGCCGTTCGCCCCGGCTCTGGTGCGGCGCGGGCCCTACGACTACGAGCACGGGTACGAGGCCGTCGAGGCCGCGCTGGAGGAGACCCCGGGCTTCACCGCCGTTCTCGCCGGGACCGACGTCGTCGCGGCCGGCGCCATGCAGGCCTTGCGGGCGGCGGGGCTGCGGGTGCCGGAGGACGTGTCGATCGTGGGGTACGACGACATCCCGCTCGCCTCCCAGCTCACCCCTCAACTCACCACCGTGCACGTGCCGTACGAGGAGATGGGGCGGGTGGCGCTGCGCGCCGTCGCCGACCGGCGGGAGGGCGTCTCCGGGCGCCGCAAGGGCCGGGACGGGGACCATCTGGTGCTGGGCACCCATGTCGTCGTACGCAACTCCGTGCGGCCGCCCGCCACCCGGCGCGGCTGAGCTTGTTCTTTATGGTCTGAGGTCGAATCGGGCCTCAGACCATAAAGAACAAGCTCAGGCATTGGTGATGACGCGGGAGTCGCTGGAAGTATTTGTTTCGTAAGCGGTTTCCCGGGTTCCTCGCAGGTGGGCGAGCGGTCCGGCCGAGGGTCGTCCCGTCCGCCTGCCGACGTCATGTCATTGGCTCTGACCTGGAGTTATGGCTTCCTGTGCGGGCAGAGCCGCAGCGCCTCCCGCGCTAATCCCCGCGACAACCCGCCGTAACAAATATCCGCCCACCTCTTGCCATGCGCTCAGCTCCCGGCCTACCTTCCCTGCAACCGCTTACTACCGCTTCCGCTTGGCCGGCTCCGCAACCGCGAGCCGATGGATTCCCGCCGCCGTTCCCGGCCGGCGCCTCCTTGTCGCAGCCGCCTCGAAGCAAGCACGCTCTCTCCCATTCCGAAGGATCACGGTCTGATGAACTTCACCAGCCCCCGGAGAAGGTTCGCCTCCGCCGCCGTCGCGGGAATCGCACTGACAGGTCTGCTCGCCGCCTGCGGCGGAAACGACTCGCAGGACTCCGGCTCGGGGTCCAAGGGCTCCGGCCCGGTCACCCTGGACTTCTGGGGCTGGGCCAACGGGCAGCAGGCGGTCGTCGAGGCGTTCAACGCCTCGCACAAGGACGTGCGGCTCAAGTACACGAAGGTCACCGACCAGTTGACCATGCAGAAGCAGCTCACCAACGCGGTCAAGGCGGGCAACGCGCCCTGCTTGCTCCAGAACACCGGTGAGTACGTGACCAGTTGGGTCTCGCAGGGTGCGCTCTCCGACATCACCCGGTACGTCGAGGCCGACAAGAACAAGTTCAACGCCGGCTCGTGGGCGACCGGTCAGGTGCAGGGGAAGGTGTACGGGGTGCCGACCGCCTCGGCGCCCGCCTTCACCATCTACCGCACCGACCTCTTCCAGAAGTACGGACTCAAGGCACCGGCGACCTGGGACGACTTCATCACCGCCGGCAAGGAGCTGAAGAAGCACGGCGTCAAGATCACCAACTACGCCGGTGAGGACCCCAGCACGCTTGAGGTGCTGGCGATGCAGGCCGGGGCGCACTGGTACGCCATCGACGGCGACTCATGGGTGGTGAACTTCCAGGACGAGGGCACGCTCAAGGCCGCGAAGGTGATCCAGGAGATCGTCGACAACGACCTCAACTCCAAGCTCTCCTTCGCGGACTACGCGGCCGTGCAGCGCAACTACGACAACGGCGGCACCGCGACCCGGCAGATCTCCACCTGGCAGATGTCCGGCATGGTGCAGAACTTCACCAAGTCCTTCGGCAAGTGGGCGCTGTCGCCCTGGCCGGCGTTCCAGGGGGAGGCGGCCAGGACACCGGCCGGGACCAACCAGAGCGGCAATCTGACGCTGGTGACCGAGGACTGCGAGGCCAAGGAGCAGGCCGCCGAGGCCGCGCTGTGGATGTCGACCGACGCCGGGGCCGTGAAGACCATGGCGAGCCCGGAGACCGGCAGCGGTGTGATGCCGGCGCTGGCCGACAGCGACGCGTATGTGTCGGAGGCGATCTCCGAGAAGCTGCTCGGGAAGAACTACGAGCCCGCGAAGAAGGTCGTGACGGACAGCCTGGACACCGTCACCACCGACTGGACCTTCGGGCCGAACTGGACGGCGATGTTCACGCAGTTGCAGGACGAGTGGGCGAAGGTCGTCAGCAAGCAGCAGAAGGTCACCGATCTGCTGGCGCACATGCAGAAGTGGACGGTCGACGACCTGAAGCAGCGCGGCATCAGCGTCAAGGGCTGAGGCGGACTCGATGATTCGCTCCCAGCGCTGGAAGGGTGCCGCCTTCACGGTGCCCTTCCAGCTCGGCTTCGCCTTCCTGTACCTGCTCCCGATCGGCTACGCGGTCTACCAGTCGCTGTTTCTCCAGAAGCAGTCCGGGCTGGGCCTCGGCGGCTCGACCACCGAGTTCGCGGGCCTGGACAACTACCGCGACGGTCTCACCGACTCGGCGTTCATCGGCTCCGTCCTGCGGGTGGTGCTGTTCGCCTGTGTGCAGATCCCGTTCATGCTGGTCGTCAGCCTGGCCCTGGCGCTGTTCCTGGACGCGGTCGGCGCCAGGGCGGCCGGACGGTTCCGGATTCTGCTGCTGGTGCCGTACATGATCCCCGGTGTCGTCGCCGCGATCGTGTGGATCAATCTGTACAGCCCCGAGGTGGGACCGCTCACGCCGCTCGCCGGACTGTTCGGACTCGACTGGAACTTCTTCTCGCCCTCCATGGTGTGGCCGGCCATCGGCAATCTGCTGACCTGGCACGGCATCGGCTACAACATGGTGATCATCTACGCGGCGCTCCAGGGCGTGCCGCGCGAGCTGTTCGAGGCCGCGCGGCTGGACGGTGCCTCCGAGTCTCGGATCGCGCTGAGCATCAAGATCCCGTTCGTGCGCGGGGCGCTCGTCCTGACCGCCCTGCTGTCGATCATCCAGATGCTCCAGATCTTCAATGAACCGGCGCTGTTCAGGAACGTGACACCGCAGACCGTCAGCGACAGCTTCACCCCGATCATGATCATCTACAACCAGGCGTTCAACGCCGGCAACTACCACTACGCCGCGACTCTTTCGGTGCTGCTCGCCCTGATCCTCGGGGTGGCGTCCTTCCTCTTCTATCGGCTGACCTCAAGGGAGGCCAACTGATGGCGCTGACCGAGCATCGCAAGGAGAAGGCGCCGCAGACCGTGACCGGCGTGCGGCGGATCGGCCGCCCGGATCCGGTGGCCCGCTCCCGCGGCGGGCAGCGGTTCGTGCTGGTCGGGCTGGTTCTGGCGAGCGCCTACAGCCTGTTCCCGGTGTACTGGCTGATGATCGCCGCCACCAAGGACCGGGTGGGGATGTACCAGAGCAACGGGCTGTGGTTCTCCGGCTGGCATCTGTGGGACAACCTCCAGCAGGTGTTCACCTACGAGGACGGCATCTTCCTGCGCTGGACCGCCAACTCGTTCCTGTACGCCGGTGTCGGTTCCCTCGGCGGCACGCTGATCGCGCTGGCGACGGGGTACGGGCTCGCCCGGTTCGACTTTCCCGGCCGGGGTGTCGTCTTCGCGTGCGTGGTGGGGTCGTTCCTGATCCCGATCGCGCTGCTCACCCTGCCGCTGTATCTGCTGTTCTCGGCGATCGGGCTGGTCGACACGCCCTGGGCGATGCTGATCCCCTGCCTGATCAACCCGTTCAGTGTGTATCTGGCCAAGGTGTACACGGAGGCCACGATCCCCTTCGAGCTGCTGGAGGCGGCGCGGATCGACGGCGCCGGCGAGGTGCGGATCTTCTTCAGCATCGTGCTGCGGATGATGACCACGGGCGGCGCCACGGTGTTCCTGCTCGCCTTCGTCAACACCTGGAACGCCTTCTTCCTCCCGCTGACCGTGCTGCGCGGCGAGGAGAACTGGACCCTCAATCTGGGCCTGTACAACTGGACCGGCAAACGCCTGGAGTCGGGCGTCGACGTGACCAGTCTCGTCCTGACGGGCGCGCTGCTGTCCATCGTGCCGATGGCGATCATGATGGTCGCGATGCGGCGCTTCTGGCGGACCGGCGTGACGCTGGGGGCCCTGAAGTGACCGCCGCCCCGGGAGCCCTCACGTGACCTTGCTGCACAACCCCGTCATCCGCGGTTTCGCCCCGGACCCCTCCCTGGTGCGGGCCGGCGACTGGTACTACGTGGCGACGAGTTCGTTCGAGTGGTTCCCGACGATCCCCATCCACCGCTCCCGGGACCTGGCCCACTGGGAGTACGCCGGCCATGTCCAAGGCGCTGTCCCCGGCGACTCCCTGGCCGGGGTCCCCGACTCCGGCGGCATCTGGGCGCCGTCGCTGAGCTGGGACGGTGAGCGGTTCTGGATGGTCTACTCGGTGGTGCGCTCGGTGGGCACGCCGTACTTCGACACGGACACCTACGTCACCACGGCCGCGGAGATCGGCGGCAAGTGGGCGCCGCCGCGCAGGCTGCCGAGCCACGGCTTCGACCCCGCGCTCGTCCATGACGAAGGGCGGCTGTGGCTGCTCAACCTCCAGAACGACCACCGTCCCGGCGGCCGGCGGTTCGCCGGGATCGTGCTGACGGAGCTGGACCGGCAGACGCTGAGCCCGACCGGCGGCACGCATCTGCTGCTCCAGCACGAACGGCTCATCGAGGGGCCGAAGTTGGTGCGCCGGGACGGCTGGTACCACCTGGTCCTGGCGGAGGGCGGCACGGGGTTCGAGCACGGGGTGCGCATGGCGCGCAGCCGTGCCCTCACCGGGCCGTACGAACTCGACGACCGCCCCTTGCTGACGTCGCGCGACGACCCGTCGCTGCCGTTGCAGAAGGCAGGCCACGGCGAGTTGGCCCAAATGCCGGACGGGGATTGGGTGTTGAGTCACCTCGCGGCCCGGCCGCTGCGTACGCCGGACGGGCCGCGCTGCACACTCGGGCGCGAGACGGCCGTCCAGGCCGTGACATGGGACGCGCAGGGGTGGCCGAGGCTGCGCCACGGGGGTACGCATCCCGCGGTCGAGGTGGAGGTGGCGACGCCGGCCCTCGCACCCGAGCCCCGGCTCGGCGCGCCGGACGACGCGCTGGGCTGGCCCTGGAGCACCCTGCGCGGATACCCCGATGCGAGCTGGGCCGACACCACCACCCGGCCGGGCTGGATCCGGCTGCACGGCCGGCACGGCCCCGAGTCGCGGTGGGCGCACAGTCTGCTCGCCCGGCGGATCACCGAGCACCGCGCGGAGGCCGAGGTCACCGTCCAGGCCCGTCCGCGCACCTTCACGCAGGCCGCCGGGCTGGTCCTGCGGTACGACTCGCAGGCGTATCTGAGCCTGGACCTCACCTGGGCCGAGCCCGCGGGCGAGGGGCAGCACGGGCAGCAGTGGGCCGGCGGCGGCCGTACAGTTCTCCGGCTCGTGGAGCGGGAGGAGTCCGGCACCCGGGAAGCGGCCATGGTGGAGGTGGACGCGAGCGCGCCGCTGACCCTGGGAGTGACCGTCGAGGAGGGGCGGGCGCGGTTCTGGTACGTCCACGAAGGCGAGCGGACACCGGTCGGGCCGGCGCTGGACTTCACCCAACTGTCCGACGACCACGGCTCCAGGCTGCGGTTCACCGGGTCGATGGCCGGCATCCACGCCGTGGACCTCGTCGACGCGTCGTTCACCGCCGACTTCACGGGGTTCCGCCTCACTTGCCCGTAGCCCAGAGCCTGTTCGAAGTCTCGAAAGTCGCGCCCCGTGGACTCCCGCGAACTCCGGGCTCTTCCGGACTCAGCGCGGCGAACCGAGGGTAGGAAGCGCTTACCGTTTCCGCGCTGGCCGAAACTTTCATGGCCCTCGGACGGGCCGGAGAGGCGGTTCCGATGGTCCGTACGGGCGGTGCGAGCATGGCCGCCGGAGCCACCCTCGCGGTCGTGGCCCGCGAGGCCGGGGTGTCCGTGCCGACCGCCTCCAAGGTGGTCAACGGCCGGGAGGACGTGGCCCCCGGGACCCGCCGCCGGGTCACCGAGGCACTGAACCGGCTCGGCCAGGTCCGCAGACCGCGCTTCGAGCGCGTGCGGAGCCGAGGTCGCCATCGATGCCTCCGACTGCTCGGGCGGCTACGAGACCCGGCTCGTCCCGCAAGCAGTCCGCGTGGAGTCCGCCCCGTGACCACTCATCGGCGCAACAGCGCACCCGCCTCGCGAGGACGTACTCGCCACGGCCATGGAAATGATCGCCGAGCGTGGTCTGGAGAAGCTCACCGTGGCGGCACTCGGTCTCGACGTCGGCATGAGCAGCGGCCACCTCCTCTACTACTTCCACTCCAAGGACGAGTTGCTGCTGCGCACCCTGGAGTGGAGTGAGGGGCGGCTCGGCACCGAGCACGGGCGGCTGCTCGTACGGGCGGCACCGGCGCGCGAACGGCTCGACGCGTACGTCGGCCTGTACGTCCCCGACGGCCATCGCGACCCGTACTGGACTCTCTGGCTGGAGGTCTGGAACCGCTCGAAGAGCGCCGCCGCCGACGCGGACGCCCGCGAGCGACAGGCCGCCATCGAGGGCGCCTGGCACCGCGACCTCGTCGCGCTGCTCGCCGAGGGCATCTCGCACGGCGAGTTCCGCCCCGTCGACCCGACCGCTTCGCCGCCCGGCCGCACGCCCTCCTGGACGGCTTCTCCATCCACGTGGCCATCGGCCTGCCTCGAACCTATCCGGTTGATGCTTCTCACCTGCGGCTTTACCAAAGCGCCCGCTTTACACCCCGATTCGATCCTGCTGAGTCCTGCTCAATCCTGCTCGATCCTGCTCGATCGAGAGTGGTGCAGCGTTCGCTGCACCGCCCGACCGCGCTCGCGCGAACACGAGCTTGCCTTCGAGGCCTACCGTACGTGGCCCATATCGACGGCGACTCGCACGCCTGAGGTGGAGGCCGGCCTCACCTCGTCGGCCCACCCCCGAATCAAGGGTGTACCAGCAGATGAGGGTCGGCTGCCGAGGGACGCTGCCCGTTCCCCGTCAGTCGACCCGCAGTACATCGAATGCCGTGAGAGCCGCGTGGAGTTCGGTGCGCTGTTCGCCCGACTCCAGGTCGCGGTCGAGGAGACGTTCGATGGTGCGCAGGCGTTGGTACATGGTTTCGCGGGAGAGGCCGCCCCGGCGTGCGGCGGTGGTCTTGTTGCCGGCCGCGTCGAGGTAGTGGCGCAGGGCCGTCAGCAGGTCGGTGCCGTGCTGGGAGTCGTGGTCGATGAGCCGCCCGAGTTGCCGTTCGGCGTACTCCTGAATCCGGGTGTCCTCGCGGAGTGCGTACAGCAGGCGGCGCAGGCCGATGTCGGACAGCTCGTGGAAGGACCGGTCCGGAGGGAGGGACTGGTCGGGTGGGGTGGCCTCGGCGACGCGGGCCGCCTCGCGGAACGAACGGGCCGCGTCGGAGAGGTCGGTGACCTCCGAGCCGACGCTCACCACGGCGCGCGGGGCCAGACTCAGCGCGGTGCCGCACAGCCGTTCGACAATGGGGTGCCAGGGCTGGGAGGGGCGCAGAGCCAGCAGGATACCGAGGCGGTCCGGGGCCAGCTCGCCGACGAGGGCCGGGATGCCCGCCGTACGGAGTTCCTCGAACAGGTGGGTCTCCGCCTCGGTTCCCCCACTGACCGCGCGGAGGTCCACCTGGATCGCGACGAACCGGCTTCGGTCGGTCGGCAGGCCCAGCGCGGCGCAGCGGGCGTGGGCGTCCTCGGTGGAGCGGTGGCGCTGGTCGACCAGGTCGCGCAGGGCGTTTCGGTGCGCGGTGCGTTCCCAGGGGGTGGGGTGGATGAGGCGGGCGACGGTCAGTGCCATCGCGGTCCTCTCCAACACGGTGATGTCCTCCGGTCCGAAGGCAGGGCCGTCGGCGCGGGCCGGGAGCATGACCACCCGGCCCCAGCGCTCGCCCTGGTACTCGACGGGTGCGGTGAGCCAGCCCGCCGGGCCGGATGTCGCCGTGCGGTCGTCGGCCCCGGTCGCCCTGGTGGCTCTGGAACGCCGTTCCCAACCGGTGAGCGACTCCTCCACCGTGTCTCCGGACGGTTCGCAGATCAGTGCCTGGTGCACCAGGTTCTCCAGGACGACCGTGCGACCGCACATCTCCGACGCCGCGCGCACCACGTCCTCCGGGCCGGCACCGCGCAGGGTCAGGGCGGTGAAGACCTCGTGGATGCGCTGGGTGCGACGCATCGCGTCCGCCTGGTTTCCGAGCAGGAGGGCGTGGACGACCTGGGTGACCTCCAGGAAGTTGACGTCCTTGGCGAGTGTGACGAGGGGAAGGCCACGCAGGCGGCAGGCCTCGACGAGCGCGTCCGGCGGGCGGTGATAGCGGCGTACGAGTTCGATGACCAGCGCCGCGGCCCCGACGTCGGCGAGTTCGTCGACGTACCGGCGCACGCCGGCCGCGTCGTCCGGGAGCGGCATGCCGGTGGTCAGGACGAGTTCGCCGCCCTTGAGGAAGGACGCGGGGTCGGTCAGTTCGGTGATGTGGACCCACCTGACCGGCCGGTCCAGGTGGGGCACACCGGTGACGACCTGGGGTTGTCCGGAGGCCAGGACCGGAAGCGCCAGGACGTCGGCGACGCTGACCTCGCGGGTGGGTCCATGGCCGGCCGGGCGGTTGTCGTTCACGGTGTCTCCATGGGTCCCTTGCGTGGGCACGGCTCCGCGCCCGGGAGTGCCCGGCCACTGTGACAAGCGTCGCTGACCTGCGCAAGAGCCGTCCGTGAGCGGAGCGGCACCAGGCCTGCCCCGATGCGGCTGACACAACGTCCGGATGTCACTGCCCGGCCGGACAGATCGCACGTTGGCGCACCCGCGGTCCGAGGAGATGCTTCGGGACACCGCAGCAGCCGAACACCCAGGCCGGGAGACGAACATGACCGCACTGTCGCCGCACCTTCGCCAGGCCACGCCCGTGGTGGCGGTCCGGGGCGAGGGAGTCCACCTCTACGGGGAGGACGGCCGGCGCTACCTCGACTTCACCGCCGGTATCGGCGTCACCAGCACCGGGCACTGCCACCCGAAGGTCGTGGCGGCGGCGCAGGAGCAGGTGGGCACGCTGGTGCACGGCCAGTACACGACCGTCATGCACCAGCCGCTGCGGCAGCTCGTCGAGAAGCTGGGCGAAGTGCTGCCGGCCGGACTGGACAGCCTGTTCTTCACCAACTCCGGCAGCGAGGCCGTCGAGTCCGCGCTGCGGCTGGCCCGCCAGGCCACCGGCCGCCCCAACGTCATCGTCTGTCACGGCGGCTTCCACGGCCGTACGGTGGCCGCCGCCTCCATGACGACGTCCGGCACCCGCTTCCGGTCCGGTTTCTCCCCGCTGATGAGCGGTGTGGTCGTCACCCCGTTCCCGTCGGCCTACCGCTACGGCTGGGACGCGGAGACCGCCACCCGCTTCGCTCTCCAGGAGCTGGACTACACCCTCCAGACGATCTCCTCGCCCGCCGACACGGCCGCGATCATCGTCGAGCCGGTGCTCGGTGAGGGCGGCTACGTGCCCGCCACCCGCGCGTTCATGGAAGGCCTGCGGGAGCGTGCCGACCGACACGGCTTCCTCCTCATCCTCGACGAGGTGCAGACCGGCGTCGGCCGCACCGGCCGCTTCTGGGGCCACGACCACTTCGGCGTCACCCCGGACATCCTCGTCACCGCCAAGGGCCTGGCCAGCGGCTTCCCGCTGTCCGGCATCGCCGCGTCCGAAGAGCTGATGGCCAAGGCGTGGCCGGGCTCGCAGGGCGGTACGTACGGCGCCAACGCCGTGGCCTGCGCGGCGGCCGTCGCCACCCTGGACGTCGTACGTGACGAGCGGCTCGTCGAGAACGCCGACGCGATGGGCAAGCGGCTGCGGCACGGTCTGGAGGCGGTGGCCGACCGTACGCCGGGCATCGGCGACGTACGCGGCCTGGGGCTGATGCTGGCCACCGAGTTCGTCACCGAGGACGGCAGCCCCGACCCCGACACCGCCGCCCGCGTGCAGCGCGCCGCGATCGACGAGGGCCTGCTCCTGCTGCTGTGCGGCGCCTGGAACCAGGTCGTACGGATGATCCCGGCGCTCGTCATCGACGAGACGGCGGTCGACGAGGGCCTCCAGGCGTGGGCGACCGCGGTGGAGGCCGGCACATCCGGAGCGGCAGGGCGATGACGGACACCACCACGGCCCTGGAGCCGCTGGTCGCGCGGCTCGCCGAGACCGCTCCCGGCCTGCGGGTGGAGACCGGCCCGGGCTCCACCGGCCCCTACGCCTACGACGCCTCCAACTACCGGGTCCCGCCGCGGGCCGTGGTGTTCCCCCGCAGCGCCGACGACGTGGTCGCGGTGGTGCGGGCCTGCCGGGAGACGGGCGTTCCCGTCACCGCGCGCGGCGGCGGCACCAGCATGGCCGGCAACGCGGTCGGACCGGGCGTCGTCCTGGACTTCTCCCGGTACATGAACCGGATTCTGGACATCGACCCGGTGGCGCGCACCGCGCGCGTCGAGGCCGGGGTGATCCTGGACGTGCTGCGCGGCGCGACCGCCCCGCACGGGCTCACCTTCGGCCCCGACCCCTCCTCGCACAGCCGCTGCACCCTCGGCGGCATGATCGGCAACGACGCCTGCGGAAACCGGTCGGTGCGGCACGGGCGTACCAGTACGCACATCGAGGCGCTGGAGATCGTGACGGCCGACGGCGTGCGAGCCGTCGCCGACGGCAGCGGCCTGCGCGCGGCCGACCCGGACGACACGGACGCGGTCCGTCGTGTCGCCCGCCTCGCCGCGGACGTCCGAGGTCTGATCGACGCCAACCTGGCGCCGATCCGCACCGAGCTGGGCCGCGTTCCCCGTCAGGTCTCGGGCTACCAGTTGCACCACCTGCTGCCCGAACACGGCTTCGACATGGCCCGTGCTCTGGTGGGCACCGAAGGCTCCTGTGCGGTCGTCACCGCGGCGACGGTCCGCCTGGTGGCGACCGCACAGGCTTCCACGCTGCTGGCGCTCGGCTACGACGACGTGGTCGACGCCGCCGAGGATGTCCCCGAGATCCTGCGCTGGAACCCCACCGCCGTGGAAGGCATGGACGAGGCGATCGTCGCCACCATGCGCGCCCGCCGCGGCCCGGACTCCGTGACCGGACTGCCCGAGGGGCGGGCCTGGCTGTACGTCGAACTCGACGGTGACGACCAGGCGGCGGTCGACGCCCGTGCCGCCGAACTCCTCGATGTGCTCAGGGCCCAGGGCCGGACGACCGGCGGACGGGTCGTGCGGAGCCCTGCCGAAGGGCGCTCGCTGTGGCGGGTCCGCGAGGACGGCGCCGGGCTCGCCGCCCGCCTGGTGGACGGCGGGGAGTCGTGGCCGGGCTGGGAGGACGCGGCGGTCGCGCCCGAGGACCTGGCCGCCTACCTGCGGGACTTCCGCAAGCTGCTGGCCTCCCACGGGCTGACCGGGGTGCTGTACGGCCACTTCGGCGCGGGGTGTGTCCATGTGCGCATCGACTTCGACCTCGCCACGGACACCGGCCGGGCCGCGACCCGACGCTTTCTCGGCGAGGCGGCCACGCTCGTGGTCTCCCACGGCGGCTCGCTGTCGGGCGAGCACGGGGACGGGCGGGCGCGCGGTGAGCTGCTGGAGGTCATGTACAGCCACCGGATGATCCGGGCGTTCGCCGCCTTCAAGGAGATCTTCGACCCCGAGGGGCTGCTCAACCCCGGCGTCATCGTGGCCCCGGCCCGCCTCGACGCCGACCTCGCGCTGCACACGCCCTCCGACGTACTGCCCGTCGAGTCCCTCTTCTCCTTCCCGCACGACGAGAACGGCTTCGCCGGAGCGGTGGGCCGCTGTGTCGGCGTCGGCCGCTGCCGCAGCGACGCGGGCGGAGTGATGTGTCCCAGCTACCGGGCCACCGGGGAGGAGAGCGACTCCACCCGGGGCCGGGCCCGGCTGCTCCAGGAGATGGTGCGGGGCGACCTCGTCCAGAACGGCTGGCGCTCGACGGAGGTGCGTGACGCCCTCGACCTGTGTCTGTCCTGCAAGGCGTGCTCCAGCGACTGCCCGGTCGGCGTCGACATGGCCACGTACAAGGCGGAGTTCCTGCACCAGCACTACAAGGGCAGGATCCGGCCCCGCTCCCACTACTCGCTGGGCTGGCTGCCGCTGACCTCGGCCCTGGCCGGATACGCCGCCCGCCCGGTCAACGCGCTGCTGCGCGGCCCGGTCGGCAAACTGCTCGCCCGGCTCGGCGGTGTGACCACGAAGCGCCGCATCCCGGCCTTCGCCTCCCGGCACGCGCTTCGCGATGCCCTGCGCAGGGCGAGGACCGGCGAACCGGCGAAGGCCCTGCTCTTCGTCGACAGCTTCACCCGCGCCTTCCGCCCCGAGGTGGCGGGCGCCGCGAGCCGCGTACTCGCCGACGCGGGCATCCCCTGCACGGCCGAGGACGGCCTGTGCTGCGGCCTGACCTGGGTCAGCACCGGCCAACTGTCCACCGCCCGCCGCATCATGGCCCGTACGGTCGCCCACCTCGACAACGGCGACGACCGGCCCATCGTCGTGGCCGAACCCAGCTGCGCCGCCGCCCTCAAGCGGGACGTGCCCGAACTGCTCGGCACCGGGGCCGCCCGGCGTGTCGCGGCCCGCGTCCACACCCTCACCGGCGCCCTGACCGACCTGGCCGCGCCGGACTGGACCCCGCCGGCGCTCCCGGACCGGGTCGTCCTGCAGACCCACTGCCACGAGTACGCCACCTTCAAGGGCAGCCACCCCCGCGACCTGCTCGGCCGCCTCGGCGTACACAACGTCGACGAGGCCGAGGGCTGCTGCGGACTCGCCGGGAACTTCGGCTTCGAGGCACAGCACTACGACACCTCGATGGCCGTCGCCGACCTGGCCCTGAAGCCACGCCTGGACGACATCGACCAGGACACGCCGACAGTCGTCGTGGCCGACGGTTTCAGCTGTGTCACCCAGATCGACCACCTCGCCGGTGACCGGGGCATCCGCGCCCTGCACCTCGCGGAACTGCTCGACCCCACCGCCGACCGACCCGGACAACCAGGAGAGAACTCATGACCGACACACCCACGCAGTTGTTCATCGGTGGCGCCTGGGCGGACGCCGCGGACGGCGCCACCATGCCCGTCGACGACCCCGCGACCGGTGAGATCCTCTGCCACGTCGCCGACGCGGGCGCCAAGGACGCCCAGCGCGCCGAGGAGGCGGCCGTCCAGGCGCAGGAGGCGTGGGCCCGTACGGCGCCCCAGGCCCGCAGCGAGATCCTGCGCCGGGCGTACGAGATCATCGTCGCGCGCACCGACGAGCTGGCCCACCTGATGACGGCCGAGATGGGCAAGCCCCTGGCCGAGGCCAGAGGAGAGGTGGCGTACGCGGCCGAGTTCTTCCGCTGGTTCTCCGAGGAGGCCGTACGTATTGAGGGCGGCCACGGCGTCCTGCCCGACGGCCGCAACCGCATGCTGCTCTCCCGCCGACCCGTCGGCCCCTGTCTGCTGATCACCCCGTGGAACTTCCCGCTGGCCATGGGCACCCGCAAGATCGGCCCGGCGATCGCCGCCGGCTGCACGATGATCCTCAAGCCTGCCCCGCAGACCCCCCTTTCCAGCCTGGCTCTCGCCGCGATCCTCAAGGAGGCCGGGCTGCCGGACGGCGTGCTCAACGTCGTCACCACCTCCCGTGCCGGGGAGGTGTGCGAACCGCTCCTGCGCGGCGGGCGGGTTCGCAAGCTGTCCTTCACCGGCTCCACCAACGTCGGACGCCTGCTGCTCGCCCAGAGCGCGGAGGCGGTCGTGCGGACCTCGATGGAGCTGGGCGGGAACGCGCCGTTCATCGTCTTCGAGGACGCCGACCTGGACAAGGCGGTCGACGGCGCGATGGTCGCCAAGATGCGCAACATGGGCGAGGCCTGCACCGCCGCCAACCGCTTCTTCGTCCACAGCTCCGTGGTGGAGGAGTTCGGGCGTCGCCTGGCCGAGCGCATGGGCGCGCTGGTCGTGGGCCCTGGCACCCGGGACGGCGTCGACGTCGGCCCGCTGATCGACAGGGTCGGCCGGGGCAAGGTCGAGGAACTGGTGGCCGACGCGGTGGAGCGCGGCGCCCGGGTGCTCGTCGGCGGCCGTACGCCCGAGGGGCCGGGCTGCTTCTACCCGCCGACCGTGCTCGCGGACGTGGCCCCCGACAGCCGCCTGATGGACACGGAGATCTTCGGCCCGGTCGCGGCGATCCTCACCTTCGAGGACGAGGACGAGGTGGTCCGCCGGGCCAACGACACGCCCTGGGGCCTCGTCGGCTACGTCTTCACCGAGGGCCTGGACCGCGCCCTTCGGGTCAGCGAGCGTTTGGAGGTCGGCATGGTCGGCCTCAACACCGGCCTCGTCTCCAACCCGGCCGCCCCCTTCGGCGGCGTCAAGCAGTCCGGGCTGGGCCGCGAGGGCGGCCGGGTCGGGATCGAGGAGTTCCTTGAGTACCAGTACGTCGCCGTGCCCATGCGGTGACCAAGTTCTTGAGCCCAGGAAAGGAAGAACATGTCGTTCCTGAAGACCATCGACACCAATCCCTCCTTCGCGCCGCACGAGTCCGGACCGCTCCCGGAACGTCTGGTTTCCGGCGACCCCGCGTTCATGACCTGGCCCCAGGACGTCGCCCGCGGGGAGACGATCCATACGGGGGTCTGGGAAGCTACGCCCGGCGAGACGCGCTCGATCAAGGGCGAGACCTTCGAGTTCTGCCACATCCTCGCCGGCATCGTCGAGCTCACGCCGGAAGGTGGTGAGCCGGTGGTCTACAAGGCAGGCGACAGCTTTGTCATGAAGCCGGGCTTCGTCGGTGTCTGGAAGACCATCGAAACCGTGCGCAAGATCTACGTGATCGTGAAGTGATGCCGTGAAGTCGGCTCCTCGCAGGGGTGCGCCTGGTCGCCTCCCGCAGGGGGCCGGACCGGTCCGGGTCGGGAGCGCGGCCGTCAGCCGGGGCGAGGACCCGGAGCCGGACCGTCGTCAGGCCAGGTGCCGGGCGGTGATCTCCGCCGCCGTCTCGGCGACCAGCCGCCCCAGTTCGGGCAATCGGCCGGGCTCGAAGCGGGAGCCGGGCAGGGAGACGGCCACGGCGGCCAGCGGAGTGCCCTCACCGTCCAGGACGGGCGCCGCGATGGCGCAGACCCCCTGCAAGTACTGGTTGTGGTTGACGGCGTAGCCACGATCCCGGACCCGCTGGAGTTCCGTACGCAGTTCCTCGGGGTCGGTGATGGTCTCCTCGCCGTACCCCTCGAATGTGCCCGTCGCGAACTCCTCGACCTCGGGATTCGGGAGATGCGCGAGGATCGCGTGCCCGGCGGCCGTGGCGTGCAGAGGCGAGGTGTCGCCGATGGCGTGGAAGGTGCGTACGGCGTGGTCGCAGTCGACGCGGTCGACGACGACCATGCACTGCAGTGCGTCGGGCACCGAGAGATGAATGGTCTCGTTGACCGTGTCCCGGAGCCGGATCATGGGTTCGCGGGCGGCGGCGAACAGGCTGGAGCCCTGTAGGGCGGCGGGTCGTACGGCCAGAACCCGGGCACCGATCTCCCAGCGCGTGGTGTCCCTGCGGTTGGCCCGGAGCCAGCCGGCCTCGTTGAGGGTGACCAGGGTGCGCTGCACCGTCGACTTCGGCAGGCCGAAGAGCTTCGTCAGCTCCCCCAGGGTCACGGGCTGATGCCGGGCGACCGCCTCCAGGATGCGCAGTGACCTGGTGACGCTCTTCATTTCCATCCGGGACCCCCGTCAGTCGCGTGGCTTCGTCGTGCTCACCTCTTGACTCCCCTCCGGAGCCGTGGGCATGATCCATGCCGGATTCTAGCACGGCGTTCCACAATACGGCATGGAGGTTGAAGTGGGGCCCGACAGTCTTCACGGCGATGAGAGGCAGGAGCGCCCCGACGTACGGCGAGGGCCGACCCGCACGCCCCGACACGTGCAAGCCGGCCCTCGCCGGTCCCGGGCCCTCCTGGGCCGCCGCCTTCCCTTAGCCGCCCAGTAGGCGTCCGCTGATCTCCTGTGCCGCGTCGACGACGAGGCCGCCCCACTCGGACTCCCGGTCCACGTCGTATCGGGAGTCGGGCATCGAGACCCCCACGGCGGCCAGCGGGGTGCCGTTCTCGTCGAGCACGGGCGCGGCGAGGGCACAGACGCCCGGTCGGTACTGGTTCCGGTTGACCGCGTACCCGTCGGTGCGGATCCGGTCCAGCTCGGCGCGCAGTTCGTCGGGGTCGGCGGGGGTCGTGTCGCTGAAGCGCTCCAGGCCCTGGGTGATGAGCTCCTCGACGTCTGCCTTCGGAAGCCGGGCAAGGATCGCGCGCCCCACGGCGGTGGCGTGCAGTGGGGAGGTGTCGCCGATGTTGTGGAAGGTGCGTACCGGGTGGTCGCAGTCGACGCGGTCGACGACGACCATGCACTGCAGTGCGTCGGGCACCGAGAGGTGAATGGTCTCGTTGACCGTGTCGCGAAGCCGGATCATGGGTTCGCGGGCGGCGGCGAACAGGCTGGAGCCCTGTAGGGCGGCGGGTCGTACGGCCAGAACCCGGGCACCGATCTCCCAACGCGTGGTGTCTTTGCGGTTCGCGCGCAGCCAGCCCGCCTCGGCCAGGGTGACCAGGGTGCGCTGCACCGTCGACTTCGGCAGGCCGAAAAGCTTCGTCAACTCCCCGACGGTGACCGGCTGATGCTGGGCGACCGCCTCCAGGACGCGCAAAGACCTGGTCACACTCTTCATTTCCATCCGATTTCCCCCCGTTAATCCTCGGAACTTCTGATGAACACCCTATTGACTCCACATCGCGCCACTGCCATTCTCGTGCCAGATTCTAGCACAGCGTTCCACAATGTGGCACGGTCTATCGGGAGAGATTCCGAAGAAGTGGGCCGGCACCGCGAGATGCGGCGGCTGTGAGCCGAGGACCCGAGGAAAAGGGCCCGACCCCCGTCCAAATCGCCTCGAATCGACCAACCTCACGTCGGGCGCCCAGCATGCGCCTCGGCGATACGAAAGGAAAGTCTGTGTCTGCTGCCAGGAAGCGCGTCGCCGTCGTCGGCGTCGGAACGATGGGCAGCCAGGCCGCCTGGCGGCTGGCGGCCCGTGGCGCCGAGGTCGTCGGATACGACCGGTTCGCACCCGGCCACGACCGCAGTGCCGCAGGCGGTGAGACCCGGATCTTCCGCAGCGCGCACTTCGAGGACTCCCGCTACGTCCCGCTCCTCAAGCACGCCGACTCCCTGTGGGAGCAGCTCCAGCAGGAGACCGGCCGCGAGCTGCGCCGGCTGACCGGATGCCTGCTGATGGGACCGACCGGACACCAGCAGATGGCCACCGTCCTGCAGTCCATCGCGGAGCACGACCTCGACCACGAGGTGCTGGACGCCGGGCTTCTGGCGAAACGATTCCCCCAGTACCGCATCGAGGACGGCGACGCGGCCGTGCTCGACCGCCGCGCCGGTTTCATCCGCCCGGAGCTGACCATCCAGACCGCCGCCCGCCGCGCCGAGCAGCTGGGCGCGGTGATCCACCGCTACAGCACGGTCCGCGAGATCGTCCCCGTCGCGGGCGGCGTCGAGATCCGCACCGACTCCGGCAGTGAGCGCTTCGACACCGCCGTCGTCACCCCCGGACCATGGGTCAACGATCTGCTGCCCGACCTGCCGTGGGAGGTGGACGTCCGCCGCCTCGTCAGCGCCTGGTACGTGCCCACCAGCCCCGAAGCCTGGTTCGGCGAGGAGCGCCCGGCGTTCATCAGGACCGCGCCCACCCACTGCTACGGCCTGCCCTCCCCGGACGGCATCTCCGTCAAGCTCGGCCTCTCCCGCGCCCTGCACCAGCCGGCGGGCGACCCGAACCAGCTGGACCGCACGGTACGTCCGGAAGAGCTGGAGATCTTCTCCGAGCTGATCGGGCGTCACATGCCGGACCTGCACCCCGACCCGACCCGGCTCTCCGTCTATATGGAGGGCTACACCGAGAGCAGCCGCCCCCTGGTCGGCCCTCTGCCCGGCGCCGAGAACGTGATCCTGCTCGCCGGTTTCTCCGGCCACGGCTTCAAGCTCGCGCCCGCCTTCGGCGACATCGCCGCCGACCTGGCGCTGGACGGCACCTCGCCCCAGCCCATCGGCTTCATCTCCACCGTCGGCCGTACGGAGGCCTGACCATGAACGACGCCACCCTCTCCGTCGGCGCCCTGCGCGCCGGGCCCGGCACCAAGGCTCGCGGCACCGTCCAGGCGGATCTCGGCACCCTCACCGTCGGCATCCCGCTGACCCTGGTCAACGGCTCCCGCCCCGGCCCCCGGGTCGTCATCACCGCGGGTGTGCACGGAGGCGAGTTCACGCCCATCGACGCCGTCGTACGACTGGCGGAGCGGCTGGACCCCCGCGAGGTGCACGGCCAGGTGATCATCTGCCCCGTCGCCAACCCGCCCGCCGTGTACCAGGGCCGGCTCAACATCTCCCCGGTCGACGGCGTGAACCTCAACCGGGTCTTCCCCGGCGACCCGTCCGGCGGCCCCACCGAGCGGCTGGCCGCCTGGCTCTTCACCCACCTCCTCGACGGCGCCGACGTCTACGTCGACCTGCACTGCGGCGGCATCGACCAGGTCCTGCGGGACTTCGTCGGCTATCGCCTCACCGGCGACCCGGACCTCGACAAGGCCACGGCCGTACTGGCGGGCTCCTTCGGCATCGAGGACGTCATCCTCGGACTGAAGGCCGACGGCGGCAACAGCCACGCGGCCGCCGCCCGCCGCGGTATCTCGGCGGTCCTCGTCGAGGTGGGCTCGCTCGGACAGCGCGACGAGCCAACGGCCCTCCGACGCGTCGACGGACTTCTCAGGGCGCTGCGCCACTTGGGCGTCCTCGACCAGGGCGGTTCAGCCCCGGCCGCGATTCGCGAGTGGGTCTGGTCCGCCGGCGTCACCGCCGAGGCCACCGGCCTGTGGTACCCGGAGTTCGCCTTCGACACCGACGTCATCGGAGAAGTGGCCGAGGGCGACGTGCTGGGCCACATCATCGACCCCGCCGACGGCACGGAGCACACGGTCCACGCGCCGGCTGGCGGACGGATCTTCTACGGCATGCACGGCCTCACCGTCGCCCCCGGCGCCGAACTCGCCGCCCTCGCCGTCCCGTGGGACCCCGAATCGGCCCCGAGCCCCGACACCCTCCGTACCCCTGGCGCGGGCCACGGCTCCGACGAGGAAGCCC
>NZ_LIQQ01000659.1 GCF_001418565.1 Streptomyces graminilatus | reverse complement strand
TCCGCGAGCGGTACCTCGCGGGCGTCGGCGAGGCGGTGGGTGACCGGGACGACCGCGTCGAAGGGCTCGGCGTAGAGGGGGACGTGGGTGAGGCGGGGGTCGTCGGCGGGCGGCGCTCCCCGGTACTCGACGGCCACCGCGACGTCGACCTGCCGGTCCAGCACCATCGGCAGGCTGGCGTCGCCCTCGGCGTCCTGGACGCGGATCCGGATGCCGGGGGCGGTCTCGGCGAGGCGGGCCAGGGCGGGGGCGACGACCAGGGCGATGCCGGTTGCGAAGGCGGCGACGGTGACCGTGCCCGCGGCGCCCGAGTCGTACGCGGCCAGCTCGGCCTCCGCGCGCTCCAACTGGGCGAGGACCACGTTGGTGTGGGCGAGCAGGATCTCGCCGGCCGGGGTCAGCCGTACGCCCTTGGCGCCGCGCTCGACGAGCCGGTGGCCGGTCTCCTGCTCCAGGGCCGTGAGCTGCTGGGAGACGGCGGAGGGCGTGAGGTACAGCGCGGCGGCAGCCGCCGTCACCGTACGGTGGTCCGCCACCGCACGCAGGATGTGGAGCCGCCGCGCTTCGATCATGCGAGCGATTATCCAGCACCCGCGCCCAGGACCCGACGAGTCCTGGGACGCTACCCCCCGACCGGCCCGGTCAGCCCTCCAGCTCCGCCCTGGCCGCGACAAAGGCGTCGACCGCGCGGTTCACGTCCTCGGTGGAGTGCGCCGCCGACAACTGGACCCGGATCCGGGCCTGCCCCTGCGGCACGACCGGGTACGAGAAGCCGATCACGTACACGCCCCGCTCCAGCAGCAGCTCCGCCAGGCGGCCGGCCTTCGTGGCGTCGCCGATCATCACGGGGGCGATGGCGTGGTCGCCGGGGAGGATGCCGAAGCCCTCCTCGGTCATCCGGCGGCGGAACAGGGCGGTGTTCTCGGCGAGCCGGGTCCGCAGGTCGTCCGCCGACTCCAGCAGGTCGAGCACCTTCAACGAGGCGGCGGCGATCACCGGGGCAAGCGTGTTCGAGAACAGGTACGGGCGTGAGCGCTGGCGCAGCAGCGCGACGATCTCGGCGCGCGCGGCCACGTAGCCCCCGGACGCGCCGCCCAGCGCCTTGCCGAGCGTGCCGGTGACGATGTCCACGCGGTCCATGACGCCGTGCAGCTCAGGGGTGCCCCGGCCGCCCGGGCCGACGAACCCGACGGCGTGCGAGTCGTCGACCATGACCATGGCGTCGTACCGGTCGGCGAGGTCGCAGATCTCGCGCAGCGGGGCCACGTACCCGTCCATGGAGAACACGCCGTCGGTGACGACCAGACGGCGCCGCGCGTCGGACGCGTCCTTCAACTGCCGTTCCAGATCGGCGAGATCGCGGTTGGCGTAGCGGAAGCGGCGCGCCTTGGACAGGCGGATGCCGTCGATGATCGAGGCGTGGTTGAGGGCGTCGGAGATCACCGCGTCCTCGGCGCCGAGGAGGGTCTCGAAGACACCGCCGTTGGCGTCGAAGCAGGAGGAGTAGAGGATCGTGTCCTCCTGCCCGAGGAACGCCGACAGCCGGGCCTCCAGCTCCTTGTGCACCTCCTGCGTACCGCAGATGAACCGCACGGAGGCCATGCCGTAGCCCCAGCGGTCGAGCGCCTCGTGGGCGGCGGCGACGACCTCGGGGTGGTCGGCGAGGCCGAGGTAGTTGTTGGCGCAGAAGTTGAGGACGTCGCCGGGGCGTCCCCCCGAGGTGACGGCCACGGTCGCCGACTGCGGGCCGCCGATGACGCGCTCGGGCTTGTGCAGACCGGCGGCGCGGATCTCGTCGAGGGTGGCGCGCAGATCGTCGCGCACGGAGTCGAACATGAGGAAGCTCCTGAAGGTGTGCCTGAAGGAATGGCTGGCGATGCGACTGGCGAAGCGGCTGGCGAAGCGGCTGGCGACATGCCCTGGTATACGCCTGAAGATACGGCGGAGTTACGTGTTCCAGTCCAGGATGACCTTGCCGCCCCGGCCGCTCGCCGCGTCCGCGAACGCGGCCTCGTGGTCACGGTGGTCGTAGCGGCCGGTGATGACCGGCGCGAGGTCGAGGCCGCCCTCCAGGAGTACCGACATCGCGTACCAGGTCTCGAACATCTCCCGGCCGTAGATCCCCTTGATGGTGATCATCGAGGTGACGATCCGGGTCCAGTCGACCGGGAACTCCTCGGACGGCAGGCCGAGCATGGCGATGCGTCCGCCGTGGGTCATGTTGGCGATCATCTCGCGCAGTGCCTCGGGGCGGCCGGACATCTCCAGGCCGATGTCGAAGCCCTCGCGCAGACCGAGGGTGCGCTGGCCGTCCGCGATGGTCGCCCCGGAGACGTTCAGCGCCAGGCTCGCGCCGATCTTGCGGGCCAGTTCGAGCCGTTCCTCGCTGACGTCGGTGACGACGACGTTCCGCGCTCCCGCGTGCCGGGCGACCGCCGCCGCCATCAGGCCGATCGGGCCGGCCCCGGTGATCAGCACATCCTCCCCGACCAGCGGGAACGAGAGCGCGGTGTGCACGGCGTTGCCGAACGGGTCGAAGATGGCCGCCACGTCGAGGTCGACGGGCACGCGGTGCACCCACACGTTGGCGGCGGGCAGCGCCACGTACTCGGCGAAGGCACCGTCCCGGCCGACGCCGAGCCCCACCGTGGCCCGGCACAGGTGACGGCGCCCGGCGAGACAGTTGCGGCACCGGCCGCACACCAGGTGTCCCTCGCCGCTGACCCGCTCGCCGACACCGATCTCGGTGACATCGCGCCCGACCTCGACGACCTCGCCGACGAACTCGTGCCCGACGACGAGCGGCGTACGGATCGCCTGCCGCGCCCAGCCGTCCCAGGCCCGGATGTGCAGGTCCGTGCCGCAGATCCCGGTCCTGAGCACCTTGATCAGTACGTCACCGGGGCCGACCGCCGGTTCCGGTACGTCCGCCAGCCACAGCCCGGGCTCCGCCTTGTCCTTGACCAGCGCCTTCAACGCAACGGCTCCTTCGGGTAGCCCCCGGGGCAGCGCACACCGAAGGCGCCCGTGGCGGGGAGAGGGGTGAGGCCGGGAAACGGGGGCCGCGAGAGGAAATCTGCCGTACGCCGGGTCGCTGGTCCATCGAGGTTTTCTTAAGCGCCGCCGCAGCTTTCCTTCACACCGTCCCTGGTCGCGGCGCCGCCCGTCAGCCGGGGGCCTCCCCCGGCGCGAGCCGCCCGGCCAGTTCCGCCGCCATCGCCTTGATGGTCTCCAGCCCCGCCCTCCCCCACGGGCGCGGCTCGAAGTCGGCGACACACACCGTGCCCAGCGCCATGCCCGCGTTGTCCAGGAGCGGCGCGCCCAGATAGGAGTGGATGCCGAACTCGTCGACGACCGGATTGCCCGCGAACCGCGGATAGTCCCGGACGTCCTCCAGGACGAGCGCCTTGCGCCGGACCACCACATGCGGGCAGAACCCGTGGTCGCGCGGCAACTGACGGCCCACCCGAGGCTTCACCTCACCGGAGTCGCCACCACCACCGCCACCGCCCCCGGGACCGAGACCGGGAACATGGAGCCCGGCGAAGAACTGCCGCTCCTCGCCGACGAAGTTGACCATCGCGTACGGCGCGCGGACCAGCTCGGCGAGCCGGTCCGCGAAGGCGTCGAGGGCGGGCTCGGGCCGTTCCCCGAAGCCCAGCCCGCGCAGTCGCCGGGTGCGGGCCGGGGCCTCGTCGTCCGCGGGGGTCAGCAGCAGACGACCGGCCGGGCGGGGCGGGCCGTAGCTCATGGGCGGGCTCCCTCGCTGTGGGCGCTGGGGGCGGGCGCCGGCGCGTGCGCGAGCAGATGCCGTACGAGGACGAGCAGGGTCTGCACCCCCGAACTGGAGATCCGGGCGTCGCAGCGCACGATCGGGATCTCGGGGTCCAGGTCGATCGCGGCGCGCACCTCCTCGGGGTCGTAGCGGTACGAGCCGTCGAACTCGTTGATCGCGACGATGAAGCCGAGGCCGCGCTGCTCGAAGAAGTCGACGGCCGCGAAACAGTCCTCCAGGCGCCGGGTGTCGGCGAGGATCACCGCGCCGAGCGCCCCCTCGGAGAGCTCGTCCCACATGAACCAGAACCTCTCCTGTCCGGGCGTGCCGAACAGATAGAGGACGTGTTCGGGGTCCAGGGTGATGCGGCCGAAGTCCATCGCCACGGTGGTCTCGACCTTGTTCTCGATGCCTTCGAGACTGTCGGTCGAGGCGCTCACCGTGGTGAGCAGTTCCTCCGTGCTGAGCGGCGCGATCTCGCTCACCGCGCCGACGAGGGTCGTCTTGCCGACTCCGAACCCTCCCGCCACCAGGATCTTCAACGCGGTGGGGAAGGGATCAGAGCTGTCGTCGTAGTCCATCTAGCACTGCCTCCAGAAGGGACCGGTCAGTGGGTTTGTGGTAGAACTCGGGCGGTTTCGTCGTCAGCGCCCCGCAGTCGACGAGGTCGGACAGCAGCACCTTGGTGACCACCGCGGGCAGCTTGAGCTGGGCGGACACCTCGGCGACCGAGACGGGCACCCGGCACAGGTCGAGCGCGTGAGCGTGCTCAGGGCCGAGGTAGCCGAGGGGGGTGGCTCCGGTGGCCATCACCTGCGACATGAGGTCGAGGGCGGTGGTCGGCCGGGTCCGGCCGTTGCTGACGGTGTAGGGGCGCACCAGCCGTCCGGCCGCGTCGTCGAGCCAGGGCCCGTCGCCGGCCGCCGTCACGCTCAAGGCCTCATCGCCGTAGGTTCGACGGCGGACTGCCGGGGCGCGGTCATCAGGTACGGGCGGACGCTCTTGACCAGCATCGCCATCTCGTAGCCGAGGACCGCGGCGTCGGCCTCGCGGCCGGCCAGCACGGCGAGGCAGGTGCCGGAGCCGGCGGTGGTGACGAACAGCAGGGTCGAATCGAGTTCGACGACCACCTGCCGTACCTCACCGCCGTCCCCGAACCGCACGCCCGCGCTGCGTCCGAGCGAGTAGAGGCCGGAGGCCAGGGCGGCCATGTGGTCGGCGCTGTCCGGGTCGAGTCCGTGCACGGACTTGACCAGTCCGTCGCAGGACAGGAGTACCGCGCTCGTGGTGTGCGGTACGCGCTGGACGAGGCCGCTCATCAGCCAGTCGAGATCGGATACATGGCCGGTCGGCAGGTCGCTCGCCATGGTGGATCGACTCCTTGAGGTACGAAGGTCTGCGGGAGCGCTGAGGGTGGGGGCAGGGTCGGTGCGGTGACTGGTGGTGCCGTGGCTGGTGGTGCCGTGGCTGGTGGTGGTGCGGAGGGTGGTCATCCGGCCGGTGCGCTCCCGTCGTGCCGGGCGGTGAGGTCCAGATCGTGTCCGGGGGCGCGCAGCCGGTGCGCCTCGGATATCGGAGGCGGGTCCATGGGCGGTACGTCCATGGGGGCCCTGGGGTCCGAATCGCCGACGTCCCTGGGGTCCCTGGGGTCCCTGGGGTCCCTGGAAGGCACCGCGGCGTCGGCTCGGCCCACGCCTCCGCCCGTCGGCGGGACACCCGTGGAGGGGATGCCCGGCAACTGGACGGGCTCCGGCGCCGGGTGCGGCACCTCCGCCAGGGCCGGGTAGGCCGACTCCCCGTACATCGGTTCGCCGTACGCCGGTTCGCTGTACGAGGGTTCCGGGGACGCCGGTCGCCCGGCCGGCGGCCGAGTGTGCGCGGACTCCCCGTACTCCGCCTCGTACGCCCTCTCCATCGCAGCCACGGCCGGGTCGGTGTAGTCCGCCTCCAGTTGGCGTGCCTCCGCGAGCCCGATGCCGCGCTGGAAGGCGGCCATGAGGCCCGGGTCGTGCCCGACGTGCTCGGTCTCCGGGCGGGGGGCCGCCGGACCGCCGCGCAACTGGGGCGCGATGTGCTCCTGGGCACGGCGGCGGGGCAGTTGGGGCTTGCCCATGGTGCCGCGCACCGCGCTGCCTCGGGGGGTGGGCGCCGCCGCCGTGTTCTCGGCGACGGTCTTCCGGTCGCCGGGCCGTACCCCGGGCATGGCCTCCGCGGGGTTGGGCCGCTCCACGCGGGCCCCGCGTACGGGCAGCGGTGCCGGGGGCCGGCCGTTCGGCGCCGCGGGCCTGGGTGCCTCCGGCCGTCGGTGTGTCGAGCCGCCGGGCTGGGTGCCGGGGCCGGGTGTCGCAGGCGCCTGGTGCCGTCCCTCGTGACCGGCGGCCGACGGGCGCTGCCGGGGCGGCTCGGCGACCCGCCGCATGCCGCCGGTCTCCTGGGTCCGGGCGGGGGCCTGGGGCTGAGCCGTCGCCTGGGGCATGGACCGGGGTACGCCCGCGCCGGTGTCCGTGTCGTTGCCCAGCAGCCCCTGCGGTACGACGAGTACGGCCTGCACACCGCCGTAGATGTTGGTCTGGAGGCGGACGTGGATGCCGTGCCTGCGGGCGAGCTGGGAGACCACGAAGAGGCCGATGCGGCCGTCCTGGAGCAGGCTGGCGACGTTGACCTGGTCGGGGTCGGTGAGCAGCGTGTTCATCTTGTGCTGCTCCTCCACGGGCATGCCGAGGCCGCGGTCCTCGACCTCGATGGCGAGCCCCGAGGTCACGAGGTTGGCGCGCAGCAGCACCTGGGTGTGGGGGGCGGAGAACACGGTGGCGTTCTCGACGAGTTCGGCGAGCAGGTGGATGACGTCGGCTACGGCGTGTCCGCGCAGGGTGCCGTCGATCGGGGGCACGAGCTTGACCCGCGAGTACTGCTCGACCTCCGCGATGGCCGAGCGGAGCACCTCCGTCATGGAGACGGGGTTGCTCCACTGGCGGCGGGAGACGGCGCCGCCGAGGACGGCGAGGTTCTCGGCGTGCCGGCGGATGCGGGTGGCGAGGTGGTCGACGTGGAAGAGGCCCTTGAGGATGTCCGGGTCCTCGATCTCGTGTTCCAGCTCGTCGAGGATGGAGATCTCGCGGTGCACGAGGGACTGGAGGCGGCGGGCGAGGTTGACGAAGACCTCGACCTTCTGTTCGCTGCCCGCCTGGCTGGAGAGCTGCGAGGCCTGGACGACGGCGGCCACGGCGCTGTCGTGGGCGCGGGTGAGGTCGGCGCCGAGGAGTTCGAAGTCGTCGGCGTCGGTGGCGGGTACGCCCCGCGTCCTGCGGGCGGGCGGCGGGTCGCCGCGCCGCAGCCCCTCGACGAGGGCGCGCAGTTCCACCTCGCCCCGGGCGCTGACGCGGCGCAGGGCGCCCAGGCGTTCGTGCACGGATCTGGCGGTGCGGTCGGCGGCCACCAGGGCGATGACGACGCCCACGAGGGCCACGCCGACGGCTCCGGTGAGCACGGCGAGCAGGGTGAGGGTGGGCCGTACGCCGGTGGTGCGGACGATGAACAGGACGGCCGCGCAGGCGCTGAGGCCGACCGCGAGCGGTGGCAGCACGGCGAGCCGCATGAGCTGGGGCCGTATCTGGGTCTCGGGCAGTGAGGGGACGGTACGGGCGACCGGCCGACCGTGCCGCCCGCCCTCACGGCGGTCTGCGCGGGGGGCCGGTGCTCGGAGGTGAGACATCTTCGTCCTCGTACTGGTGCGTCGGGACCTGCGGGACCGCGCGTCTGCGCGACTCGGGCGTGCGCCATCACGGTGCCGGTCGAGAGTCGGAAAACGGCCCTGTGTTGCCCGGCGGCCACTCACAGTAGTCGGCAACGCATCATGCGCGGTGGGCAGTTGACAAACTCCCCCGAACGGGTCGCCGGTCTGGTATGGCACCTGCCACGGCAGACCGATAAGCCTTTCGGATGCACGTTCCCCCGGCCCACCAAACCGATCAGAGCTGGTCGGAACCGGTCACGAACAGACGGCGAGGGTCAGGGATTCACCTGCTCCCCGGCCCTCGCCGTCCGTACGGTTGTCCGCACGTCGTCCGTTTTAGCCCGTGACCGTCAGCCCGCGGAAACCACCCTGGGCACCCCGCCGCCGTCGCCGGTTCCGCCCTGAATGTCACCGGCCGTGTCGGTCCGGGCCCCCCGCCACATCAGCCGTACGAGTGATATCGGCCCTACGAGTGGCATCGACCGCTCCGCCATTCGGCGGCATCAGCCCGCCGCCGGTCCCCCGGCGCAGGACAACCGGGCGCCCGCCCGACAAAAGCGGTGGCCGACGGGCTCGGGAGCACGGAAGAAACCGGATCAACAGGTTCAACACATCCATGTCCGGGCGCACTTCCGGACGAGGTGGCCTGGACGGTTTTCTGGTGATCGAGAGCAGGCCGGTTGAACCGGCAACCAGAAACACCCGGGAATGAGGTGGCCTCGTGCCACAGCCTTGTGTCGCCGTCGTCGCGGGTGTCGGGGCCTGTCTTCCGGAGCAGGTCGTCAGCAACGACGATCTGGTCCGGGACGGCCTCAACACCTCCGACCGTTGGATCCGCTCGCGTACGGGGATCGCCCGCCGCCGTCGCGCCGGTCCCGGAACCAGTACGGGGGACCTCGCCGTCGAGGCCGGGGCCGCCGCGCTCGCCGCCGCGGGTGTTCCGGTGGTGGACCTGGTCGTCCTGGCGACCACCACCCCGGACGGTGCCGGCCGCCCCGCCATGGCCGGCCGTCCCGTCGGTGTCGTACGCCGGCCGGCCGCCCTGAGTGTGCACCGCCCACTCCCTACCTGTGTCCGGCACTCACCATCGCGTGCAGCCCCTCCGGCCTGAACCTGAGGGGCTGCACGGGCGGCGGACGAGGCGGCCTGTACGCGGGGCGAGCTGTCGGAGTTCTCCTCGCCCGGCCCGTACGGACCCGGTGGCCCTGGTAGCCGCTGAACAACGGATCATTCCGGGGGCGCTCACCCCGTGACTCACCTCGGGTCACTGATACGTGTAGAAGCCCCGCCCCGATTTCCGGCCCAGCAGGCCGCCTTCCACCATCCTGCTCAGGAGCGGCGGGGGCGCGAACAGCGGTTCCTTGTACTCCTCGTAGAGCGCGCCCGCGACGGACGCGACGATGTCGAGGCCGATCAGGTCGGCCAGCCGAAGTGGGCCCAGCGGGTGGGCGCAGCCCGCGACCATGCCGAGGTCGATCCCCTCGGCGGAGGCGAACCCGGATTCGAGCATGCGGATGGCGCTCACGAGGTAGGGGATCAGCAGGGAGTTCACCACGAAACCGGTGCGGTCCGGGGAGACGATCGTCGACTTGCCCAGGACGTCCGCGGTGAACGCCCGCGCCCGCGTCATGATGTGCTCCTCCGTCAGGAGGGAGCCGACCAGTTCGACGAGCGGCAGGTCGGGTGCCGGGTTGAAGAAGTGCATGCCGATGACGTGACCGGCCCGGTCGGTGGCACGGGCCAGTCGCATGATGGGCAGGGACGAGGTGTTCGAGGCCAGGATCGCCTCCGGGTCCTCGACGATCTTGTCGAGTTCGGCGAACAGGGACAGCTTCGCCGGTTCGTCCTCCACGATGCACTCGACGACCAGTTGACGGTCCGCCAGTTCCGTCCGGTCCGTGGTGAACTCCACGCGTCCCAGGATCTGTTCGCGCTGCCGCTCGGTGATCCGTTCCTTGCGGAGGGCACGGTCGAGCGACGCGGTCAGCTGGCCCCGGGCCCGGGCGGCGGAGCCGGTGCCGGAGACGGCGACGCGTACGTCGAGCTCCGCCCGCGCACACACCTCGGCGACGCCGACACCCATCGTGCCGCCGCCCACCACCCCGACCCTGCTGATGTCGTCGTCGCCGTGCGGGGTCATCGCGACCCTCCCCAACGCAGCAGTCCGGCGCCGAGGGACATGCCGCCGCCGAAGCCGGCCAGCAGGACCAGGTCGCCCTCGCCCAGTTGGCCGCGCAGGTTGGCGTCGTGCAGGGTGTACGCGACCGAGGCGCTGCCCATGTTGCCGTACTGCTCCACGGTGCGGTGGCTCTGGGCCTTCTCCAGGCCGGTGTGCTCGACCAGTTCGTCCAGCATCACGCCGTTGGGCTGGTGCGGCACGAAGTGCTGGACATCCCCCAGGGTCAGTCCGTGGGCGTCGGTCAGTGTACGGACGGCCGGCGGAAGGTTCTCGTTCACGAAGTTCCGTACGTCCTGGCCCTCCATCCTGAGGAAGTGGCCGCCGTCCGCGACGGTTTCGGCGGACGCCGGGATACGGCTGCCGCCCGCCTCGACCCGGATCAGCCCGTGCGCGTCACCGCGTCCGGCGAGTTCGAACCCCAGGAAGCCGCGCCCCTCGGGCACCTGCCCCACGACGGCCGCGCCCGCCCCGTCACCCATGAGTGCGGCTGTGCGGCGGTCGGTGAAGTCGACGAACCGCGAGTAGACCTCGGCGGCGACGACCAGGGCGTGGCTGCCCGGCCGCTGGGCCACCAGGCCCTGGGCCAGGGCCAGTGCGTACACGAAGCCACTGCACACCACGTTGATGTCGAGACAGGCCGCGCGGTACGCCTGGATCTCCTTCTGGACGAGGTGCGCGGTCGGCGGCTGCGGCGAGTCACCGGTCGACGTCGACACGATGAGGTAGTCCAGGTCGGTGGCGGCGAGCCCGGACCGCTCAAGTGCCTGCTCCGCCGCCCTCGCGGCCAGGTCGGAGGTGGCCTCGCCCGGCGCCGCGTACCGGCGGGAGACGATCCGGGTCTTGCGGGTGATCCACTCGTCCGTCAGCCAGGAGTCGGTGACGGCCAGCTTCTTCGCCACCTCCTCGCTGGAGATCGCGGTCTCCGGCACGTATCCGCCGGTTTCCAGTATTCCAATCGATGTTTCCGCCACCACAGCCAGCGCCTCTCATGAATGAACCGGGTCGTCTACCAAAAAACAGCCGGAATACCGGAACCTCAGACCAGCTTCAGCCGGTCCTCACCGATTTTCTCCCGCATTGCGGGATCCGTGACACCGAGCCCCTTCTCCGGAGCCATGCACAGGACACCGACTTTTCCGATGTGTTCATTCTGCTGCACCAGCCGCGCCGCTTCCCCGACATTTTCCAGGGAATACGTCGTCGAGAGCATCGGGGCCAGATATCCGAGTTCGAAGAGCCGGTTGCACTCGGCCTTCTCCTGGAGATTGGCGATGTGACTGCCGACGATCCGCTTGAGGTTCATCCACAGATACCGGTTGTCGAACTGGTGCTGATATCCGGTGCTGGAACCGCAGGTGACCACCGTGCCGCCGCGGCGGACGACGAAGACGGACACGCCGAAGGTGGCGCGGCCGATGTAGTCGAACGCGACATGCGGATCCTCGCCGACCTCCTTGCGGATGAGGCGGCCGAGCCGTTTGCCGATCTCGATCGTCTCCTCGGGAGAGGCCGGCTCGCCGCCGCCCATCCCGATCTCGTTGCGGTCGATGATCACCTCGCAGCCGAGCCTGCGCAGCACCTCGGCCTTCTCCGGGGAGCTGACGACGCCGACCGGGATACCGCCGGCCCTGCGCACCAGCTGCACGGCGTATCCGCCGAGTCCGCCGGTCGCCCCCCAGATCAGCACGACGTCACCCACCTTGATCCGGGCGCCGCGCTCGCTGATGAGCATGCGGTACGCCGTACCGGCGCACAGCGTGTTGGACGCGGCCTCCTCCCAGGTGAGATGCGCCGGCTTGGGCAGCAGCTGGCTGGCCCGTACCACGGTGTAGTGCGCCAGTCCGCCGAAGTTGGTCTCGAAGCCCCAGGCGAGCTGGTTGTTGCCCATCATGCCGTCGCCGTGGGTCGCGGGTTCCTGGTCGTCGACGTACGCCGGGCTGACCACCACATGGTCGCCGGCCCGCCAGTGCCGCACCCCGCTGCCCGCCTGCACGACCACGCCGGCGCCGTCGGAACCGACGACGTGGTACGGCAGATCGTGGCGGGCCGCGTAGCCGCCCTGGCGGCCGAAGCGGCGCAGGAAGCCGAAAGTGGGAACCGGCTCGAACATCGCCGACCACACGGTGTTGTAGTTGATCGAACTCGCCATGACGGCGACCAGCACCTCGTCCGGCGCGAGTTCGGGCATGGGCACCCGGCCGACGTGCAGGGATTTCCGGACGTCCTTGTCCTGGACCCCGGCGAACATTTCGGTGTCCTCGGCCCGCAGATAAGCGGCGAGATATTCACTGGGCGGACTCAGCCGCGCCAGTTCTTCGGAAGAGGCGCCATTGACGACCGCCTCGTACACATCGTCCATTCACCACACCACCCAGGGAAAGATACGTCCTAGAATTCATCATGTACGGCCGTCCGGCCCACAGAATTCGCTAACACAGCGGTCCTAGCAGGACGTCTAGTCTTCGCCGTCCGCCGAACCGGCGCCGAGCCGCTCGTCGAGCCAGTCGGTGACCGCCCGGGCCGTGGAATCGGCGTGGCCCTCCATCATCGTGAAATGGTCACCGGAGACATCCACGACCGTCCGCGCCCATTGCCAGGAGGTCCGCCAGAAATCGACGCCCCGGTCCGGGGCGATCCCGGGCAGCGGGTCGGAGGCGCGGACCAGGAGTGTCGGCGCGGCGACCTCCCGCTGCTCCAGATCGAGCAGCAGGTCGCCGTACCAGGAGGACGCGCTCAGCCGGAGCCCGTCCATGGACACGTAGCCGTCGTTCCGCTCCTCGTAGATGCCGGACATCAGGGAGTCCGTGATGTTCTGCAGCGCGGCGTCGTCCGGCGCGTACGGGTCGATGAGCACGACGGCCGCCGGGGCGTCGCCCGTGTCCTCCATGTGCCGGGCCAGGGCGTGGGCCAGATAGCCGCCCGAGGACATGCCGAGCAGCACGAAGGGGGCACCCTCCGTCTGCCGCCGGATGCGCTCCGCCTGGGCCTCCAGCAGGATCTCGGCGTTCTCCGGAAGGATCTGGCCGACCCGGTAGCCGGGCAGCCCCAGAGCGGTGACGTCCCGAACCCCCCGGAACGACGCCGCGAACCGCGCGAACTGGTGCGGTCCGGCCACCGGAACATGGGAGGGCAGGCAGAACAGCTGGGCCGTCGCCGCGCCCGTGGCCAGTCGGACCGGTTCGGTGTGATCGGCGAGCAGGGCCGGCTCCGGGGACTTCGGGAGCAGCCGGGCCGCCTGCCGCAGCAGGTCGAAGGCCTCGTCCGAACGGCCCTGTGCGTAGCTGCTCGCGAAGATGGAGACGAGCAGATCCGGTGCCGCCGCCTCTTCGGCCGCCTGCGGCGACGGCTCCTGCGGCGCCGACAGCAGCGCGAGTTCCGCGCCGAGGAAGTCGGCGAGCTTGGCGGGGGTCGCGTGGTCGAACACCAGCGAGGTGGGGAGTTTCAGTCCGCTGGCCGTGCCCAGCGCGTTGCGCAGCTGGATCGCGGTCAGTGAGTCGAAGCCCAGCTCCAGGAACGGCCGGTCCGGTTCGATCGCCTCCGGCCCGGTGTGGCCGAGCACGGTGGCGACCTCGCCGCGTACGGCGTCCAGGAGGGCGTCGGCGCGGGCCTCCGCGGCCAGCCCCGCCAGCCTGGCCGACAGCGACTGCCCGGAGGTCGGCGCCGTCGGCTCGTCGCCCGCCAACGCCTTGCGGGCTTCGGGCAGTTCGTCCAGCAGTCGGGTGGCACGGGCCACGGCGAACGACGGGGCGAACCGCGTCCAGTTCATGTCGGAGACGGTGACGCAGGTGTCCCCGGCGGTCAGCGAGTCGCGCATCGCCGCGATGGCGAGGTGCGGCGGCATGGCGTGGATACCGCGCAGGCCGAGCTGTTCCGCCACGCCTTCCGTGGTCGCCATGCCCACCTCCGCCCAGGCTCCCCAGGCGACCGAGGTCGCGGCGAGCCCAGCGGCCCTGCGGTACTCCATCAGCGCGTCCACCTCAGCGTTGGCGGCGGCGTAGGCGCTCTGTCCGCCGCTGCCCCAGACCGCGGAGATGGTGGAGAAGGTCACGAAGGCCTCCAGCGAGTCGCCCAGCAGCTCGTGCAGGTTGCGCGCACCCACTGTCTTGGCCCGGTAGACCTCGGCGAACTCCGCGGTGCCGATGTCCGTCAGGGCGGTGAGGTGGCTGATGCCCGCGGTGTGCACGACCCCGCGCACCGGAGTGCCCTCGTCCGCCAACTCTGCGATCAGACGCGCCAGTTCGTCGCGGTCGGCCACATCGCATGCCACCACGCTGGCTCGGCTGCCCAACTCCTCGATTTCACTGAGGAGTTCGGCCACTCCGTCGGCGTCGGGGCCGCGCCGGCTGATCAGCACCAGCCGCTCGGCGCCTGCCCCGGCCAGCCAACGCGCGGTTTCCCGGCCCAGTCCGCCGGTGCCACCGGTGACCAGGACGGTGCCGGACGACGGCTGCCAGCGTTCCCTCGTGCTCTCCACCGCGGGAGCCTGGACCAGCCGGCGGGCGAAGACCCCCGCGGGCCGGATCGCGACCTGGTCCTCGGTCTGCCCTGCGGCTCCGGCCAGCAGACCCACCAGACGGACGGCCAGTGCGGCGTCGACTGCTTCGGGCAGGTCGACCAGACCGCCCCAGCGTCCCGGGTGCTCCAGGGCCACCACACGGCCGAGGCCCCACACGCCCGCCTGGGCCGTGTCCGTCACCTCGTCGGAGCCGCCCACGGAGACCGCGCCCCGGGTCACGCACCACAACGGGGCCTGTACGTCGGCGTCGCCGAGGGCCTGCACCAGGGCCACGTTCGCGGCCACACCGGCCGGGACCGGGGCGGACAGGCCGGAGGTGTCCGCGTTCCCGCCGCTCAGCAGCGCGGCGAAGGACAACACCCCGTTGACGTCGGCCGCCGTACCCGCCGAATCCTCGGAGAGTTCGGCGATGGCTCGGCCGAGGCTCTCCCGTGTGGCGTCGGCCGGTACGTCGATCCGTACGGCCTCCGCGCCGGCCCCGGTCAGGGCCTGGGTCACGGCGTTCGCCCACTCGTCCGCGGCCGTCCCGGCCGGTACGGCGAGGAGCCAACGCCCCGTGAGCGCCACCCCCGCCCCGAACTGCACCGGGCGCCAGGCCACGTGGTAACGCCAGCCGTCCACCGTGGACCTTTCCTGCTGCTCGCGCCGCCAGGAGGCGAGCCTGGGCAGCGCCTCGCCAAGCGAGGTCTCACCGGGCAGCTCCAACACCCGGGCCAGCGCGGCGAGATCCTCCTGCTCCACGGCCTCCCAGAACCCGTTCTCCGCGGAACCGGCCACATCCGCCACGGTGTTGGCGTCCTGTGCCGGGCGCCGACGGGGCCAGTAGTGACGGTGCTCGAAGGCGTACGTCGGCAGTGCCACCCGGTGTGCCGCGCCGGCCGGGTAGGTGCTCGTCCAGTCGACGGGGAGGCCGTTGACGTGGGCGTGGGCCAGCGCGGTCGC
>NZ_LIQQ01000658.1 GCF_001418565.1 Streptomyces graminilatus | reverse complement strand
CCCCCGTAACCCCCGAAGGCGAGCCGCGACCCCCTCGACACCTTGTATCGAGCATTTGACACAAGATCCCGGCCAGGGCATCTTGTACTCACCGCTTGCTACAAGATGTTCTGGGGGGATCTCCGCATGCTCGACACCGCTCCGCTCCAGGCCCGGTTCCTGGATCACGTCGAGTACTACGCCCGGTGGTCCGGTCTGGCCATAGGCATCATGCTCGGACAGCAGTTGATCGCGATGGACAGCGACGACATCGCGATGCCCCTCGTGTTCGCCATCACCGTTTTCGGACTGTGCGCCGTGGGCGGTGTCCTGCTCGGCGACGCCCTGACCCTGCACCCCCAGGAAGCCGTACGCACCGCGAGTCTCGCGCCGCGCCTGGTCCGGGACCAGGTGCCGCCCCGTATGGCGCCCCTGCTTCTGCTGGAGGCCGCGTCCCTCGTCGCCCTGCTGGTGACCGGCGCGCTCACGGCCTCCGCCGACCCCGACCAGGCGGGCAGCGCGGGGCGGGTCCTCGCCGTCACCTGCGAGGGGATAGGCGTCTCCCTCGGCCCCTGGCCCGGCCTGTACTACAGCGGCCCCATGTTCGCCGCCCTCGCGGTCGGCACCCCCGTCTGTGTCTGGGCCCTGCGCCGTATCGCGCACGGCCAGGGGGACGACCAGACGCGCCGCGACCGCGCGTGGGCGATCACCGGGGCCTGGGGGCTGCTGGTGTCGAGCCAGGTACTGCTCGTCGCGGTGATGGTCTTCGTCGCGCTCACCGAGGAGGCCTGCGCCGGACCGCTGGGCGCCGCCGCCATCGTCGCGATCTGCCCGCTGGCCCTGCTCGGCCTGTTCACCTTCGGCTGGTCGCTGGTCACCGTGGTGGCGCCCCGGGCCGTCGCCGACGAGGCTGCCGGATACGGGGGTTTCGACGATGAGTGATCCGGTCGTCCGCGTCGACACCACCAGCCAGGTACCGCCGTACGAGCAGATCCGCGCCCAACTCGCCGCGCTGATCCGCACCGGCCGCCTCGTCTCGGGCGAGCGCCTGCCGACCGTACGCCAGCTCGCCACCGACCTCGGTCTGGCGCCGGGCACCGTGGCCCGCGCCTACCGCGAGCTGGAGGCCGCCGCGCTGATCCGCACCCGTCGCGGCGCGGGCACCCGGGTCGCCGCGCTCCCGTCCGGGCCGTACGCGCACGACGCCGACCAACTCACCACTCTCGCCCGGGACTTCACCTCCGCCGCCCGAGCGCTCGGCGCCGACACCAAGGACATCCTGACCGCCGTCCGCAAAGCCCTGGACCCTGATCCCGACTTCTGGCCGACCCTCACCGACAGCGGAGCGGGCAGCCCCAAGGCGGCGGACGTCGGCACGAACCTCCGTACTCCACAGGGCTGGCCCGGCGGATCACGCCCGTCGAGCAGGCCCCAGTAGATTGCTCTCATGCCCTCCGCCTCCCCTTCGCCCTCCCCTTCGCCCTCCCCCTCCGCCCTTGTTGTCGGCTACGACCCGCGAGCGATACCCGGCGTCGACGGGGAGGCGCTTCGCGCGGCGCTCGACGCGGAGTTGGACCGGTTCGGCGAGTACGGCATCCACGCGGCCATGACGCTGGTCGTGTTCGACGAATCGGCCGAGGCCACCCTCGTCGCGTCGCTGACCGGGCACCCCTGGGACGTCGTGGTCGTCGGAGGCGGGATCCGCAAGGCGGAGCAACTGCTGCCGCTCTTCGAGCAGATCGTGAACCTGATCCGCCGGCACGCGCCCCAGGCCGCCATCGCGTTCAACACCAACGGCGGAGACAGCGTCGAGGCGGCCCGGCGCCGGCTCCCGTGATTCCGCGCCGTACGGGACCCGACCAGCCCCGACCAGCCCTAACTTCCGAAGTTCAGCGGCCCGTTGATGTCCCGCGCCTGGACGACCGGGCCCTGGAACGTGCCCCCGGAGATCTCGTTGCGCACATCGCCCGCACCGGTCCGAGTGGCGTCCAGCGCCTCCGCCTCCCGGCGCCAGGTGTCGAGCGCCCGCGCGAAGTCCGGGTCCTGCCGGGCGCGCAGCGCGACACCTCGGCCAGTCGCACGGCCCGCGCCGGGCTGTCGGCGGCCTCGTCGAGGGACGTCAACTCACCCTCTCCGCACGGCTCTCCGCACGGCTCTCCGCGTAGCTCTCCGCGCGGCTCTCCGGCCGACGGGCCGCGTCTGACCAGGTCCCGCAGCGAGGCCCAGATCTGCTGCCCGGCGGCACCCGCCGTTCCACCGGCGAGGGCCATGAGCAATTCAGGTGCTATGGGGTCCACGGACACCTTCTCCCGTCATCCTGCCGACGCGTGGCCTGCCGACGCGTGGGCCTGCCGACGCGTGGGCCTGCCACCGCGTGGGCCTGCCACCGCACGTCCTGCCACCACTTGTTATGCAACCGCACGTCCTGCCACTGCCCGCGCGATCCTCCACACGAAACCCGTGACACCATCGGCACCATCGAAACCCGTGATCCCCGCGATCCCCGCGATCCCCGCGATCCCCGCAGAAGGTATTCTCCCTGGTCACGGAGTTATCAAGTCCGAATAAAGCCCCAATTCTCCGGCAACCATCCGATCCGCGAACCGTCTTACAGGCGCAGGGACTCACGGCTCGCCCCACTCCGGAGTACTTCTTGCCGACCCGTACGACACCTTCAGCGAATCCGGGGGGATTCATGTTTCGCTTCCGCACCGTCCGTGCCGGTCGTCCACTCGCCGTGGGAGCGGCCACCGCACTGATGTCGCTGGGAGCGGTGGCCGCGAGCGCGCCCACCGTCCGGGCCCTGCCGGGGGCGCCGATCTCGTCGGCCACGCCGTCGGCGACCTCGCCCGTGACTCCGTCGCCCGGGGCCCCGCAGTCCTGCTGCCAGACCGAGCTGACCGTGACCGGGCCCGCCGCGCCGGGGCTGGGGCTGGCCGGAGGGCCGGTCGGGTTCACCGAGAGGATCACCAACACCTCCGCCACCGAGTCGGAGGACGTTCTCCTCAACCTGGTCGCGGACGCCGGTGAAGGCATGCCGGAGAACGGCCTGGCGATCTGGTACCTCACCGACGACAGGGCCTGGCAGACGGTGACGCTGGCGTACAACAACGGTTCGTTCCAGGGGGCGCTGCCGTCCACCATCACGCTCGGCCCCGGCGAGAGCCGACTCCTGCACCTGCGTATCGGCCTGCCGATGGGCGAGCCGCACAACGGGGACAGCGACGGTGGCACCGAAGCCGTCAAGCTGACCTCGTCCGTCGGTGCCGCCGACGGTTCCTGGGTCCTTGAGGGCCGTGACGTCCGTACCATCGCCGTCCGGGGGCTGTCCGCCGGTCTCGCCGGAGTGCCCATGACGGCCGTGCCCGGCGGGGCGCCCGTCGAGTTCAGGGCCACCCTCGCCAACCCGACGGCATCCGACTACGTCAACGTCAACAGCGTTCTGTTCACCGACCGGTACGCCGCTGTGAGCGTGTACCGCGAGGGCCACTGGGTCCCGCTGAAGCCGGTGGTGACGAGCGACGCGCCCGACACGCCCGGCTTCTACCTGCGCGGCCACGACCACACGGCCCCGGCGGGCAGCAGCACGGTCCGGGTACGGGTCGCCTGGAAGGCCGGCGCCCCGTTCGGCATGACCAGTCTGACCCAGAGCGTCATCGTCAACGAGGGTTCGGTGCCGTTCGAGGGCACGGCCGTCGGTACGGAGACCGCCCAATTGGCGCTGGCCCAGAGCCAGTCGGCCGCGCCGAGCCCGTCGGCGTCACCGGCCCCGGCCACAACGGCCCCCGGTTCGGGCACGGCTGGCGGCGCCTCCCCCAACACGCCCGCGCCCACGGCCACTTCCACGCCCGCACCGGCCGCGTCCACCCCGTCCGTCGTCTCCCAGGAGAACACGGGCACCCTGCTGGCCGGTACCGGCAACAACGAGGGCCCCGCGATCGTCCTGACCCTCGGCGGCACCGCACTTGTCCTCGGCGGCGGCTCCCTGGCCGCCTACACACGCGTGCGGTACCGCCCGTAAGGCCAGTCCGTAAGGCACCCGTCCATAAGGCCGGCCCGTAAGGACAGTTGACGGTCGATCAGGCGGGGAACACTGCCTTTCCGCCCTGCGTCAGCCTCCAGTTGGTGACCGCGAAGTCGGCCGGGTCCAGGGTCTTCTTCGCCGTCACGTAGTCGATCATCAACTGGCGGATCTCGTTCGTCGAGCTGTACGCGATGTCGGCGCCCGCGATGTGCGGGTACCCCGAGCCCCCGTTGGCGCGGTAGTTGTTCACCGCCACCACGAAGACCTGGTCGTCCTTGACCGGAGTGCCCTTGTACGAAAGGTTCTTGATCCTCGAACCCTCGGCCTGCGCGATGTCGATGTCGTACTCGACACCCGCAGCCGTGTCGTACATGTAGTCCCAGAAGTTGTTGGCGTTCGTCACCGTGGCGGTGTCGACGGCCGTGCCCACCGGCACCTGGTGGTAGTACCTCGCCGCGAACTCCAGGTAGTCCTTGAGCTGGGCGCCCGTCAGCTTCTTGCCGTACAGGGTGTTGTCGTAGATGTAGAGCCCGGCGACATCGCGGATGGTGACATCGCCCTTGGGGATGTCCGCGCTGCGGCTGAAGGGCGCGGCCACCGAGATGAGCGGAAGGGCCGCGTCCGCGCTCGACAGGCCGGTGGCCACGGTCGCCATCTGGACCTGGTGGATGAAGTCCATGACGGGTACGTCCTTCCAGCACGCCTCCGCCGCCGACAGGTCCGCGGTGCAGGTGCCGACCGCCGTGTTGACGTACTTCACGACGAGCTCGTGGTCGGCCTTGAGCAGCTCGGTGATGTGCGCGTCCTCCTCGACGCCCTTGGGGTCGAGGGTCTTCGCCTTCGTGCTGGTCACCTTCCACTGGCCGCGCTCGAGTTCCAGCTCGAAGTCGAAGACGGTCAGACGCATGCCGTAGCAGTACGGCTCGGAGAGGACGACGTCCTTGCCGGTCTCCTTGTTCGTCACCGTGTACGACGACACCTCGGTGTGGGTGTGCCCGACGAGGATCGCGTCGATCCCGGGCACCTGCTCCGCCACCAGGTTCGAGGCGTTCTCGACGTACGGCAGCTCGTTGCCGTACGACGAACTGCCGTCCAGGCCCGAGTGGTCGGTGAGGAAGACGACGTCACAGCCGAGGGCGCGCATCCGCGGGACGTACTTCTTCGCCTGCTCGACGAGGCCCGTGAACGCCATCTTCCCGGCGACGTTGTCCTTGTCCCACAGGGCGATCCCGGGGTTCGTGAGGCCGAGGATGCCGACCTTGATGTCCGGCGCGCCGGGCACCCGGACGCGCTTGACGGTGTACGGCTGGAAGGCGGGCCGGAGCGTCTTCGCGTCGAGCGCGTTCGCGGCCAGCAGCGGGAAACGGCACTGGCTCTCGAACTTGCGGAGGGTGTCGATGCCGTAGTTGAACTCGTGGTTGCCGAGGGCGGCGGCGTCGTAGCGCATGGCGTTCATGGCGACGGCCATGGGGTGCTTGGGGCCACGCTTGCCCTTGGTGCCCAGGATGGGGTCCACGCGCGCGTAGTAGTACGCCAGTGACGTGCCCTGGATGATGTCGCCCGCGTCGACCAGCAGGACACGGTGCTCGCCCTTCTCCGCGCGCTGCTGCTTGATGAGGGTGGCCACACGCGCGACGCCGACCGAGTTGCCCGCCTTGTCCTTGTACGCGGCGTCCGTGTAGTAGTCCCAGTCGAAGACGTGGCTGTGCAGGTCGGTGGTGCCCAGGATGGAGAAGGACCAGGTGCGGGGCGGCTTGTGGTGCCCGTGCGCGTGCGAGCCGTCGACCTGCTCGGCGGCCTGCGCGGGGGCGGCGGCGACGGTTCCGGCGACGGCCACGGCAGCGCCGGTGACGGCCGACTTCTGGATGAACTGACGGCGGTTCAGGGGCGAGCTGGGCATGGGGGGAACTCCTGAGCGATCGGGGCTGCGCGCATGGATATACACGCATGGATATACACGCGTAGATATACACGCGTAGATGTCGCGCGCAGACGACACGGATACGCGTAGATGGTGGTCGCACAACGGCTCGCCCTGAACCAAGAGCAGGCCATGACAGGCCATGCCCCGGTCAATTCGAGCGAAAGGCGCGAGTCGCACCCGTCCCGTTAACCCCGTGTGCACCTTCTGTCAGTGGCGTGGCCTAATCTCTTCCTCATGGCTCCACGCAGGGGCCAAGTGGTCCCATTGCGGGGCACTTTCGCACCGGGGGGTTCGAAAACATCGTGCGCACACGCACTCTCTCGACCACACTTGCGGTCGCTCTCACTTTCGGCTCCGTCGCGCTCACCGCCGGCGCCGCGGGCACCGCCATGGCGGACGGCCGGCAGAACCTGGACATCACCTCGTTCGGTGACATCGTCGTGGACGGCGTTCACCAGCGGGTCTTCGTCAGCGACCCGGTCACCGGGAAGATCGTCGTCACTGACTACCAGGGCAACGTCGTCAAGCAGTTGCCCGACCTGCCGGGCGTGGGCGGCCTGGAGCTGTCCGCCGACTCCACCACGGTGTACGCGGCGGTGCCGGGCGGCACCGGCGACGCGATCGTCGCCGTCGACACGGCCACGGCGACCGAGTCGGCGCGCTACCCGACGGGCGACGTGGACCCTCGGCACGTGGCCCTCGCGGGCGGCAAGCTGTGGTTCGGTTACGGCAACGCGGGCGACAGCGACGACAGCGGCACCGGCAACATCGGCTCGGTGGACCTGGCCGACGCCGAGCACAAGGTCACCCTGAACGGGGACGCGGCCAAGCCGTGGACCGCCGCTCCCGTGCTGGACACGGTGCCGGGCTCGGGCACCCTGGTCGCCGGCCTCCCGCAGGGCTCCACGGTCCAGCTCGGCGTGTACGACGTATCGTCGGGCACCCCGACCGCCACCGCGCGCGCGACCGTCCCGGGCAGCCTTCTGCGCGACCTCGCCGTCACACCGGACGGCAAGCACGTCGTCGTGGCCTCGCAGCAGCCGTCGTACCACGCGGTGTACAAGACGTCCGACCTGACGGCGGACGGCAAGTACGCCACCCGGGCCGACGGCGACGCGGTCGCCGTCGCTCCGGACGGCACGGTCGCGGCGGGCGCCGAGCAGCCGTTCAGCGGCCCGGACATCTACGTCTACAAGCAGGGCGGCAAGGCCTCGGTCCGGGAGTACGAGATCCCGAACACGGACGGCTTCGCCCCCGAGCTCAAGCCGGCGGGCCTCGGCTGGACCCCCGACAAGTCCCGTCTCTTCGCGGTGACGGCGAACACCCAGGGCGTGTACGAGCTGCGCGTCCTGAACAACGCGGCCAAGGCCACGACCAGCATCACCGTCACCGCCCCGGCCAGGGCGGAACGCGCGCGGAAACTCACGGTCACGGGCAAGGTCACCACCAAACTGCCGCTCCCGTCCGGCACCGAGCTGACCATCACCCGCAAGGACCTGGACAGCCCGAGCGGCCGGAAGATCGGCACGGCGACGGTCGCGGCGAACGGCACGTTCTCCTTCACCAACAGCCCGCCGGCCGGCGGCAAGGTGACGTACACGCTGTCGTACGCGGGTGACGCCGACCATGTCGCGTCCTCCGGCTCGGACACGGTGGACGTCTCGCGCGCGGCGACCACGCTCAGCATCTCCAACAACGCGAAGACGTACGACTACGGCAAGAGCGTCGGCTTCACGGCGCACCTCGGCAAGACGTACAAGAACCGCAAGGTCGAGATCTGGGCCGACCCGTACGGCGACGACCAGCCGAACAAGCTGGTCAAGGCCGGTACGGTCAACCGCAACGGCGACTTCACAGCCACGTACAGGCTCACCCGTGACACCCGCCTGACGGCACGCTTCACGGGCGACGCGCGCTACGCCCCGAAGACGGTGGCCGGCACGGTCTACACCAAGGTCAGGGTGTCGACGGCGATCAGCCGCCAGTACAAGAACGAGAACGTGTACGGCGCGTCGTACGCCTACTTCCACCAGGCGACGAACCCGCTGTTCACGACGTCGATGACGGCGTACCCGAACCGCCGGCAGCACCTAGAGATCGAGTACTTCTTCGACGGCTCGTGGCGCGACGGCGGCTCCCAGTACTTCGACCTCGACCCGTCCGGCGTCTCCCGGGTGGAACTGGGCGGCACGCACGACATCGGCTACCGCTTCCGCATCCGCTCGTCGTACCTCGACGGAGGATCGAACGACAACGTGAACACGACGACGCACGGGGCGTGGAAGTACTTCATCTTCACGCGCTGAGCGGGGACGACAAGGGACGGGACGACAAGGGGAGAGGGGCACCCCGCACAGGCGGTGCCCCTCTCCACGGCTCGCGCTCCGCGCGCCCACAAGGCGCCCGCGGCTAGATGAACGAGTTGATCTCGATCGTCTCCGTACGGCCCGGGCCGACGCCGATCGCCGAGATCGGGGCGCCGGACATCTCCTCCAGGGCCTTCACGTACGCCTGGGCGTTCTTCGGGAGGTCGGCGAAGGTCTTGGCCTTCGTGATGTCCTCCGACCAGCCGGGGAGGTTCTCGTAGATCGGCTTCGCGTGGTGGAAGTCGGTCTGGGAGTACGGGAGTTCCTCGACGCGCTTGCCGTCGATCTCGTACGCCACGCAGACCGGGATCTGCTCCCAGCCGGTGAGGACGTCGAGCTTGGTGAGGAAGAAGTCCGTCAGGCCGTTGACGCGGGTCGCGTACCGGGCGATCACGGCGTCGAACCAGCCGCAGCGCCGGTCACGCCCCGTCGTCACACCCCGCTCGTGGCCGATGCGGCGCAGCGCGGCACCGTCCTCGTCGAAGAGCTCCGTGGGGAAGGGGCCGGCGCCGACGCGGGTCGTGTACGCCTTGAGGATGCCGATGACGCGGCTGATCTTCGTCGGGCCGACGCCGGAGCCCGTGCAGGCACCGCCGGCGGTCGGGTTGGACGACGTGACGAAGGGATAGGTCCCGTGGTCGATGTCCAGGAGCGTGCCCTGGCCGCCCTCGAAGAGGACCACCTTGTTGTCGTCGAGGGCCTGGTTGAGGACCAGGACGGTGTCGGCGACGTACGGCCGCAGCCGGTCCGCGTACGTCAGCAGCTCCTCGACGATCTGCTCCGCCTCGATCGCCCGGCGGTTGAAGACCTTGGTCAGGAGCTGGTTCTTGCCGTCCAGCGCCGCCTCGACCTTCTGCGTCAGGATCGACTCGTCGTAGAGGTCCTGGACGCGGATGCCGACGCGGTTGATCTTGTCGGCGTAGGTCGGCCCGATGCCACGCCCGGTCGTGCCGATCTTCCTCTTCCCGAGGAAGCGTTCCGTCACCTTGTCGACGGTCACGTTGTACGGCGTGATGATGTGAGCGTTACCGCTGATCAGGAGCTTGGACGTGTCGACGCCTCGCTCGTTCAGCCCGTTCAGCTCGGAGAACAGGACCGACGGGTCGACGACGACGCCGTTGCCGATGACGGGTGTGCATTCAGGTGTGAGGATTCCGGAAGGGAGGAGGTGCAGGGCGTACTTCTGGTCGCCCACGACTACCGTGTGGCCGGCGTTGTTGCCGCCCTGGTAGCGCACCACATAGTCCACAGACCCACCAAGCAGGTCCGTGGCCTTTCCCTTGCCTTCGTCACCCCACTGAGCACCGAGCAGCACAAGTGCGGGCACGCGCGTACACCCCTTCCGGGCGGGGCATGTCCAAGGCCAGAGGTGTACGCGACAGAGCTGTCCGCTCATGCCTCGTACACCCGGCGACCCTCATCGGCCGCAACCCGTCGACCCGGATGCCCCGGAATAGACCAAGCCCCTGGCGCAATAGCGCAAGGGGCTCTTGCACAAAGATGCTACCCGAGGAAGCGAGGCATGACCGAGGTGGCGACTTCCGACCAGCTCCTCGTGGTCATCGACCCGGTCGCCCGGCAGACGGACGGCGAGTCTGTACGAATCGCGAAAGACGTGCTCAGCGCGGGTGCGAGGACAAAAGTGTGCCTCCCGGAAGGACCCGAGGAATTCGCCCGGGCACTTGCCAGGCGAGGCTCCCGGCGCCCGGTGGTGATAGGCGACGACAGGGCTCTTCTCCGTACGGTGGCCCTGCTGCACCGGCAGCGGGAACTGGCCGAATGCGCACTGTCCGTCGTCCCGGTGGGGGCCGCCGGAGGCCTTTCCCTGACCCGCTCCCTGGGCGTCCCCATGGGCGCGGTGGCGGCGGCCCGTGCCGTCCTGGAGGGCGCCGAACGCCGCCTGGACCTCCTGGTCGACGACAGCGACGGGGTGGTGGTGGGCGCGGTACGCATACCGGCGCTCCGGGGCCCGGCGGACTTCTTCGAGGAGGCGGAGGCGCGCATGGCGGCAGGGGCCACGGGGTCCCCGGCTCACCCCTGGCTGCGGACCTGCCAGTCCTTGGTACGGACACTTGCGACCCGCCCGGTCCGAGGT
>NZ_LIQQ01000657.1 GCF_001418565.1 Streptomyces graminilatus | reverse complement strand
GCCGGGTCGGCGTACCCGCGCTCCTCGTACGGTGTACCGGCGTCCTTGGTCTCCAGCGCTCGTCCGCCGAGGCCGACCGTCCTGCGTTCCGCCTCGTCGAGATCGCTGACCCGGAAGTCCAGATGGACCTGGAAGGAGTTCTCGGCGCGCGGCCGGCTCGGCGGGGTCATGTTCGCGTCGAGGCGGAACTCCATCCGGGTTCCCTCGGCGCCCCTGATCTCGATCCGGTTGACGGTCGTCCCCGTTTCCTCGGCCTCCAGCAACTCCAGGTAGAAGGCGGCGAGCTTCTCGGGCTCGGCGCAGTCCGGTAGCACGACGCCCGCACCAGGGTCGTGCTTCCTCCGTACGGGTCAGGGGCGCCACGGTTCGCCGCTGCCTTTCCTCTTCTGCGGACACCCCGTGGGCCGGAATCACACGGGCCCGGCGTCCTCGGCTGCGGTGAGTTGGGCGAGGCGGGCCGCCGCCGCTGTCAGGAAGAGGTCGAGGGCCGCCGGGTAGGAGCTGTGCCGCATGTCCGTCACGAGATGGCGGGCGGTCGCATGGATGTGCGGGTGGGTGTCGGCGGGCAGCCGGGCGTAGGTCGCCCGCCACACGGCCGCCTCCGCCTCGCGCGCGGCCTTGGGCAGCGCCTTGTTCGCCGAGTCGAGGGCCCCGAAGGCGAGCGCCTGGTCGACGAACGCGTGGTAGATCCGCACGGCCTCGGCGTCCGGGAAGCCGGCGCCGCGCAGCACCCCGAGGGCGGTCTCGACGGCCTGGATCTCGTACGCCCGCCCGGTCACCCGGTACGAGCTGAGGACCGCCGCCTGTGGCTGGGCGAGCGCTCCGGCGTGCATCCGCAGGCCGAGGTCGCGCAGGTCGGCGACCCAGTCGCCGCCGGGGTGCCAGGCGCGCAGCGTACGGCCGATCAGCTCGTCGGCGATGGCGAGCATCAGCTCGTCGGTGTCGCGGAAGTAGCGGTAGAGGGCGCTCGGATCGGCGCCCAGGGCGCGGCCGAGGCGGCGCACGGAGAGGGCCTCGGCGCCGTGCTCGCCGAGCAGCCTCATCGCCGTCTCGACGATCAGCTCCTCGGACAGCACGACACCCTGTTTGGTGGGCCGCCTGCGACGCCTGGCGGCCGGCGGTACGACACGGTCACTCATGGTTTCCTCCTGCCCGGTCGCGCTCGGTGTGCGGCGCGACGGCCGGTGTCGGCACCTTATGACAACACCGTTGACCTGTTAAGGGCCCGGGCAGTTTCATGTGCGTTCACCGGGGTCGTCCAAGGCCCCCAGGTGTGAGCGGAGACCGCCATGACCGATACCCAGCCCCACGGAGCCGCCCGGCCGGCGCCGGGCGCGTCGCCCGGCCGGCCCGCGCTGCGCAGGTCCCTCGGCATGCTGGACGGGGTCGCCATCGCCGCGTCCAGCACGGCGGCGACCACCAGCATCGGTATCGGCCTCGGGGTCACCGCCGGGGTGGTCGGCCTGCATCTGCCCGCGATCATGCTGCTGGCCTTCCTGCCGATCCTGGGCATCGCGGGCGCTTTCTCCCGGCTGAACCGGGTGGAGCCCAACGCGGGCAACGGCTATGTGTGGGTGGGGCGGTCGCTCAGCCCCTGGCTCGGTTTCATGGTCGGCTGGGTGAACATCGTGGCCGCGGTGGTGTTCCTGGCGTACACCACGGCGGTCACCGGCTCGGCGGTGATCCAGCTCGCCGGCGACGCGGGGCTGCACCGGGTGGCCGGGCTGGCCCTGGACCCCGGGTCGACCGCTCAGACGACCGGCGTCGGCGTCCTGGTCCTGGTCGCCGTCACCCTGACCGCGGTCTCCGGCATCAGGGCCGCCGCCCGGCTCCAGGGCGCGCTGCTGGTCTTCGAGTACGTCGTGCTGCTGGGCTTCTGCGGCTACGGCATCGTCGCCGGCCCGCACCCCTTCAGCCTCAGCTGGTTCGACCCCTTCCAGATCCCCTCGGCGTCGGCGCTCGCGCAGGGCATGCTGCTGTCGGTGTTCTGCTACTGGGGCTTCGAGGCCGCGTTCAGTGTGAACGAGGAGGTGAAGGACCCCCAGCAGGCGTCGCGCGCCGGGATCACCACCCTGGTGACGATGCTCGGCCTGTTCCTGCTCGGCTCGATCGCCTTCCAGCGGGTGCTGTCCGAGAGCGAGCTGGCGGGCCACGGCGCCCAGGGACTGGCGTTCTTCGGCAACCGGCTCGCCGGTCAGCCGCTGGCCGCGCTGCCGCTCGTCGCGCTGATGTTCTCGGCCGTGGCCTCGCTCCAGGCCGGGGTGATCCCGACGGCCCGCTCGATGTTCGCGATGAGCCGGGACCGTACGCTCGGCCCGGCCTGGTCCCGGGTCAGCCCCCGGTTCGGCACCCCGGCGGCCGGCACGATCATGATCGGCGCGCTGGCGGCGGTCGTCGCCGGGCTCGCCCTGGTCCTGCCGCGCCTGGCCGACATGATCCTGGCGGCGGTCAACGCGATCGGCATGGTCGTCGCCCTGTCGTACGCGCTCACCGCGATCGCCGCCGCCGTGCGCTTCCGGGGCTTGCTGCGCGAGAACCCGCGGGACGGCATACGCGCGGTGGTGCTGCCCGCGCTGAGCGCGGCCACGCTGCTGGGGCTCGGCGGCTATCTCGGCTGGTCCTTCTACGCCTCCGCCGACCATCTCGAACTCAGCCCGGACAACGGCTGGTTCCTGCTTCTCGTGCCGTCGCTGATGGTCGCGTCCGGTTTCCTGGCCGGCGCCTGGGCGAAGTGGGGACGCAAGTCCCCGTACTTCCGGACGGGCCGCGGCACGGACGCGGACGCGCCTCAACTGCTCGCGGTGAGCGAGCCGTCGGCGGCACGGTAGCCGACGTCCTCCCCACCCTCATCCCCCCACACCTCAAGGAAACGGAACATGCGCACCGATCTCGCGGATCTCGTCTTCACCGGCGGCCCGGTCTTCGCCCCCGGGAACCCCACGGCCGTCGCGGTCACCGGCGGGCGGATCGCCGCCGTGGGCCGGGACGAGGTGCGTGATCTGATCGGGCCGGGGACCGAGGTCGTCGACCTCGCGGGGCGGCTGCTCCTGCCCGGCTTCCAGGACGCCCATGTCCATCCGCTGCCGGCCGGGCTCGAACTGACCCAGTGCGATCTGACCGGTCTGAAGACCGCCGAGGACACGGTGGCCGCCGTCCGCGCGTACGCCCTCGCGCATCCCGAGCGGGAGTGGATCACGGGCGGCGGCTGGTCCATGGAGGCGTTCGAAGGGGGCACCCCCACACGGGAGTCTCTGGACGCGGTGGTCCCGGACCGGCCGGTGTACCTGCCCAACCGGGACCACCACGGGGCCTGGGTCAACAGCCGCGCCCTCGAACTCGCGGGCGTCACCCGGGACACCCCTGACCCGGCGGACGGCCGTTTCGAGCGGGACGCGTCCGGCGAGCCGACCGGGATGCTCCAGGAAGGGGCCATGGAGTACGTGGGCCGGCTGACCCCGCCGGTCACGGCGGCGGAGCGGCGGGCTGCCCTGCTGTCCGCACAGCACCGGCTGCACTCGCTGGGGGTGACGGCCTGGCAGGACGCGCTGGTCGGCTCCTTCCTCGGTATGGAGGACCCCTCCGAGACGTATCTCGCCGCCGCCCGCGACGGTTCGCTGACGGCGCGGGTGGTCGGCGCGCTGTGGTGGGACCGGGAACGCGGGGCCGAGCAGATTCCCGAACTGGTGGAGCGGCGGGCCGCGTTGAGCCACGGCAGGTTCCGGGCGGGCAGTGTGAAGCTGATGCTGGACGGGGTCGCGGAGACGGGCACGGCGGCTCTGCTCGATCCGTATCTCGACAAGTGCGGGTGCGCCACGGCCAATCGGGGCACGAGCTTCGTGGACCCGGCCGAACTTCCCAAGTACGTGACACGGTTGGACGCCCTCGGGTTCCAGTGCCACTTCCACGCGCTGGGCGACCGGGCCGTACGTGACGCCCTGGACGCCGTCGAGGCGGCGCGCGCCGCGAACGGTCCCAGCGACACCCGGCCCCATCTGGCCCACCTCCAGGTGGTGCACCCGGACGACGTGCCGCGCTTCGCCCGGCTCGGCGCGGTCGCCAACATCCAGGCCCTGTGGGCCATGCACGAACCCCAGATGGACGACCTGACGATCCCCTTCCTCGGCCCCGAACGGGCCTCCCGGCAGTACCCGTTCGGCTCGCTGCTGCGCTCCGGGGCCACCCTGGCGGCGGGCAGCGACTGGCCGGTCAGCAGCCCCGACCCGCTCCAGGCGATCCATGTCGCGGTCAACCGCGCGGCACCCGGCTCCCCCGCCTCCCCCGTGTTCCTCCCCACCGAACGCATCGGCCTGACGGACGCGCTCACGGCGTACACGGCGGGTTCGGCGTACGCCAACCACCTGGACGACACGGGCAGCGTGCGCGTGGGGGCGCTGGCCGACCTGACGGTCCTGGACCGCGATCCGTACGCAGGCCCGCCGGAGGCGATCGGGGAGACGAGAGTGGCGCTCACCTATGTGGGGGGCGAGCGGGTGTACGCGGCGGAGGGGGCCGCCTGACCGCGGCTCGCGGCTCGCGGCAGGGTCGGTCGGCGACGCGGGTGATTTTCTGGACGGGTGTCCATGTATGCTGGCCACCTGTCCATGATGGACACCTGTCCAGCAAGTGGCCCCAGAGGCCCTACGTAGGAGTTTGCCGAGCATGGAGACAGTCGCGAACGTGCTGGTCGGTCTGGTGGCCGCGCTGCATGTGTACATCCTGGTGATGGAGATGTTCCTGTGGCAGCGTGAGCAGGGCCTCAAGTTCCATGGTTTCGACCCGGAGATGGCCCGTGCGACCGCCAAGATGGCCGCCAACCAGGGGCTCTACAACGGGTTCCTCGCGGCGGGCCTGATCTGGGGTCTGATCGCCTCCGACCCGACCGGCTTCGCCGCGCAGGTCTTCTTCCTCGCCTGCGTGATCGTGGCGGGCGTCTACGGGGCCGCGACCGCGAACCGACGCATCCTGTTCGCCCAGGCACTGCCCGGCGCCATCGCCCTGGCCGCCGTCCTCGTCGCGCGGTGACGCGCGGGGCGCCCGAGGACCCGCGGGCCGCCCGCACCCGGGCGAAGCTCCGCGAGGCCCTCCTCGCGGAGTGCGCCGAACATCCGCTGGCGGAGATCGGCGTCGCGGCGCTGGTGCGGCGGGCGGGGGTGGGGCGGGCCACGTTCTACGTCCACTATCCCGACCTGGAGGCGCTGGCCGTCGACGCCTGCGCCGATGTCGTACGGGAGGCGGTGGACGCGCTGCACGCCTGGCGGGGCCGGCCCGATCCAATGGTCGCGCCGGCCGCGCTGGTGGAGTTCTTCGTCGCCCTCACCCCGCATGCCGCGCTGTACCGGGCTCTGCTGAGCCCGGTAC
>NZ_LIQQ01000656.1 GCF_001418565.1 Streptomyces graminilatus | reverse complement strand
TCAATCGCCGGACGGGCTGAATGGTGCGGGCCTTGTTCTCAGGTGTCGGACGGGCTGATGGTGTGGGCCGGGATGTACGGGGCCGTGGAGGGGAGGGCGATGTCTGAGGGGAGTAGGGACGCTACCCAGCAGTCTCGGTGCACTCCCTTGTTGATCATTGCTGAGCGCAGGGTGCCCTCCATGGTGAAGCCGGCTTTTTGTGCCGTTGCCAGGGAGGCCGCGTTGCCCACCTCCGCCCGCCATTCCACGCGGTCCACCGACAGACGGGTGAAGGCCCAGCGGGACGCGGCGATCGTGGCCTCGGTGATGTAGCCGTTGCCCCGGTGGGCCTTGGCGGCCCAGAAGCCGACCTCGGTCACTCCCGGCGCGCGCATGGTGAGGGCGACCATGCCCACCAGCTCCTCCGCGTCGGGGAGGAAGACGCCGAACGTGAACATGGAGCCGTCCGCCCAGCTGTCGGGCACCAGCTTGTTGGTGAAGCCGTGGGCGTGTTCGGGGAGGTAGGGGGACGGGATCGTCGTCCAGCGCTGGATGTCGGGGTCCTGCACCGCCGCGTACACGGCGTCCGCGTCGTGCGGGCCGACCGTGCGCAGGAGAAGACGGGGTGTGGTGAGCGTGACGGGGTCCATCGGCCGATTCTTCTCGGGGGAGGAGCAGGGCGCCATCCTTTTCGGGGGGTGCGTTGGTCCGTGATCACGATTCGTGCAATTCGTGGGTGAGGCGCGGCACCATCCGTGACTCCCGGCCGTTCTCCTTATGGCTGTCCTACCGCCAGGCCTCCCGGCTGGGCGGGGTCCTCGCATACGATGGCCGTCGCTCAGTCAAGACTTATGGAAACCGACCGTCCTAGGCCCGACCGGCAAGGAGACCAACCCCCGTGTCCGTCCTCACAAAGATCATGCGTGCAGGCGAAGGCAAAATCCTGCGCAAGCTGCACCGCATCGCGGACCAGGTCAACTCCATCGAAGAGGACTTCATCAACCTCTCCGACGCCGAGCTGCGGGCCCTCACCGATGAGTACAAGCAGCGGTACGCCGACGGTGAGAGTCTGGACGACCTGTTGCCCGAGGCCTTCGCCACCGTCCGCGAGGCGGCCAAGCGCGCCCTCGGCCAGCGTCACTACGACGTGCAGATCATGGGTGGCGCGGCGCTGCACCTCGGCTATGTCGCCGAGATGAAGACCGGTGAGGGCAAGACCCTGGTCGGCACCCTGCCCACGTATCTGAACGCCCTCTCCGGAGACGGCGTCCACCTCATCACGGTCAACGACTACCTGGCCGAGCGCGACTCCGAGATGATGGGCCGCGTCCACAAGTTCCTCGGGCTGACCGTCGGCTGCATCCTCGCCAACATGACGCCGGCCCAGCGCCGCGAGCAGTACGCCTGCGACATCACGTACGGCACGAACAACGAGTTCGGCTTCGACTACCTGCGCGACAACATGGCGTGGTCGCAGGACGAACTCGTCCAGCGCGGCCACAACTTCGCCGTCGTCGACGAGGTCGACTCGATCCTCATCGACGAGGCCCGTACGCCGCTGATCATCTCCGGCCCGGCCGACCAGGCCACCAAGTGGTACGGCGACTTCGCCAAGCTGGTCACGCGCCTCAAGCGCGGCGAGACCGGCAACCCCCTCAAGGGCATCGAGGAGACCGGCGACTACGACGTCGACGAGAAGAAGCGCACGGTCGCCATCCACGAGTCGGGTGTCGCCAAGGTCGAGGACTGGCTGGGAATCGACAACCTGTACGAGTCGGTCAACACGCCGCTCGTGGGTTACCTGAACAACGCCATCAAGGCCAAGGAGCTCTTCAAGAACGACAAGGACTACGTCGTCATCGACGGCGAAGTCATGATCGTCGACGAGCACACCGGCCGTATCCTCGCCGGCCGCCGCTACAACGAGGGTATGCACCAGGCGATCGAGGCGAAGGAAGGGGTGGACATCAAGGACGAGAACCAGACCCTGGCGACCATCACCCTTCAGAACTTCTTCCGCCTCTACTCCAAGCTCTCCGGTATGACCGGTACGGCCATGACCGAGGCCGCCGAGTTCCACCAGATCTACAAGCTCGGTGTCGTCCCGATCCCGACCAACCGTGACATGGTCCGCAAGGACCAGTCCGACCTCATCTACCGCACCGAGGTCGCGAAGTTCGAGGCGGTCGTCGACGACATCGCCGAGAAGCACGAGAAGGGTCAGCCGATCCTCGTCGGCACGACCTCGGTGGAGAAGTCCGAGTACCTGTCGCAGCAGCTCTCCAAGCGCGGCATCCAGCACGAGGTGCTGAACGCCAAGCAGCACGACCGGGAGGCGACCATCGTCGCCCAGGCCGGTCGCAAGGGAGCCGTCACGGTCGCCACCAACATGGCCGGCCGTGGTACGGACATCAAGCTCGGCGGCAACCCCGACGACCTCGCCGAGGCGGAGCTGCGGCAGCGCGGCCTCGACCCCGAGGAGCACATCGAGGAGTGGGCCGCGGCCCTGCCGAGCGCTCTGGAGCGGGCCGAGAAGGCCGTCAAGGCCGAGTTCGAGGAAGTCAAGGAGCTCGGCGGGCTCTATGTCCTCGGCACCGAGCGGCACGAGTCCCGGCGGATCGACAACCAGCTCCGCGGTCGTTCCGGACGTCAGGGCGACCCCGGCGAGTCGCGGTTCTATCTGTCTCTCGGTGACGACCTCATGCGGCTGTTCAAGGCCCAGATGGTCGAGCGCGTCATGTCGATGGCGAACGTTCCGGACGACGTGCCGATCGAGAACAAGATGGTCACCCGTGCCATCGCCTCCGCCCAGTCGCAGGTCGAGACGCAGAACTTCGAGACCCGCAAGAACGTCCTCAAGTACGACGAGGTCCTCAACCGGCAGCGCGAGGTCATCTACGGCGAACGCCGCCGCGTCCTGGAGGGTGAGGACCTGCACGAGCAGGTCCAGCACTTCATGGACGACACCATCGACGCGTACATCGCCGCGGAGACCGCCGAAGGCTTCGCCGAGGAATGGGACGTGGACCGGCTGTGGGGCGCCTTCAAGCAGCTCTACCCGGTGAAGGTCACCATCGACGAGCTGGAGGAGGCGGCCGGCGACCGTGCCGGGCTGACCGCCGAGTTCATCTCCGAGTCGATCAAGGACGACATCCACGAGCAGTACGCGTCCCGTGAGGAGCAGCTCGGCTCCGACATCATGCGTGAGCTGGAGCGCCGGGTCGTGCTGTCGGTCCTCGACCGCAAGTGGCGCGAGCACCTCTACGAGATGGACTACCTCCAGGAGGGCATCGGTCTGCGCGCCATGGCGCAGAAGGACCCGCTGGTCGAGTACCAGCGCGAGGGCTTCGACATGTTCACCGCCATGATGGAGGGCATCAAGGAGGAGTCCGTCGGCTACCTGTTCAACCTGGAGGTCCAGGTCGAACAGCAGGTCGAGGAGGTCCCGGTCGCGGACCGCGTGCCGTCCCTGGACAAGGGTGCCGAGGACTCGGTGCCGGCTCAGGCGAGCGCCGGTTCCCGGCCCGAGATCCGGGCCAAGGGCCTCGACGCCCCGCAGCGCCCGGACCGGCTGCACTTCTCCGCCCCCACCGTGGACGGTGAGGGCGGCGTCGTCGAGG
>NZ_LIQQ01000655.1 GCF_001418565.1 Streptomyces graminilatus | reverse complement strand
ATGGTCTGGTTGGTGGTCGGGTTGGTGGTCGGGTGGGCGCGGTGGGCAGGCTCGGGTCACAGGAAGCCGTGGTGGGCCAGTTCGATGCTCTCGGTGGCGACCTGCGAGTTGTTGGGGTCGAAGCTGGGGCCGGTCCAGGACACGACGATCACGTCACGCAGCGACCACTGGGCGATCACGTCCTGGAGGTTCGGCCGCAGGGCCGCGATCTGGGCGGTGCCACGGCGTGCCTTGCGCGGCAGCGAGGCGAGGAACCCGGCCACCTTCGAGGAGTCCGAGGTCAACGGGCGCGACAGCCTGACGTTGGAGTACGTGATCCGCGAGGGCAGTTGCCACACGAAGCCGTTGTTGCCGCCCTCCACCCGCTGCTCGACCTCCACCTGAAGGCTCAGCCCCTCGCAGTTGCTGAAACCGCCCAGGTCTATGCCCTCGATCTGCAGCCGGAAGTGGACACTCGTCCCGGGATCCGTCGTCATCCGCGCTCACTCCGTCGCCTGGTCGAGTCGTTGCTGTGCGAGTAGTTGTTGGGCGAGTAGTTGTTGGGCAAGTTGTTGTTGGGCATCTCGTCGGTGCGTATCTGGTCGTTGCGCGTCTCGTCGGTGCGCGTCTCGTCGTTCGCCAACCTCAGCGCCCGCCGTCCAGCAGGCGCCCCGCCCGTTCTCTGCCGAGCAGGTACTCGGCGCGCAGCAGCCGGCCGAGTGGATCGGCGAGGCGCCGGGCGAGTTCGTCGATGTGCCTGCGCTCCATCCGCTGGAGGAACGCCCCGATGTCCTCGGGCAGGCCGTGCGGGTGCGGGTTGTCCGGCGTCGGGGTCGACACCCTCGTGGCCGTGGCTGGGCCGGCGGGCGGGGCGGTGGTGCGGGCCGGGGTCCGCACGCGGGGTGCGGATGCCGGCGGTACCGGGGGTGATGACGGCGGTGCTCCCGTCCAGGCGGACTGTTGACGGTCCGGACCGGGCGCGGGCTTGTTCACCAGCGGGGTCGCCGGGAAGGAGGCAGCCGGGCGGTTGTGCCGTACGCGTTGCAGTACGGGGGGCGGGGTCGGGGCCGCCGACGACTCCGGGCGCGCCGGAGCCGGGTCCGGGGACTCCCCGACCAGGAAGGGCCGTCCGGAACCCTCCCGGGCGAGGACCACGGGCGCGGTACGGGTGTTCGCCTTCCCCGGCGCCGCTCCCGTACCGAGGCGCGCCGAGCGCTGTATCGCCGGGGCGGCGGGCGGAACGGAGGCGGCCGGTCGCGGGCGAGGGGGGACCAGCGGGCGCGGTGGTGTCGTACGGATGCCTTCGGCGGCGTGCGGGGCCTGCGCGGACGGCGGGAAGCCGGGCCCGTCGGAAATCGCGCGCTGAAGGACCGGGGGCGCGGAGAGGGACGAGGACGCGGAGAGAGACGGGGGCGAGGCGTCTGCGGGCATGGCATACGTGGGCACCCGTGGTTCCCGTGGTTCCCGTGGCCGTGGCACATCGGGGACGCCGACCGGGCCGGTGGATGCGCGAGGCACGGCCGGGGTCCGCTGTACGGGGCCGGGCGGAACCGGGTCGCTCGGCGTACGCCGGGCCACCACCGGACGTACGGCGGCACCGCGCGGTTCCTCCGGAACGGGGCGCGGGGAGAGGTCGGCCGCGGTGGCGCGCTGCACGAACGGGGCCGGGGGCAGGGGGGCCTCGACTCCGGCCCGCCGCATGTCCAGGGGCACCGGAGACCCGGCTCCGGACCTCGGCATCTCCAGGGGCGCGCCGAGTCCCAGCCCCGGCCGGTCACCGCGCCCCGGCCGAGCCGGGCGAACCGTCGCGTCCGCGTCCGCGTTCGCATTCGGCAGGTCGGCGACGACCGGGGTGAGGGTGGCGGCCCGAGGCGCGGGGGGCGACAGCGGCACAGCGGGAAGCGGGGCCCCGAGGCCGGATTTCCGTACCGGGGCGCGTTGCACCATGGGCGGGCTGGGCACGGACACCGAAATCTCGGTCCCCTTGGGGGTGGCGGATGTGGGCGTGGGCGTGGGCGTATGCGTGGAAGCCTGGGCCGGTGGGGGCGTGGTGACGTGCGGCATCGCGCGCTGCACAGCGGGCACGGTGGGCGCTGAGGGGTGGGGCGCGGACTCCGGTGTGGGCATGGGTGCCTGAGCCGGTGCGGGCGCGGTGACGTGCGGCATCGCGCGCTGCACAGCGGGCACGGTGGGTGCCTGGGACGCGGGCCGGGGTGTGGGCGCAGGCGCAGGAGCCCGCGCATCAGGCCGAGCAGGTGCCGGTGCCTGGGACGCGGACGCGCGAGGGCTCGCGGGCGCCGGAGCCGAGGGCGGGGGTGCCGTGACACGCGGCATCGCACGCTGGACAGCGGGCCGAGCGGGTACCGGCGTCGGCGCGGAGGCCGCGGAGGCACCGGGGGCCCGTTCGCCGCGTGTGGGCAGCGGGGCCGACGGGGAGGACTCCGTGGCCGGGGGCGCGGTCGCCGACGCTCTCCCGGAGGAAGGGGATACGGGCAGCGCAGCCGTCCCGGGCAACTCGGGCGCGGGCGCCGCTATGGCCGGGGTGCTGGGCAGTACGGGAGTCGTGGCAGGGGCAGGCGGTCGCCCGGGAAGGGCAGGGGTCGGAGGGGGCACAGCCGTCCTGGCCTGGGCGTGCGGTGTCTTCCCCGTCTTCCGCCAAGGTGTCGGCAGGCGGCCAGGAACAGCGGTCCTGGACGGTCGCTGAGGCGGGCCCGGCTGGGCGGCCGTATCGGGCGAGCCGATGCCCACGGGCGGAACAGTGCCGGGCCGCGACGGCTGCTGAACACTTCGTTGGACCGGCTGAACAGGCTGGATGGGCTGGGTCTGCCGGGTCTGCTGGGTCTGCCGGGTCTGCTGGACCACCGGCCCGACCGGTTGCCGCCGCGCCGTCGCCGAGGGTCCGGCGGCCTCGGGCACCGCCACAGGAGCAGGCTCGGAGGTCGGCCGGGTGACATGCGGTGGCATGTTGCCCTGCCGGGGCTGCGTCTCCTGGCCTCGTTGCGGCGTGGGCGGCGCGAACGGCATCGCCGACGCGTCCGCTTCCGGGTGCCGACGGGCGCTCTCCGGGACGGTCGGGGGAACCGGGGTGCCGGTGGGCGGGGCCGACGGAACGGCCGGCAACCGCGCCGGGGACACGGGCGCGGCACGCTCCGGTCGGCGCTGCACATCGACCGGCGGCGCGGGTGAGGACGTACGGGCGAGGGCGGAGGCAGTGGCCGACGATGCCGTGGGCACTGCCGGTACCACCGGGGCAGGCCGGTCGACCGCAGCCGCCGGTACCGCCCGTGTGGCGCTGTCCGGCGGTCGCGGCGGCGAACTCTGGCGGTCGCCCGGCGGGGTGGCCGTCACGGCGGCGGAACCCGCACCGGAAGCCGGCACGTTCGGGGCGTACGCGGAGTCGGTCAGCGGGCCTGTCGGCTGCCGGGACAGCGCCCCCGGCCCCGGTCGCGACGTGACCGCGCGCTGCACCACCGGGGGCGGTGTACGGGCGACCGGATGATCCGCCGGACCGGAGTCCGACGTACGACGGGCGACCGGTGCGCCGGAGTCGGCCGATGCCACGGGAGCGGCTGAGGCCGCAGGAGCGGCAGGAACTACCGGCGTGGCCGGGACCGATGGCCGTCGCCGCCGGTCGCCCAGGGCAGGCGGCTGGGCCCCGAGGCCCGTCGAGTCCTGAGTCGTCGTTCCCCCGGAACGCGCGGCTACAGCCGCCGCCCGCACCCCCGGTGGCCGTGTCCGCGACGAGGTCGCTTCCCGCGCCTGTGGTCCGGGCGCGGCGGCCACCCGGCGCTGGACGGACGCAGCCGAGGATGCCGAAGCCCCTGAAGACACCGAAGCCCCGGCTCCGGCATCCGCCACCTTCTCTCCCTGTCGCCCGCCGCCGGACCGAGGACCACCGGATGGAGAACCACCCCGCCAAGGACCGCTTGTCCCAAGTCCCCCTCCCCCAGGACCGTCAGGCTCGGGACCACCCTGCTCAGTACCGGGTCCGACGTACGGAAGGACGGGAAAGCCGGGACGGTCGGGCAGGTCGGGCAGGTCGGGATGAGCGGGCGGGCTGGGTCGGACGCGTCGCTGCACCGCCGTTCCCGGGACCACGCCCACCACCCCGTGGGCCACGCCGCCCGGGGCGTCGATGCTGACCAGGCGTCCGCGGTCGCGGTACAGCGACGGGTTCTGCCGGGTGCCCAGGCCGCGTTCGAAGGCGGGTGGGTCGGTGAGCAGGGCCGCGGGTGCGATCGTGAGGGGCATGGGAGCCGTCGTGGGCCAGCCACCGTCCGACCGCGCGACCGGCCCGGACACGGCGGCGGCGGCAGAGTCACCGGCACCGGCACCGGCGTAAGCACCCGTACCAGCACCCGCGCCCGCGGCGGCGACAGCGGCAGCCGGGGGCGCGGGAGCGGACGGACGGCCGCTCCTCCCCCGCCGGCCGATCCAGTCGCGTATCGCCATGGCCCTTGCTCATCCTTCGTTCAGGCGTGTGTTGATCCGGGCTATCTCGCTCACCCACCGGGCCCGTTCCGCGTGGGTCAGGTCGAGGATCTGGTCCCGGGGCCAGTGGAAGTGGTAGGCGACGTACGCGGCCTCCTCGTGGATGCGGTCGACCCCGTACGTCACGATTCCCCCAGGCGGCTGCCGGCGAGGTCCACGTCGAAGGAGCACTCGCAGGACGGGCAGGTCACCTCGGCCCGGGTGTGACCCTCCGCGTTGATCCGGCGGTAGAAGTCCTGGAGGAACGCGAGGTCGGCGGCGAACAGCCGTTCCACCACGCCCGCGTGCACATCGGTGATCGCCCCGATACGGGTGACGACCAGTCCGAGCAGGACCACCGTCAGATACGCCGGGTTCTCCTTGACCCGCAGGTCGATCAGCGGCACCAGCTCGTCGCGGGCGGTCGCCAGCCGCATCGAGCCGCGCCGGTGCACCGTGCCCGAGTCGTCCACGTAGCCGCGCGGGAGTTCGAATTCGAACTCCGTCCTGAGCCGTTGTTCCACGACCGGCTCGGGCGCCGCGACGGCGGGCGCCGGTTCGGGTGCGGTGAGGAGGGAGCCGTCTCCGGCGAGGTCCGCCCCGGGGGCGGCGCCGGAGACCGTACGACGCCTCATGCGAAGGTGATCGTCTCGAAGACGATGTTGACCTTCTCCGTCGCGGGGGCGGCGTCGCCCGCCTTGAGACCGGGCCCCTCCCACTTGTTGACCCAGGCGTTCTCCAGGTTCATCCGCCGGACCGGCGTGTTCTTGGAGTCCGTGATGATGATGCTGATGTTCTTGCGCGCCTCGTCGACGGCCCCCTTCTCGAAGACCTGCTCGATCCACTCGCTGAACGCGGAACTCTTGTCGAGGCCCCGGGTGATGGTGACCTCGCCGCCCTTGCGCGCACCCGGGAGCTTCTTGATCAGGTACTGGCCGCTCGGCGTGACCTGGGTGACCTCGATCGTGTCCACCTCGACCGACAGGCCGCTGACCTCCTGGACGGACTCGACCATGACGCCGCCCAGTTCGACCTGGAAAATGTGTGTGGAGAGGGTGTCTCCGGTAACCGACATGGGTCCTACTGCCTTTCAGAGCTGTTCAGGGCCGGCGAAGATGACTGCTGTTTTCCCGCTACGGTCACTCGTCGACGAGGCTGGTGCTGTCGGAGAACTGGGACAGCCGGAAGACCACGAACTCGGCGGGCTTGACCGGGCAGATACCGATCTCGCAGATCACCTGGCCGGCGTCGATCGAGTCCGGGGTGTTGGTCTCCGAGTCGCACTTGACGTAGAACGCCTCCCCCGCGCTGGCCCCGAACAGCGCGCCGCGACGCCACTCCTCGCGCAGGAACGCCGAGATGTTGCGGCGGATGGTTCCCCACAGGCGGATGTCGTTGGGCTCGAAGACCACCCACTGGGTGCCGAGGAGAATCGACTCCTCCAGGTAGTTGAAGAGCCGCCGGACGTTGATGTAGCGCCAGGCCGCGTCGGACGACAGTGTCCGGGCGCCCCAGATCCGGATGCCCCGGCCGGGGAAGGCCCGGATGCAGTTCACGCCGATCGGGTTGAGCAGGTCCTGCTCCCCCTTGGTGATGTTGACCGCCAGGTCGAGCGCCCCGCGTACGACCTCGTTGGCCGGGGCCTTGTGCACCCCGCGCTCGGTGTCGTTGCGCGACCAGACCCCGATGACGTGACCGCTCGGCGGTACGAGGCGGTTCTGGCCGCTCGCCGGGTCGAGCACCTTGATCCAGGGGTAGTAGAGGGCGGCGTACTTCGAGTCGTAGCCGGCCACGTCCGTACGCCAGTGGCTCACCAGCTGGGGAATCAGGTCGGGCAGCGGGTCGAGGACGGCGATCCGGTCACCCATCAGCTCGCAGTGCGTGATCATGGCGGTCTGTACGCTCTTGACGCCGTCCGCGTCGATCAGGCCCTTCTCGTAGCCGGCCATCAGGTCGGGGACGGCCACCATGGTGACCTCGTCGACGGCCTCAAGACCGCCGA
>NZ_LIQQ01000654.1:341-6580 GCF_001418565.1 Streptomyces graminilatus | reverse complement strand
GTCGGCCAGCTCGGCGCCGAACGGGGAGTCCGCCGGGGCGGCGCCCAGTGACTTCCGGACGAAGGTGCCGAGGCCCCGTCGTGCCTCGACCAGGCCCTCGCGTTCCAGCTCGCGGTAGGCCTTCAGAACGGTGTTCGGGTTGATCGCGGTGGCCTCCACGACCTCGCGGGCCGTGGGCAGCTTGTCGCCGGGCACCAGCAGGCCGAGGCGGAGAGCCTGCTTGGTCTGCTGGACGATCTGAAGATAGGTGGCGACACCGGTGCGTCTGTCGATGCGGTACTCGACCACTCGGACAATCACCCTTTCACTAATTGAGTAGTGAAAGGGTGAACCAGGAGAGGGGGCGGTGTCAAGATCACCGCCCCCCGCCACCTCCTGTGAATGCCTGCCGCTTACGACTCCGTGCGGTACATGAGGTCCGTCTCGTGGGTCTCGAAGCCCAGCCGTTCGTACAGCGCGACCGCCGCCGTGTTGTCCGCGTCGACGTACAGCATCGCCGTGGGCAGCCCGCGCTCCGCCAGATGACGCAGGCCGATCGTGGTCAGCGCCCGGCCGAGGCCGCCGCCCTGGGCGTCCGGGCGCAGGCCGATGACGTACACCTCGCCGAGGCCCTCCGCCGCGTGCGTCTTCGTCCAGTGGAAGCCGATCAGCTCGCCGTCGCGGAAGGCCAGGAAGAAGCCCGCCGGGTCGAACCAGGCCTCGGCCTTACGGTCGTCGAGGTCGCGCTGGGTGAGGGAGCCCTGTTCGGGGTGGTGGGCGAAGGCGGCGGCGTTGACGGCGAGCCAGTCCGCGTCGTCCTGGCCGGGGACGAACGTACGGACCGTCACGTCCTCGGCGAGTTTCGGCTCGGGCAGCTCCAGGCCGGCCAACGGCCGCCGCAACTGGCGCAGTTCGCGGAAGAGGGTCAGGCCGAGAACCTGGGCGAGATGCCGGGCGGCGGAGTGGCCGCCGTGCGCCCAGACGCGCAGCCGCTTGCCGGAGGCGGCCAGCAGGGCCGAGCCGAGGGCGCGCCCGTGGCCGTGGCCCCGGTGGCTCGGGTGGATCACCAGTTCGGCGGCCGGTGCCTCGACGGGGTCGGTGTCCTCCAGTTGGGCGTAGCCGACGAGTTCGCCGCCGACGGTCAGCAGGAAGTGCGACACGCCCTCGCGGGCGCCACCGCGCAGTTGGAGCCGCCCCTGCTCGGACACCGCCTGCTGACCGTCGGTCCGGGCGGCCTCCGCGAGCAGTGCGAGGACGGCTTCGGCCTGCTCGGGGGTGAGTGCGGCCACGGTGTGGATGGAACGAGACAGGTCGGGGAAACCGAGGTGCGCGGTGTCGTCGCTGGTCATGGATACGAGAGTAAGGCCTGCCCGTTTCATGGTGAATCTCACCGAGGGGCAACCCTTCCGTAACCCCGAAACCCTGTCGCGCTACGCGCGTTGACCCTAGGCTGCGCCGGACGAGACCAAGTTCTCACCCTTTTCTTCACCACGTCTTAAGGCGCCCCTTTTCCTCGGGGCGTCCGCAGGTCCTCCGAACTCGCTCACTTCAGGGGAGCACATGCCAGTCACACCCCAGCCGTACCACCGCCGTGGACTCCGCACGCGCGCGCTGCTGGCCGGCGTCGCCGGTGTCGTCACGATCGGCGCGGTCACCGCCGCGGCCCTCCCGGCCAGCGCAGGTGACAGCTCGTACCAGCGGGCCGGTCACGGGCACAACAAGCCGGGCCGCTACCAGGACGTGCAGCTGCTGTCCTTCAACGACCTGCACGGCAACCTGGAGCCGCCGTCCGGCTCCTCCGGCCGGGTCACCGAACTCCAGCCCGACGGCACGACGAAGACGATCGACGCGGGCGGTGTCGAGTACCTCGCCACGCATCTGCGCCAGGCGCGCGGGAACAACCCGTACTCGATCACGGCGGCCGGCGGCGACATGGTCGGTGCCTCCCCGCTGATCTCGGGCCTCTTCCACGACGAGCCCACCATCGAGGCGCTCAACGGCCTCGACCTCGACGTCACCTCGGTCGGCAACCACGAGTTCGACGAGGGTGCCAGGGAACTGGCGCGCTTGCAGAAGGGCGGCTGCCACCCGACGGACGGCTGCTACGTCAAGGGCAAGAGGTTCAAGGGCGCGGACTTCCCCTACCTCGCCGCGAACGTGCTCGACGAGAAGACGAACAAGCCGATCCTCAAGCCCTACTGGGTGTGGAAGAAGCACGGCGTCAAGATCGGCTTCATCGGTGTGACGCTGGAGGACACCCCCGGTGTCGTCTCCGCCGACGGAGTGAAGGGCCTCAAGTTCAAGGACGAGGTCGAGACGATCAACAAGTACGCCGACGAACTGGACAAGCAGGGCGTCAAGTCGGTCGTCGCGCTGATCCACGAGGGCGGCTTCCCCGCCTCCGGCGCCTACAACTTCAACTGTGACGCGGCGGGCGGCGGCTCCGGCATCTCCGGCCCGATCGTCGACATCGCGAAGAACGTCACCCCGAAGGTCGACGCGCTGGTCACCGGCCACACCCACGCCGCGTACGCCTGCACGATCCCGGACCCCTCGGGCAAGCCGCGCACGGTCACCTCGGCCGCGTCCTTCGGCCGCCTGTACACGGACACCACGCTGACGTACGACCGCCAGACGGGTGACATCGCCCGTACGGCCGTCCGCTCCGCGAACCACGTCGTCACCCGGACCGTTCCCAAGGCCCCGGACATGACCGACCTGATCGCCCGCTGGAACACCCTCGCCGCGCCCATCGGCAACCGCCCGATCGGCTACATCTCCGGCGACATCGGCAACACCGGCACCGAGTCCCCGATGGGCGACCTCATCGCCGACGCGCAGTTGGCGTACGGCAAGAAGCTCGACCCGGAGACCGACCTCGCGCTGATGAACCCGGGCGGGATCCGGGCGGGGCTGACCTACGCGGCCAAGGGCGCCGAGGGCGACGGTGTCGTCACCTACGCCGAGGGCTTCACCGTCCAGCCGTTCTCCAACACGGTGAACCTTCAGAACTTCACCGGCGCGCAGGTGATCGCCGTACTCAAGGAGCAGGTCAGCGGCGTGAACGCGGCCGCGCCGAAGGTGCTCCAGGTGTCGTCGGGGCTCACCTACACCCTTGACCTGACGAAGACCGGCGCGGACCGTCTGGTCGCCGACTCGGTGAAGCTGAACGGTGCGGCGATCGACCCGGCCGCCACCTACCGTGTCGCGACGAACAGCTTCCTCGCGGGCGGCGGCGACGGCTTCCCGACGCTGGGCAAGGGCACGGACGACCTGGTCGGCACGGACGACCTCGCGGCGCTGGCGGAGTACCTGACCGCCAACTCCACGCCCACGACCCCGATCGCGCCGCCGGCGGCCAAGCGGATCACGATCGTTCAGTAAGCCCGTTCATTAAGCCCGTTCAGCAGTACGGGCTGGAGGCGACCGCGTCACCGACGCGGTCGCCTCTTCCGTTTCCGGTGACCGGGGTCAGGGCGCCGGCGGCTTGTCGACCGGGCTGCACTCCTGGTCGCGCTGGCGCATGATCTTCCCGCAGATGGTGATGGTGGACGCGGGGGCGTACGCGGTGGAGAGCATGCGGGTGTACGTGTCGGTGCCGACGCGGATGGCGGCGTCCTCGGTCCGGCTCCAGCGGTCGCTGATGGAGACCGAGTCGCCGACGGTGCCGTTCTCTATGCGGCCCCAGACGGCCTTGCAACTGGGGCTGTAGCGGAGCTGGATCTGCAACCCCCGCAGCCAGGTCTCGCGAACGGTTTCGGCGTCCCACTGGCAGTGCTTGGCCTGGGGTTCCCCGTTGAGACAACTGTCGCCCTGGCAGCCGGGCTTGGGCGCGGCGGCCGACGCGTCGGCGCGGGGTGCCGTAGTGCCCGAATGGGCGCCGCCCGTGACGAGGACCGTGCCGAGGGTGCCGAGAAGGGCTCCGGAGACGACGTAACCGAGGGGCAGGAGCCGGTGGAGCCAGGGGGCGCCGCCGCTCCGGCCAGGTCCGGGCTCGCCGGGTGTCGTGGCGGCCGTGTCCCCGCCGCCCGGGGCCGGGAGCGTGTCCCGCGACGACTCGGCCAGCTCGCGGGACGTCGTGTCCAGGGCGTCCCAGAGGGCGAGGAGCGGTGCGGGTTCCTCGTCGACGGCCGCCGCGAGCTGCTCCACCGCGACCCGGGTGGGCAGTTGCTTGCCGTTCAGGAAGCGCTCCCACGACGAGCGGCTGTAGTGCGTACGGCTCGCGAGACGTCCGTAGCTGAGTCCGGAAGCGTCCTTCAGCCGCCGCATTTCCGCGAGCAGTCGCTCTCGCGCGTCCGTCGCGTCGATCGCGTCTCTCGCGTCGATGGGCGCACCGCTGTCGCCCTTGACCACAACGGTCACAGAATCCCCCTGGTTTCCCCCGGCTACGAGCATTTTGAGGTCCGTTCCGGCAACTCCGAAATGATCTCTGCCGTGATGTGCGTCACGGGATGTCCCAGACGTCTCTGGGATCCCGTGAACCCTGGTGGGACGGCCGCTCCACGGACAACGCTGGTGAACGTTCTCAGCCCGCAGTTCTCTCGTTCGCCAGTTCACCAGTTCGCTGGCTCTCTCGTTCAGGAGTGTGACGTGACCATTTCCCGCCCCCTCGACCGCCGTGGCTTCCTCCGCCTCGGCACCGGCGCCGTCGCCGCCGCGGCCGGACTCGCGGTCGCCGCCGAGGTCGGTCTGGCCGGTCCGGCCGCCGCCGCCACCTGGAGCCGCAACCTCTCGCAGGGCGCCAACGGCTCCGATGTCGCCGAGCTCCAGATCCGGGTCGCGGGCTGGGCGGCGGGCTCCGCGACGCAGACCTACGTGGCCGTGGACGGTTCCTTCGGGCCCGGTACGGACGCGGCGCTGCGACGCTTCCAGACGGCGTACGGGCTGGCGTCCGACGGGGTCGCCGGACCCAACACCTTCGGCGTCCTCAACAGCCTGGAGAAGTCCGACGGTTCGACCGCGCACTTCGACTTCTCGGAGTTCCACAGCAAGGACGGCTCCGGCTTCAGCGGCGGCAAGGTCGGCGCGAGCGAGGTGAAGGAGAACGTGCGGCGGAACATGTACAAGCTGGAGGCGCTGCGCAAGAAGGCCGGCAACAGCCCGGTGACCATCAACTCCGGTTTCCGCAGCATCGCGCACAACAACGCGTCCGGCGGTGCCTCCAACTCGATGCACCTCTACGGTGTGGCGGCCGACCTCGCCGTCTCCGGCCACACCACGAAGGAGGTGTACCGGATCGCCGAGACGTGCGGTTTCTCCGGCCTGGAGTCGTACTCGAAGTCCTGGCAGCACGTGGACAGCCGGGTCGAGCACTCCAACTACGGTTCCGGCTCCTGGTGGTGGGAGGACGGCGTGGCGTAACCGGCCGCGCGGAACCGTGTCACTTGGCTGGTGCGGCTCTGGGGGTGAAAGTTGCCTGACGGGGAGACACAAACCGGCACCGGAGAGGAAACGGGATGATCGGGACGGTGTTCCGCACGGACGACGTACCTGTGGGCGACAGGTTCGACTACTGGCAGGAACTGGTCGGCCGGACGCGCTCCAGCTCACTCGGCAGCGCACACGCCGCCGACTTCTGGGCGGAGCAGCGGACGATGGAACTGGGGCCGGTGTTCGTGGGCCGCTGGTCGTTCGCGCCGACGCGCTACTGGCGGACCGAGAAGCAGGTGCGCCAGGCCGACCCCGAGCTGTACCACCTGACGCTGCTGACCGACGGCGGCCTGGGGATGGACCACGCCGGGCAGGTCAGCACGTACATCCCGAGCGACCTGCTCCTGGCCGACAGTTCGCGGCCGTACGACGTCAGATCGGTGGGCGACCGGCAGGGCGGCCTCGTCACGGGTATGGCCGTCGACTTCCCCAAGGCGCTGCTGCCCCTGCCGCCGGACCGCGTACGGGAGTTGCTGGGCCGGGCGCTGCCCGGACAGACCGGGGTGGGCGCTCTCCTGGCGGACTTCGTCGTCGGCCTCGACCGTCAGGCGGACACCCTCCAGCCGTCGGACGCGCCCCGCTTGGGCAGGGTCGTCCTCGACCTGATGTCGGCCTGGTTCGCCCAACTGCTGGAAGCGGAAGCCGCGTTGTCCCCGGAGACCCGGGGACGGGCCTTGGCGGAACGCGTCCAGGCGTTCATCCGCCAGAACCTCCACGACCCGGAACTGACCCCGCCGGTGATCGCCGCCGCCCACAACATCTCGCTCAGCCATCTGCACCGCGTCTTCCAGCAGCAGGTGCCGGGCGAGACGGTCGCGGCCTGGATCCGC
>NZ_LIQQ01000654.1:0-293 GCF_001418565.1 Streptomyces graminilatus | reverse complement strand
GATGTCCCCCAGGGACCACAGGCACCAGGCGCTGTCCGGACGGACGTAGGAAGGACAGGAAGGACAGGAAAGACAGGAAAGAAGGAGTCAGGGAGTCGGCCGGCAGGAGACTCAGTGCCAAGAAACTGAGGACTGGCTGCGAAGGACAAAGGGCCGAAGACCAGGCATTGTCGTTCCTGCAACGGGGGAACCCTCGGTCGCGGATCTGTTCCTCTCAGCTCCGCGACCGAGGAAATCCGACCCCCGCACTCCCCGCACTCCCCGCCCCTCTGCTCCTCACACCGTCCCCCGTG
>NZ_LIQQ01000653.1:1286-1519 GCF_001418565.1 Streptomyces graminilatus | reverse complement strand
CGCCGGACTCGACCCCCTGGAGGTCGAGGACATCGCCAACGTCGCCATCCAGGAGGACCTCGACCACGGCGTGGACGTGACGACCGTCGCGACCATCCCCGAGGAGGCCCGCGCCACCGCCGACTTCACCGCCCGCGAGGGAGGCGTCGTCGCCGGTCTCAGGATCGCCGAGGCGGTCGTCTCCGTGGTCTGCACCGACGAGTTCGAGGTCGAGCGGCACGTCGAGGACGGCG
>NZ_LIQQ01000653.1:0-1236 GCF_001418565.1 Streptomyces graminilatus | reverse complement strand
GCGGTCCGCTGCGGCGGCGGCGTCAACCACCGCATGTCCCTGTCGGACGCGGCCCTCGTCAAGGACAACCACGTGGTGGCCGCCGGCGGCGTCGCCCAGGCCTTCAAGGCCGTACGGGACGCCTTCCCGGAGGTACCGATCGAGGTCGAGGTCGACACCCTGCACCAGCTCCGCGAGGTCGTCGACGCGGGCGCGGACCTGATCCTTCTGGACAACTTCACCCCCGGCGAGTGCGACGAGGCGGTGGCGGTCGTCGACGGCCGCGCGATCCTGGAGGTCTCCGGCCGGCTCATCCTCAAGAACGCCAAGGAATACGCCGACACCGGCGTCGACTACCTGGCGGTCGGCGCCCTCACCCACTCCTCGCCGATCCTCGACATCGGTCTCGATCTGCGAGCGGCGGAGTAGGAACGGCCATGCTGCTGACCATCGACGTGGGAAACACGCACACCGTCCTCGGGCTCTTCGACGGCGACGAGATCGTCGAGCACTGGCGCATCTCCACGGACGCGCGCCGCACCGCCGACGAGCTCGCGGTCCTCCTCCAGGGCCTCATGGGCATGCACCCCCTCCTGGGGGACGAGCTGGGCGACGGCATCGACGGCATCGCCATCTGCGCGACCGTGCCGTCGGTGCTGCACGAACTGCGCGAGGTGACGCGGCGGTACTACGGCGATGTGCCGGCGGTGCTGGTCGAACCCGGCGTGAAGACCGGCGTACCGATCCTCACCGACAACCCGAAGGAGGTCGGCGCCGACCGCATCATCAACGCGGTCGCCGCCGTCGAGCTCTACGGCGGCCCCGCGATCGTCGTCGACTTCGGTACGGCGACCACGTTCGACGCGGTTTCCGCGCGCGGGGAGTACGTCGGCGGGGTGATCGCCCCCGGGATCGAGATCTCGGTCGAGGCGCTGGGCGTGAAGGGCGCGCAGCTCCGGAAGATCGAGGTGGCGCGGCCCCGGGCGGTGATCGGCAAGAACACGGTCGAGGCGATGCAGGCCGGCATCATCTACGGGTTCGCCGGCCAGGTCGACGGCGTGGTGACCCGGATGGCGAAGGAACTGGCGCCTGACCCGGACGACGTGACGGTGATCGCCACGGGTGGCCTGGCCCCGATGGTCCTGGGCGAGTCCTCGGTGATCGACGAACACGAGCCGTGGCTGACCTTGATCGGCCTACGCCTGGTGTACGAACGAAACGTGTCCCGCATGTGAGTTTCTCCGCCCCCGCCGCCCT
>NZ_LIQQ01000652.1 GCF_001418565.1 Streptomyces graminilatus | reverse complement strand
GAGCACGCCGTGTCCACCGTCACCGCCGGCCCCTCCAGCCCCAGCGTGTAGGCGATCCGCCCCGACATCACACTCGCCGAGTTCCCGGTGCCCAGGTAGCCCTCGGCGGGTTCGGGGGTCTTCAGCAGCAGGGTCGCGTAGTCCTGGCCGTTGGTGCCCATGAACACACCGCCCCGGCCGCCCCGCAGCGACGCCGGGTCGATACCGGCGTCCTCCAGCGCCTCCCAGCACGTCTCCAGCAGCAACCGCTGCTGCGGATCCATCGCCAACGCCTCACGCGGCGAGATACCGAAGAAACCGGCGTCGAACCCAGCCGCATCCGACAGAAACGCCCCGTGCTTCGTGTACGACGTGCCGGGGTTCTCCGGATCCGGATCGAACAGCCCCTCCAGGTCCCAGCCCCGGTCCACCGGGAAGCCCGACACCGCGTCAGCCCCCGACACCACCAGATCCCACAACTCACCCGGCGAACCCACACCACCCGGGAAACGGCACCCCATACCCACGATCACCACCGGATCGTCGGTCAACGGCATCGCGCGCACCGGGGTTTGGTCCGTGGCGTGCGGCGTCCCCGCCCACTCGGTCCAGAGATGAGCGGCGAGTTCGTTGGGGGTGGGGTAGTCGAACACCAGCGACGGGGGCAGTGCAAAACCGGTCTCCGCGCCCAGACGGTTGCGGAACTGCACCGCGGACAGCGAGTCGAAGCCCAGATCCTTGAACGCACGCCCGGGTACGACCGTGTCCACCGACGCGTGCCCCAGCACCAGCGCAGCCTGCTCCCGCACCAACGCCAGCAGCAGCGCACGCTGGTCCGACTCCGACTGCCCCAACAGTCGCGCACGCAGATCCTCGGAGCCCACATCCGCCGTGGGCTCCGCCTTCCGGACCGCCTGGGCCTCCGGAACCTCGTCGAAGAGGGCACTACTGCGGTTGCCAGTGAAGGCGGGCAGGAATCGTTCCCAGTCGACCTCGGCGACCGTGAGCAGCCCCTCGTCCCCGGCGATCACATGCCCCAGTTGACGCATCGCGCCCGACGCTCGCATCGGCACAACACCCTGCCGCCGCATACGCCCGGCGACCGCCTCGTCAGCGGCCATGCCGGCATCCGCCCACGGACCCCACGCCACACAGGACCCGACGAGCCCCCGTGCCCGACGCTGCTCGACCAGAGCCTCCAACGCCGCGTTCGCCGCCGCGTAGTTGCCCTGACCCTCACCACCCCACGAACCCGCCACCGACGAGAACGCCACAAACAACGACAACGGCACAGCCAACCCAGCAGTCAACTCATCCAGATGAACCGCCGCATCAACCTTCGCCCCCCACACGCCCGCAAACCGCTCCGGCGACAGAGTCTCGACCACACCGTCATCCAGTACTCCGGCCGTGTGCACGACACCGCACAGCGGGAACTCAGCGGGAATCCCCGCCAGCACCTCGGCGAGCGCCGCACGATCCGACACATCACACGCCACGACGGCCACATCACAGCCCAGCTCCACAAGCTCCGCCCGGAGCGCGGCCGCACCAGGCGCATCAGGACCACGCCGGCTCACCAGCAGCAGACGCCCCACACCCTCACCCGCGAGCCAACGCGCCACCTCAGCACCCAGACCACCCGTGCCACCGGTCACCAGCACCGTGCCACCCGCACGCCACGCACCAGCAGACACCACACCGGCCTGCGCCGGAGTAGACACCATCCGACGCACAAACACACCAGCCGCACGCACCGCCACCTGATCCTCACCAGGCAGCCCACCCGCAAGGATCTCAACAAGCCGTTCGGTCATCCTGCCATGCACGGCCGGCACGTCAAGCGCCCCAGAACTCACGGCTGCCGACGTCTCCGCCGCCGGGAGATCGATGAGGCCGCCCCAGCGCCCGGGATGCTCCAGAGCCACAACCCGGCCCAGACCCCACACACCAGCCTGCCCGGCCGAGACCACCCCGTCCGAGTCCCCCACCGACACCGCACCCCGCGTCACACACCACAACGGAGCGTCAACCCCGGCATCACCCAGAGCCTGCACAAGGACGAGAGCATCGGCCGCCGCCACCGCAGTAGCCGCCACCTCTTCCTCATCCCTCACCGCCAACAGGGAGACCACACTCACCGGATGGTCAGTCAACTCACTTAGCTGGACAGTCAGTTCGGCCCGGTCGAGCCCACCCGCAGCCACCTCGACCGGCACAACCTCCGCACCCGCCGCGTCCAGGGCCGCCAACACCGAACGTACGTCCGCCTGTTCAGCCCCACCGGACGGGATCACGACCAGCCAACGCCCCGACAACCCCACACCCGCACCCGCACCCGCACCGACCCGCGCCGGACGCCACACCGCCCGATAACGCCAGCCATCCACCTCAAACCGCTCACGCCGCCCCCGACGCCACGACGCCAACGCAGGCACCACCTCACCCAACGAGGCATCACCCGCCACCGCGAGCACCCGCGACAGCTCCTCCGCATCCCCCCGCTCAACCACATCCCAGAAGCCGGCATCCAGCCCGAAGTCGGCAGCCTCGCTCTTCACCCCCGTCAGCACATCGGGCCAGAACCGCTCACGCTGGAAGGCGTAGGTCGGCAGGGGGACTTGGCGGGAGGGGGCACCTGCGAGTGTCTTCGTCCAGTCCACCGGGGTGCCGTGGACGAAGAGTTCGGCCAGGGCGCGCAGCGCGGTCGCGGTCTCGTCCTGCTCACGCCGCTGGAAAGGCACCACGCACGCCTTATCGTCCAGGCACCGTACGGCCATCGGACTCAGCGCGGCATCCGGCCCGACTTCGAGGAACGTGGACACGCCCTCCCCGGCCAGCCACTCCACCGCATCCGCGAAGCGGACCGCTTCGCGGACCTGACGCACCCAGTACTCCGGCGTACTGAACTCCGCACCCGCCACA
>NZ_LIQQ01000651.1 GCF_001418565.1 Streptomyces graminilatus | reverse complement strand
GGGAAAACGGGGAGGGAAACGGGGGAGCGGGAAGGAAGCGCCGGTTCGAGTGGCCACGGGGGACGTGGGCACACCGAACCGGCGCTTTCCCGTGCGCCAGAGTCCGCCGGCTCAGCGGTTGCCGCCCACCCGTCCCTGGAGGAGCCGGGACAGCGCCGAGTGGACGTCGTCCAGGGAGCGTTCCGGCTGGAAGGACTGCCAGTCCAGGGCGGCGACCAGGACCATGCCGACCATGGCCGCCGCGGTCAGCGGGATGTCGATCTCGTCGCTGAGCTCGCCGCTCGCGACAGCCTCCCGCAGGACGTCCTCGATGACCGCCACCGCCTGCTGTCTGACCACCATCAGGGTGGACTGCCAGGCCCGGTTGGTGCGCCACAGCTCGGCCACGTAGAGCTGGGTGAAGGCCGGGTAGCGGCTGATGAAGACGAGCCCGGCGCGGATCATCGCGTCCAGGGCGTCGACCTTGGTGCCGCCGTCCCGCTCGGTCCGCTCGGCCGCCTCCCGCAGGGAGTCGGTGAGGAGTTCCACGCCGTGCCGCAGCAACTCCTCGAAGAGGACCGACTTGCTCGCGAAGTTGTAGTAGACCGTGCCCTTGGCGACTCCGGCCCGCTCGGCGATCTCGTCCACCGTGGTGGCGGAGAAGCCCTGTTCCGCGATGAGCGTGACGGCCGCCTCGTAGAGCTTCTGCCGGGTGGCCTCACGGCGTGAACCGCCGCCCGGCGGGGTGCTGCTGCGTTCCATGGCCCTGATTCTCACAGGTGCGCCGGACCCACGCCGACGGGACGTCACAGGCTCAGCTCCGGGTGGAGCCGGTCCAGGGTCCACACCTGCCTGCGGCGGGCCGACAGGGCGGTCAGCGCCAGGGCGCCGGCCGTGAACGCCGCCAGCACGGCACACGCCTGCCACACCGGGCCGAGCCCACCGCCCGTGATGAGCCTGCGCAGGGCCTCGATGACGTAACTCATCGGCATGAAGGGGTGGATCGCGTTGAAGAAGCCGGGGCTGGTCTGCACGGGATAGGTGCCGCCCGCCGACGTCAGCTGGAGCATCAGGAGGGCGAGCACGAGGATCCGGCCGGCCGCGCCGAAGCGTGCGTTCAGCCACTGGATGATCGCCGAGAAGCACCCGGTGACCAGGAACAGGAAGGCCACCGTGCCGGCCGCGCGGACCATCTCCAGGCCGATCGCCCAGTGCAGTACGGACATCAGGGCCACGGTCTGGAGCACTCCCAGGGCGGCCACGGGGAGCCAGCCCGCCAGCGCGATGCGCCACGCCGGGGCGCCCGCGGCGAGCGCCCGCCGGTTGAGCGGCGAAATCAGCATGTAGGCGACCATCGCGCCCACCCACAGGGACAGCGGGATGAAGTACGGGGCGAATCCGGTGCCGTAATTGGACGCCTTGTGCAGGTCCCTGGAGGCCAGTTGGACCGGGTCGGCCATGACCTCGGTGCGCGTGTCACGGTCCTGCCGGTCGTAGTCGGGGATCCGCCCGGCGCCGTCGTGCAGCCCGCCGGCGAGTTTCCCGGAGCCGTCGGCCAGCTTGAACATGCCCCCGGAGAGGTCGTCCGCGCCCGTCTTGAGGGCGCCGACACCCGTGTCCAGGGTGGTCGCGCCGGTCCCGGCGGTGGAGAGCCCGGTGTGCAGCTTCCGCGCTCCGGCGGCGACTTGCGCGGCCCCCGCGTTCAGCGCGTCGACCTTCCGGACGGCGTCGTCGAGGTCCTCGGAGAGGCGCGGGGCGCGGTCGGCGAGCGAGCGGGCCCGCTTCTGGAGCGTGGCGAGGTGCTGGTCGAGCAGCTTCAGATCACCGTTCTGGTCGGCGATCAGCGCGTTGACGTCGTCGGCGACCGTCACCACGTCCGCCGCGGCGTTCCTGGCCTTCTTCAGGTCGGCGCACGCGTCGTCGGGCAGTACCGCGGTCTCGCAGCGCGCCCTGTAGACCCCGTTCAGGGTGTCGGAGGCGGCGTGGGCGCCCTTGGCGGCGGCCGGGGCGGCCTTCACCAGCGTGCCGAGGTTGCGCCGGACCGTACCGGCGGAGTCGGCGACGAGCCGGGCGGCGTCACCGATGGTCTTCTCGTTGTCCTTGAGGAAGGGCCCCAGCCGGTCCGAGACACCGTCGACCCGGTCGGCCAGCGCCTGGGTGCCCGCCGCGACCTGCCGCGAACCTTCGGCAAGGCCGCCCGCGCCCGTGTCGAGCTTCCGCAGCCCCCGGACGAGCTTGCCGCTGCCCGACTTGGCGTCCTTCAGCCCGTCGGCGAGGTCCTTGGAGCCCTGCTCGGCCTTGCCGATCCCGCCCGTGAGGGTGTCGGCGCCCTTGGCCGCCTTCACGGTCTGGCCGTGGATGTCGGAGAACGAGACGAAGATCCGGTCCAGGAACGACCGCGAGGCCTTCGTGGAGGCGGCCCTGCGCACCTCGCCGAAGACCGTCCGGGAGATCTGCCCGACAATGTAGTTGTTGGCGTCGTTCGTCCGCACCTGGAGCGCGCCCGTCTCCGGGGCGTCGCCCGAGCTGGACGCGATCCGCTCACTGAAGTCGGCCGGCATGGTCAGCGACAGGTAGTACGTGCCGTCCTCGACGCCCTTCCGGGCCTCGGCCGAGGTCACCTCGTGCCACTCGAAGGTGTCGCTGTCACGCAGCCCCTTGACGATGTCCGAGCCGGCGACGAGCTTCTTCCCCGAGACGCTCGCCCCCTTGTCGTCGTTCACCAGGGCCACGGGGATGCGGTCGAGCCTGCTGTACGGGTCCCAGAAGGACCACAGGTACAGGGCGCCGTACAGCAGCGGCAGCAGCAGGAGCGCGACCAGGGCGGCCCGGGGGAGTTTCCCCCGGCCGAAACGCCTGAGCTCAAGCGCGGCCAGTCTCGGGGAACGCATCCACCGTCTCCTTCTCGTGAGTCTCTGTCAGGTCCGGCACCGTCAGGTCCGGCACCGTCACGTCCGGCGACGTCGCTTCAGGCGCTTCACCGTCCGGCGCTTCACCGTCCGGCGCTTCACCGTCCGGTTCCGCGCCGTCCTGCTTCCGCTCGCGCGGGGGTGCCGGCGCGGCGGCGGTCGACACGGTGAACGCCCCTTCGGGAGCCTCGCTGCACACCGCCACGACGGTCGTCCCGGCCTCGGACAGGGACCGCAACAGCGCCCACACCTCGGCCCGTTCGGAGTCCGACAGCTTCAGGTCGGCGTCGTCCACCCCCAGCAGCCGCGGTTCGCCGATCAGGGCCAGCGCCACGGACAGCCGCAGCGCCTCCAGCCGCTCCAGATCGCGTACGGCGGTCCTGTCCCCCTTGGGCAGCGACTCGCGGTCGAGACCGGCGGTCGTCAGCGCGGCGTCGACGCGTGCCCGTGTCTCGGCCGCCCGTTCCGCCCGTGGCCGCAGCAGCTCGCGCGGGGAACCGCCGAACCGGCGCTCCAGCAGAGCCCGTTCCCGCAGGTGCTCCCCGACGGTCAGGGCGGGGTCGAGGTCGGTGACACCGGAGACGTGCGCGAGCGCGCTCACCCGGCGCACCGCCGCCGAGTGCCTGGGCAGGTTCCACCCGCCGACGGTGGCCGACCCGTCGGTCGCCTTCATCCGGCCCGTGAGCGCGAGCAGCAGGCAGGTGCGCCCGGAACCGGACGGCCCCTCCACCGCGATCAGCGAGCCGGGCTCCGCGTCGAAGGACACCTCATGGAACGCCCATCCATGAGCCCCCTTGAGCCCGAAGGCCCGAGTGGTCAACCCGAGCCCGTGCGGACCGTCCACGGCTTCCGCCCCCTTGGCATCTTTTTGAACTGACTGGTCAGTGCAAAAACTAACCCGAACTTTCGATCGATGCAAAACACCAGGTCAGAACGGATTGTCAGTGGCATACCGCACGATGAGCCCATACGGCACCTCCCGTCGGGACGTGCCGTCACACGACGACAGGAGGTTCGTCATGGCCAGCTCGAACGCAGCCGCCGCCCACCGGCGCCGCGCCCCCGGCCCTGCCCCCTCACCGACCGGTCCGGCGGGAGACGTGCACCCCGTGCTCCGCCGGGCCACCGCCCCGCCCGCAGCCCTCGACCTGCTCGCCCAGGCCCGCGCCGGACTCGACGAGGCGGCCGTCCTGGAGACCCCCAACGAGCGGTACGCCACCGCCCATCTCGCCGCCCTGCGCACCGCCGCCGCCGTGCTCGCGGCCCGGGGCCGCCCCGAACCCACCCCCAGGCGCCGGGCCCGCATCCGCAGCGCCTGGGAGGTGCTCCCCGAGATAGCGCCCGAACTCGCCGAGTGGAGCGTCCTGTTCGCCTCCGGCGCCCGCCGCAGGGCCCGTGCCGAGGCCGGCATCCAGGGCGCGGCCGGCACCCGCGACGCCGACGACCTGATACGCGACGTGGCGATGTTCCTGCGCCTCGTCGAGCGGATGCTCGTCCTCCAGCCGGTGCTTCCGCAGCCGCGCCAGGACCTGGAGGAACCCCCGGAGCCGGTCCGGGGCCAGGAAGCGAGGAGGGAGGTCCCGGACGCGGGCTGAGACGGTCGGCCGGGCATGCCGCCGGAGGCAATAAGCTGGGGAAGCCGCAGCTTTTCCGCAGCCCACCGGGCCGGGAAGGCACCCCGTTCGCTCCGCCGCGCAAGAGGCGGTGCCGCGCCGAGGAGTCACCTGCCGTGCCGGACCCGATGCGACCCCGCTCCTCCCTCCGTACCGCCGTGGTCTGGGAGGTCGTCCAGGACGCCCTGGAGCGCCGCGTCAAAGCCACGGGGCGCGAAGTGCTGGACGTCCTCGACACCGGCGGCGGCAGCGGCAACTTCGCGGTGCCCGTCGCCCGCCTCGGGCACCGCGTCACCGTCGTCGACCCGAGCCCCAACGCGCTGTTCGCGCTGGAGCGCCGGGCCGCCGAGGCCGGTGTCGCCGACCGTGTCCGGGGCGTCCAGGGCGACGCCCACGGCCTCTTCGACGTGGTCGAGCGCGGCGGCTACGACGCGGTGCTCTGCCACGGCGTCCTGGAGTACGTGGACGACCCCGCCGAGGGCGTCCGCAACGCGGTGGCCGCCCTGCGCTCCGAGGGCGTCCTCAGCCTGCTCGCCGCCGGACTCGGCGGCGCCGTGCTCGCGCGGGCCCTCGCCGGGCACTTCACGGAGGCCAGGCGGGCACTCGACGACCCGAACGGCCGCTGGGGCGAGAGCGATCCCGTGCCCCACCGGTTCACCGCCGAACAGCTCACCGGGCTCGTCGAGAGCGCGGGCCTGCGCGTGGCCTCGGTGCACGGCGTACGGATCTTCGCCGACCTGGTGCCCGGTGTCCTCGTGGACACCGAACCGGGCGCCCTGGACGCCCTGCTGAAGCTGGAGGCCGCGGCCGCCGAACAGGCCGCCTTCCACTCCGTGGCCACCCAGCTCCATGTGCTGGGCGAGACTCCGGGAGCCGTCGAGGTCTGAGCGGTCTGTGGCGGTGGACCCCTGATCAGGGGCTCGGCCGCAGATGGAGTACGCCACAGGCCCCCCGGCAGGCGGCCCGGAGCCGTATGATCGAGGGAGACCGCTCTGCATGACGGGCCGGTTGCTGGGGAATGAACGCCTCAGTGATTCGGGACGGCCATGGCGGATTCCGGTTGCGGATTGGCGTAGAGGGGCGGGTTTCACGGGGGCGATTCCCTGCCTATCCTGAAGGGGACCCCCGGTCGCCCCCGGCGACTGCACGAATGAGGAGGACTCCGTGCCGCTCTCGGAGCACGAGCAGCGAATGCTCGAGCAGATGGAGCGAGCGCTGTACGCCGAAGATCCCAAGTTCGCGACAGCGCTTGAGGGAAGCGGGCTGCGCACGTACACCCGGCGACGGGTCTACCAGGCGGTCGCGGGCTTCCTCGTAGGTATCGCGCTCCTCATGGCCGGAATGGTCGCACAGCAGATTTGGGTCAGCGTGGTGGGATTCCTCGTCATGCTGGGCTGTGCGGTACTGGCCGTGACAGGTTGGCGCAAAGCCCCCAAGCCGGGCGAACAGCCCGCGGCGGGCGGCGTCTCCGGCGCCGCGCACGGTCACCGACAGGGCCGGCAGCGACGCTCCGTGATGGACCGCATCGAGGAGCGCTGGCAGCGCCGGCGCGACGAACAGCAGGGCGGCCAGTAGCCCTTCCGACAGCCCCTCGGGCCTGCGGTTGCCCGGGGCGCGACCGAAAGACGTGAAACGCCGGTGGCCCGGAACCCCCAGGGGTTCCGGGCCACCGGCATGTCCGGCCGTCGTGCCGTCAGCCGTGCTGGCCCCCCGGCTTGCGCAGGGCCGGCCTGGCCGCCAGAGCACGCTCGCCGAGCGCGGCCCACCGTGCCGACAGCACCCACACCACACGGACGGTCGAACGCGGGGCGAACATCGCCCGCAGCCTCGTACCCCGGCCCGCTCCGGTGCGCAGGGCCACGGTCACCTGGCGCACGTCCTGGGCGAGCCCCGCCGTCGGACGGGGGCTGGGCGCGAACAGGACCTGCTCCACGGCGTCCGCCACCCGGCGCACGGCGTCCGCCGCCGGCGGGTCGAGACGGCCGAGGCGCACGATCCGGGCCGCCGCCTTGCGGGGCGTCTGGGACTCCTCCGGACCGATGCCGAAGTCCCAGGCGGTGTCGGTCAGTTCCTGCCAGGCCGACAGCGCGTGGACCGTGGCGTCGGCGTCACCGCGTCCGTGCGCCCCGAGCCGCGCGGCCCGGACCCGCAGCCGCCACAGCATCGGCAGCAGCGGAAGCAGCAGCAGGGCGAGCGCCCCCAGGATCCAGAGCACCCCCGCCGGCCACCACCAGCCACTGTCGTCGCCCTGGCCCGGCGCGGCCTGCGCGGACTCGGCCGCGCACCCGCCGTCCAGCTTCCGCTGCGCCACCGTGCAGGTATCGGCGGCCGAGGCGGAGTCGGAGGGCGCCACCGAGGCGTTCCGGGACGGCACATCCGCGTTCGGGAGGTCACTGCCCGGCGCCTGGGACTGGGTGTACTCGGGCACCGAACCACGGGTCGGGGTCG
>NZ_LIQQ01000650.1 GCF_001418565.1 Streptomyces graminilatus | reverse complement strand
CGGCGGGGCGCGGCCACAGCGGCCTGCCGGACCGGAAGGCCTCGGTGACGGGCGAGTCGTCGTCGAGGGGGAAGCACTCCGGCAGCGCGTACCGGGTCCGGGCGACTCCGGCCGTCTCGACGAGCCGCAGTTCCTCGCCCCTGTCGTCCAGTACGTAGACGGCCGCCAGCGCCGCTCCGGCGAACGTCAGGACCCGTTCACTCGCGGTGGGCTCCGACGCATCCGACGCAGGGGAGGCCGGGCCGGTCTCCGACGCTCCGGCCCCGAATGCCCGCAGCCCCGGGACCGCGGCCCGGGCACTGCTGTAATGGGGCATTTCCGCACCTTCCGCCATGCCGCGGCCAGCACAAACAAGAATCCCATACATGTGCGAACCGGGCATGGTTCGCATAAAGAGGGGGAGGTGTCACACTCCTGGCGCGGAACGGGCCGAGGCGCACCGTGTTCCAGGCCTCGCGGACAATCTCTGTCCGGTGATCGACGGCTGCCCGCGACCGCCCGGGACGTCGGCGGCCACCTTCGCCCGGCAACCTCCGGAAAGGCCCCCAAGATGCGGAAGAATCCTGACAGTGAACATAGCGGACATGTCAGACATGGTGGATAGGGCGGACGCGGCGGACACAGCAGATATGGCTGACGTGGCTGACGTGGCGGATGTCGCGAGCCCGGAGGCCGAGAAGCGATCGACTCCGTCGAGCTTCCCTGGAGGATCGCGGCCGACGCGGCCAAGGGGCATCTCGCCGGTCTCTACGCGGACATCCCTGAGGGGGGTGACAGGGCCGGGTCGGCTCTGGTGACCGTCGGTGAGGGCGAGGCGGCCGCGCCGTTGGTCTACGTACATGTGACCGTCCAGCCAGTTGCGAAGTCCCGCGTTCGACGGCGGTGAGTGCGAGGCCGTACCCGGACGAGTGGGACGAGTGACCCGGACCGGCTTCAGTCGAACCTGACGCAGTAGATGAACGGGACGTTGCCCGTGCTTCGGCCCGACGCCAGATCGATCGCGCGAACCCAGGAGTTCGGGGTTCCGGGAGCGCACGGTCCGGTGAAGCCGGGCGTGAAGCCGAAGCTTCCGCCGGCGAACCCGGCGTGTCTGGTGGCAGTGATCGTCCAGGACCTGTTGACCGCGCCGGAGAACACGATGCGGACCGGGCTGTCCACGTTGAAGTGGTCGCCGCTGACCTTGAGGGGACCGGTCACCGAATTGATCCACAGCCGCACCGCCAACCGCCGGTCATCGGCCTGGCTGTTGTCGTATCGCGCCTGGGCGCGGGTCTGCGGGGTCACGCAGGTGAGGTCGTCGGAGCCCCATGCCTCCCGCCAGACATAGCCCTGCACGCAGTAGCCGTTCGGGAGGGTCCGGCCGGGGGCCAGCGCGTTGTCGTTGGCGGTGTCGGTACGCGTCTGCGGTGTGACGCACACGAGGTCACTGGCGCGCGCGACCCGCCAGACGAATCCCTGTCTGCAGGTATTGGGCCCGTAGTCCTGGGCGTTGGCGGTCGAGGGGGCGATCAGCGCGCCGCCGATCCCGGCGGCGACCACCATCGCCGAAGCCATGAGTCGCCTGAACATAGTCATACCTCCACGGAGTCGAGGTCGCTATGGCTCTATCGTCTGCCTGAACTGCGGAATCATCAACTTCTGCGGACGGCCTCGGCGGCCCCCCCGCCTCGTCATTTCATGACGGCACGGCGCTGTGGGCGCATGAACTCCCCTCGTAAACCTCGGCTGTTGGTCGGTACGGCCATGGAGTCGGCACCCTGCTCCTCGCCGTGAGCCTGACCGGCCGTCTGCCGTACGGCGATGACGCCCCGTCTCCTCCTTCTTCCTCGCCCGAAGTCGCCATCCGGGCCGACCAAGTCAACTCACCGCGCCCTCTCGGACGTCGAGCTGGGCTTGCGGTTGTGCCCGGGGTCTGCTTAATCTTCCTCTTGAAAACGACAATCGTTTTCAAGAGGAAAGGGAAACCCATGCTTTCGATCGCCTTTGAGGAGCTCCAGGCCAACGGCTCGCTCGCCGCGCCGCAGGGTCCGGGCACCAACGCCCTCGTGCACAACCCGTTCGCGTTCGAGGAGTTGGAGGCCAACGGCTCCCTGGCCGCGCCGCAGGGTCCGGGCACCAACGCGCTGGTCCACAACCCGTTCGCCTGGACGGTCTGAGCGGTCACCGACGCCGCCCGTCCCGTCGCCAGGCCGCGGGACGGGCGGCCCCTCGCAGGAAGGCATTTCCCATGGATCGCGTCGCACCCGGGCACCATCTGTACCCCGGCCCCGACGGAAGCTGGCGGCACAGCACGCCGGACGGGCGCTTCACCCGGATCCGCGGTCCGCAGGAACTGCTGACCGCCGCCCAGCGGTTCGTCCACCGCGCGGACGAAGGGCCGGTCGATCCCCTCCTGGACAGCGAGCATGGTCAGGCCCTCCTCGCGGCGCTCGGCGGGCGGGGCGCGCTGGTCGGCGAGGCCGGCGGTGCCCAGGGGCGGTCGGTCCAGGGCGGCCCGAGCGTGCATGTCGAGGGTGACAACCCGGTCGCTCACGCGGTCGTCGCGCTGCTTCCGGCCGGAACCCGTATCGCCACCGGTCCGGTCGACGAGGATGCCGTGCGGGCCGCCGATGTCGTGGTCTGCTGTGCCGGATGGCTGCCCGACGCGCACTGGCGGCGGGTGGACGCGTGGTGCGCGTCGCACTCGACGGCCTGGCACCGCTGTCATGCCGAAGGGCTGCGCTTCGTGCTGGGGCCCATGTCCGTCCCCGGGGTGACCGTCTCGTACGGCGACACCCGTGGCCGGCTGCTCGCCGCCGCCGATCTGCCCGACGAACTGGCCGCGCACTGGGCCTACTTGGACGGCGACACGCTGCCGCCGGTGCCGTGGCCCACGCCCGCCGCGACGGCCGTACTGGCCGGGCTGCTGGTGGCGGACGTACTGCGCCTGCACGAGACCGGGACACCGGCCGGGAGCGACGTCCAGTTGGTCGTGGACGCCGCGACCGCGACCGTCGAACGGCACCGCGTCCTGCCGCTGCCGGTCACCGCGCACGCCGAAGCCGTCCACGCGGGGACAGGGCGATGAGCGGGCCGCTGTCCGTTCCGCTGTCCGTTCCGCTGTCCGTGCGGGCCAATGAGCGGGTGCCGGGGTGGGACGGCACGCAGCTCGCCCTCGACGTCCATCTCCCGCCCCCCGACACCTGGCCGGTGCCGGCCGTGGTGACCCGTACGCCGTACGGGCGCAGCGGACACCTCGCCGAGGGCGCGGGCTGGCGGCGCCGGGGGTTCGCCTATGTCGTCCAGGACGTACGCGGCCGGTACGACTCCGACGGGACGTGGCGGCCGTACCACAACGAGCGCGGTGACGGCGCGGCGCTCGCCGACTGGATCCTGAAGCAGCCGTGGAGCGACGGACGGCTCGTCACCTACGGCGGCTCGTACGCCGGTCACACCGCCTGGGCGCTCGCCGCCGAACGCCCGGACGCGGTACGGGCGGTGGTCAGCATGGGGCCGTCGATGGCGCTCGGCCGCACCAAGTTCGAGCGCAGCGGGATCCTGCGGCTCGCCGAACACGCCGCCTGGTGGCTGGAGCGGGCCGGCGGGCGGACCAGTCGCGACGGTCTGACCGCCCATGTCTTCCGGGAGTGCCCGGACCTGCTCGACCATCTCCCCGTCCTGGAACTCGCCGACCGGCTCGGCGCCCGCCTCCCGGGCTGGGCCCAGGTCGTCACGGACGGCCCCGAGCGGCGGGCGGAGGGCCCGGACGTCGCCGAGCTCGAACAACTGCCTGCCGCCGCCCTGCACATCGGCGGCTGGTACGACCTGTTGGTCGACGAGGTCCTCGAACACTTCCACCGTGCGGGCGCCGCCCTGAACCCGCGTCCGGCGCGGGCGCTGGTCGTCGGCCCGTGGGGACACGACCTGGCATACGCCCCGGGGACGCGGATCGGGGACCGGGAGCACGGGCCCGCCTCGCGCATCGACCTCGGCGCCCTCCAAGTGGACTGGCTGGAGCGGGTGTTGGGCGGCGTCGGCACGGGGCGGGGCAGCAGTGAGGTCCAGGTGTTCACCGTGGGGGCCGATCGGTGGTGGTCGGGTACGTCGTGGCCGCCGCCGGTCACCGAGGCCGTCTGGCACGCCCATCCCGACGGGACGCTTGCCCCGGTGGCTCCCGCGTCCGGTGGCGAGGCCGAGTTCCGTTACGACCCGGCCGACCCCTACCCGTCCCGGCAGCCGGGTGCCGACCGGGCGGCGCTCGCCGGCCGCCGCGACGCCGTCCGCTTCACGAGCGCGCCGCTCGACGCACCGGTCACGGTCGCGGGCAGCCCGGTCGTCGTGCTCGACGCCGCCACCAGCGCACCGGCCACGGACTGGATCGTCCGCTGGAGTGAACTCACCGCCGACGGCCGTCTGTTCGAGCTCGCCCACGGCAGCCTCGACACCGGGCGTACGCCGGGCCCCGGCCCCCACACGATCGGGCTCGGCCCGGTGGCCGTCACCGTACCGGCCGGGTCCCGCCTCCAACTGGAGGTCACCAGCAGCGACTTCCCCCGGCTGGCCCGCTCCCTCGGATCCGGGGAGGACCGCTGCACCGGCACCGCGTACTCCGTCGCCGAGCAGACCGTACGCACCCGGCCGGTCGACGGCACCCGACTGATCCTGCCCCGCGCCATGCCCACCCCCACACCCATGCCCACGCCCATGCCCGAGGAGGCGGCCGAGTGAGTACCACGGAAGCCGGTAGGAGAGGCGCGGTCCCCGCAGGGACCGGCTCCTTTGCCGAATCGGTCCTGCTCGACGCCCGTACCGGGCTCGTCACCCGGCTGGAACGGCAGCGCCGTCGCCCTGGGCTGCCCCGGATGTGGGTCGGATACGGCGCCAGTGTGGCCCGTACCGACGTGTTCGCGCCCTGGCTCGCCGACCGCTTCGGGTTCGGTGCCTCGGCCGGTGACGAGGAGCGTGCCCGGCGCGCGGCCGTCGGGGAGGCCGTCGAACGCTACTGCGGCAACGCCGTCCCGAGCGGTCTGCGAACGGCTTCGTACCGCGAACTGACCGCGCTCGGGCTGCGCGCGCTCGACCCGGAGACGCTCGCCCTCTACTCACCCGCCCAACACGCCACCCCAGGCTTCCCGTTCACCCCCTTCACCCGTGAACTGCCCGTGGCCTGGACCCCGGGCCGTGATCTGCACGACGGCGCCGAGGTATTCGTCCCCGCCTCGCTGGTGTGGCTGGACTACTTCCACGGCCCGCGTGCCGCCGAACCCGCCACCCACTCCCTCGTCTACTCCGGCATCGCGGCGGGCGAGAACCGCGCCCACGCCGAACGCTTCGCCATCGAGGAGCTGTTGGAGCGTGATGCGACGACCCTCTGGTGGAGTGCGGGTGCCGAAGGCGCCGCGATCGTCGACGCCGATGCCGTCGTCGGCCGTCTCGGCGGGCCCGCCCCGGGCGAGGGGCCCGGCCCGACCGTGCGCCTGCTGCACATCCCGTCCGAGTTCGGCGTACCCGTGGCCGCCGCCTTCCTGGAGGACCGGGAGCGGGACATGGTCGCCTTCGGCAGTGCCTGCCGGGCCGATCCTCAACTCGCCGCGGAGAAGGCCCTGGTGGAGGCGTACGGGCTGTACTCGCTCACCCGGCAGCTCGCCGAACCGGACAGCGAGGTGTGGCAGGCCGTCGCCGCCGGGACGCTGGAGGGGCATGTCTTCCGGCCCTTCCGCGCCGACCGTACCTACCGGGACGCGTTCCGCGCCGACTACCGCGACCTGACCGACCTCCCCGCCATCGCCCAGCTCTACCTCGACCCGCGTATGCAGGGCGGGCCGCTCGACCGGCTGCGCGGACCGGCGCGCGTCGCCTTCCGCGACATCCCGGCCGTGCCGGACGCGGAGGCGCGAGACGTCTATCTGCGGCGGCTCGCGGACGCGGGACTGCACGCCTACAGCGTCGACCTGACGACCCCCGACGTCGCCGCCGCCGGACTCTCGGTCGTCCGCGTGGTCGTGCCGGGCCTGGTCGGCAACGCGCCGCCGGCCTTCCCCTGCCTGGGCGGTGTGCGCCTGTACCGGACCCCGGCCCGACTGGGCTTCGTCCAGGGCCCGTTGCGCGAGGACGAGCTGTACCCCCATCCCCTCCCGCTGGCCTGACGAGGACGAGGACTCCCCATGCCGCCGTACCCGCTGCTGACCGACCCGCGTACCGGAATCGTGCGCCGCCTCGCCCGCCAGGCCGTGCCGGCGCACTTCCCCTCGGGCTTCCAGCTCATCGCCTCCCACCTGTGCGACACCACCCGCTTCTGCCCCTGGCCCGCCGACTCCGCCGGTGCCGGATACGCCTTCGCGGACCCCGACGCCGCCCTGGGCGCCGCGCTCGGCGAGGCCGCCGAGCGGTACTGCGGCAACCTGGTGCCCGACCGGCTCGTCCGCGCGTCCTACGAGGAGCTGCGGGGGAGGAATCTGCGGGCGGTCGACCCCGACTCCCTCGCCCTGTACGGGCCCGAGCAGTACGCCGACCCCGCGTTCCCGCTCACCCCCTTCACCCGGGACCTGCCGGTGGAGTGGACCGAGGGCACCGACCTGGCCGACGGCGGCCGGGTGCTCGTCCCCGCGTCCCTGGTCTGGGTGTCGTACGTCTCCGCCGACGTCGAGCAGCGCGGCCCGCGCACCAACCCCGTCATCCAGGCGGGCCTCGCCGCCGGGGCGACGTACGAGGACGCCTGCCTCGGCGCGCTGAGCGAGGTCGTCGAGCGGGACGCCATGACCGTCGCCTGGCACGGCAGGGCGGGCCTGCGCGCCATCCGCCCGCCGGACTGGCTCGCCCGCTTCGCCCGCGGCCCCCGCGACCGGATCGGCACCCGCTTCATCGCCTTCGCCTCCCCGTTCGGACTGCGGGTCGTGGGGGCACTGGTCCGTGACACGGTCACCGGCTACCTCACCCTCGGCGTCGCCGCCCGCGCCGACGAGGAGGCCGCCTGCCTCAAGGCGTACGGCGAAGCCCTGCAACTCCAGCTCTTCACCGCCGACTACGACGACCCCACCGGCCCCTACATGCGCGCCGCCGCCGACCCACGCAGCCCCCTGAAACCCTGGCGCTCCGCGCGCGACTACGCCTTCGGCGACGCCCACGAGTCCTATCGGGAGGACCTTCGCGACGTCGTCGACTACGGCTGCCACCTCCAGCTCTACCTGGACCCGCGCGTCCAGGACGCCTTCGAACGGGAGCTGGAACTCGCCCTCGGGGAAGGGGCGGAGGGGAGCGCGGAGGCGGGCCCCGAGGTGAGCCCCGAGGTGAGTGCTGGAGTGGGCCCCGAGGTGAGTACTGGGGCGGGCCAGGAGGTGGGGCCGGAGTCCGCCAGGTTCGCTCTCGACGCGCTCGTGGCACGCGTCGGTGCTGCCGGGCACCAGGCCGTCGTCGTCGACGTCACCACGCCCGACGTCCGGGCCGCGGGGCTGCGTGTCGTCCGCGTCGTCGTCCCCGGTCTGTACTCCAACACCGCGGCCGGGCTGCCCTTCCTGGGCGGTACGCGGCTCACCGCGGCCCTGGGCGGA
>NZ_LIQQ01000065.1 GCF_001418565.1 Streptomyces graminilatus | reverse complement strand
TCAATCGCCGGACGGGCTGGAAGGCGCCGGACGGGCCGGAAAGCGTGCCGAGACGGGTGGGTGGGCCGGAAACACCGCTGGGGTGCCCTCAGTCCCCCGCGCGGTCCTTCTCCGCCAGGTGGATCACGCAGACCGCGATCGCGATCAGGAGTGCCGGGTCCGCGTCCTCCCGTACGACGTCGACGCCGTAGGTCTCCCTGACGTGCAGCCAGCGGCGGGAGATCTGGGCGAGGAGTTCGCCGTCGTAGTCGACCGCGAACTCCCGGTCCAGGATCTTTCCGCTGACGTCCAGTTCCGTGCCGTCCACCAGTGACACCCGGTAGTGGTTGCGCAGCAGCGACAGGCGTTTGCGTCTGATCGTCGCCAACGGGTCGCCGTCCCGTTCGATCACCATCGTGTCCCGCAGGGCGAGCATCTTCTTGTGGATGTCGATCAGCACCCGCCCCTGGACGTCCTTCAGCTCGAAGGTGTCCCGCAGCCGCATCGCCTTGCCGTCGACCAGGTACACCTTGCGGCCGTGCTGGTCCTCGATCCAGTAGTCGTCGCCGATGCCGAGCAGCCGGTCGCGTACGAGGAATCTCATGTACTGACCGCTTCCCCGCCGGCCGTCCGCAAACGCCACCTGTAGGCCGAGAGGCCGAAGTCTGCCACCATCAGGGCGGCTGCCCGCGTAGGAGATGACATGACCCATGGATGAAATGGATGAAGCAGTAGCGTCGGCGTCGTCTTACCTCTGGCACCCCGTCAGCCACCTCGGCCGGCGAACGGGTCCTGGCCGACAACGCCTGGCCCTACCGCAAGAGCCTCGCCTGGCGCCAGGCCCTGGCCGACCTCGGCGCGGCCGGAAAACTCACCCGCCGATGGGTGCATGACAACGAAGCCCGTCTCCCTCGCCGTCGCCCTCGACTCCTTCTCCGCCCTGTGGAGCCCCCGCATTCTCACCACGGTCAACGACTACGACGTACGCGTCGCGAAGGTCGAGGGTGAGCATGTCTGGCACGTGCACGACAATACGGACGAGTTCTTCCTGGTCCTGGACGGTGAACTGCACATCGGTCTGCGGGAGCCGGCGGGCGAGCGCACGGTCGTCCTCCCGAAGGGCTCGGCCTTCACGGTGCCCCGTGGCACCGAGCACAAGCCGTACGCCCCGGTCCGCACCGAGATCCTCGTCCTCGAACCGACCGGCACGCTGACCGTGGGCGACCGCCACGACGACGTGCCCGGACATGTGGACGTCACGACAGGCCACGCCCTGTCGTAGACCACACTCTGTCGGCACGCCCTTCGTGGGGCTACCCCTCCAGGAACGCCACCAGCGCGTTGGCCAGCAGATGCGGGTCGTCGGCGCCGCACAACTCCCGCGCGCTGTGCATCGACAGGATCGCCACCCCGATGTCGACCGTCTTGATGCCGTGCCGCGCGGCGGTGATCGGGCCGATCGTCGTGCCGCAGGGCATGGAGTTGTTGGAGACGAAGTTCTGGAACGGCACCCCGGCCCGTTCGCAGGCCGCCGCCCAGACCGCGCGGCCCGAACCGTCCGTGGCGTAGCGGTTGTTGACGTTGACCTTGAGAATGGGGCCGCCGTTGACGCGCGGGTGGTGCGTCGGGTCGTGCCGCTCCGCGTAGTTGGGGTGGACGGCGTGACCCGTGTCCGAGGAGAGACAGACGGTGCCCGCGAACGCCCTCGCCCGGTCCTCGAACGACCCTCCGCGCGCGAACACCGAACGCTCCAGCACGCTGCCGAGCAGCGGCCCGTCCGCGCCCGTGTCGCTCTGCGAACCGTTCTCCTCGTGGTCGAAGGCCGCGAGGACCGGGATGTACGGCGGGGTCCGGTCGCCGGCGGCGGCGCCGGTGGCCACGGCCGCCAGGGCCGCCGTGGCGGCGTGCACGGACAGCAGGTTGTCCATGCGCGGACCGGCCACCAGTTCCCGGTCGCGGCCGAGGTACACGGGCGGTTCGATGGAGTGGACCATCAGGTCCCAGCCGGTGACCTCGCCCGGCGCGAGCCCGGACTCCTGTTCGAGGAAGGAGATCAGGTCGCCCTCGCGGACATCGTCCGACATGCCCCAGATCGGCTGGAGGTGGCGCTGCTTGTCCAGCTTCAGCCCGTCGGTGTTCACGGCCCGGTCGAGGTGGATGGCGAGCTGGGGAACCCGCATCAGCGGCCGGTCGATGTTCACCAGGCGCGAGGTGCCGTCCCGGAGGGTGAGGCGGCCCGCCAGACCGAGGTCGCGGTCGAGCCAGGAGTTGAGCAGCGGTCCGCCGTAGATCTCCACGGCGACCTGCCGCCAGCCGTGTCCGCCGAGGTCCGGCACCGGCTTGACGCGCAGGTTGGGGGAGTCGGTGTGGGCGCCGATGATCCGGAAGGGCGTGTGCGGTTCGGCGCCCTCGGGGACGTACCAGGCCACGATCGCGCCGCCGCGCAGCACGTACTTGCCGCCGCTCCCCGCCGTGGAGGCGGCCGATGTCTCCGCGTCCCAGGCGTCCGTCTCGGCGACCTGACGGAAGCCGGCCTTCTCCAGCCGCTCGGCGGTGTTCGCCACGGCGTGGTACGGCGACGGACTCGCCGCCAGGAATGACATCAAGTCGTCGGTGTGGCCGCGGTCGAAGCGGTGGGGTGCGCTCATGGGGTTCACCTTAACGACGTAATAGCGCCCGCTCCCTGGGATGGTGAGCGGGCTCTCGTAACGGGGATGTGAAGGCCGGACAACTGGCCGGTGGGTCAGTTATCGGACACCGGACGGACCGTGTCGTTGTGTCCTGGTTCAGCAGTACGGCGGCCCGCCCCGGACGTGGATCCGGTGCGGGCCGCCGTGCTTGGCCTGCCCTGGGGGAGGGAAGAGCCCGAGGTGCGAGTGGAGTGCGAGCGGGGTGCGCGAGGTGTGCCTCGTGCGCCGCTCGTGCCGCCTTCGCTCGCTCAGAAGGCCGCCTCGTCCAGCTCCATCAGGTCCAGGTCGACGCCCGCCGCGAGCTTGCGGGCCCCGGTGACGCCCGGGAGGACGTTGGCCGCGAAGAACTTCGCCGCCGCGATCTTGCCCGTGTAGAACGGGACGTCCTTCGCCGACGCCGTCCGGAGCTTCTCGGCGGCCACCGCGGCACCCTTGAGGAGCAGGTAGCCGACGACGACGTCGCCCGAGGCCATCAGCAGGCGGGTGGTGTTGAGGCCCACCTTGTAGATGTTCTTGACGTCCTGCTCGGTCGCCGCGAGGTCCGTCAGCATCAGGCCGACGATCGCCTCCAGCTCCACGGCCGCCTTGGCGAGCTGCTCGCGCGCCGTCGCCAGTTCCTCGCCGCCCGTGCCCGGCGCGAGGAACTTCTTGATGTCCTCGGCGAGGGAGTTGAGGGCCGCGCCCTGGTTGCGGACGATCTTCCGGAAGAAGAAGTCCTGGCCCTGGATCGCGGTCGTGCCCTCGTACAGGGTGTCGATCTTGGCGTCGCGGATGTACTGCTCGATCGGGTACTCCTGGAGGAACCCGGAGCCGCCGAAGGTCTGGAGCGACTGGGCGAGCTGCTCGTAGCCCTTCTCGGAGCCGTAGCCCTTCACGATCGGGAGCAGCAGGTCGTTCATGGCCTCCAGGGCGGCGGTGTCCTCACCGGCCGCCTCCTTGACCTGGATGTCGTCCTGGACGGCGGCCGTGTGGAGGACCAGCGCGCGCATGCCCTCGGCGTACGCCTTCTGCGTGATCAGCGAGCGGCGGACGTCCGGGTGGTGCGTGATGGTGACCTTGGGCGCCGTCTTGTCCATGAAGTTGGCGAGGTCCGGACCCTGGACGCGCTCCTTGGCGTACTCCAGGGCGTTGAGGTAGCCGGTCGACAGGGTCGAGATGGCCTTCGTGCCGACCATCATGCGGGCGAACTCGATGATCCGGAACATCTGGCGGATGCCGTCGTGCTTGTCACCGATCAGCCAGCCCTTGGCGGGGTGCCGGTCGCCGAAGGTCATCTCGCAGGTGTTGGAGGCCTTGAGGCCCATCTTGTGCTCGACGTTCGTCGCGTACACGCCGTTGCGCTCGCCCAGCTCGCCGGTCTCGAAGTCGAAGAGGAACTTCGGTACGAGGAAGAGGGACAGGCCCTTGGTGCCGGGGCCGTGGCCCTCGGGGCGCGCGAGGACGTAGTGGAGGATGTTCTCCTCCATGTCGTGCTCACCCGAGGTGATGAACCGCTTCACGCCCTCGATGTGCCAGGAGCCGTCCTCCTGCTGGACGGCCTTGGTGCGGCCGGCGCCCACGTCGGAGCCGGCGTCCGGCTCGGTGAGGACCATCGTGGAGCCCCAGGTCTTCTCGACCGCGATCTGGGCGATCTTCTTCTGTACGTCGTTGCCCTCGTCGAAGAGGATGCCGGCGAACGCCGGGCCGGACGCGTACATCCACACGGCCGGGTTCGAGCCGAGCAGCAGCTCCGCGTACGCCCAGATCAGGGAGCGCGGGGCGGTGGTGCCGCCGATCTCCTCGGGCAGGCCCAGGCGCCAGTACTCCGAGTCCATGAAGGCCTTGTAGCTCTTCTTGAAGGACGCCGGTACGGGCGCGGTGTTCGTCCCGGGGTCGAAGACGGGCGGGGTGCGGTCGCCGTCCGTGAAGGACTCCGCCAGCTCGTTCTCCGCGAGGCGGGTCAGCTCTTCGAGGATGCTCCTGGCGGTGTCCGTGTCCATCTCCGCGAACGGACCCGTGCCGTACAGCTTGTCGCGCCCGAGGACCTCGAAGAGGTTGAACTCGATGTCGCGGAGATTCGACTTGTAGTGCCCCATGGCGACTCCTCCGTAGAGAGATCGGCGAGGCACTCGCTCCTCGCACCTAATTCGTACTGGCTAGTAGCTATCTTCTCCCGATGATGCTACCCGTCGGTAATAAGGTGCAACCCCAACCGGTCATATGTGACGCGTTACGCGCGTGGGGCCCGGTGGACGCCCGTGATCGGTTCGCGAGCGGCCGGGGCGGCCCCTTCCGGTGCTCGGGGCGGCCCCTGATCCGCCGCTCGCTCGGTACCCTTGCGCCCATGTATGGATACGGCCAGCACAGCGACGGCAGTGCGGGGCAGCAGTACGCCCAGCCGCAGCAGCAGATGCCGGGCGGATACGGCCAGCAGCCGCCGCTGTACCCCGAGCCGTCGCCGCCGTCCCTCGCGGACGCGGTGCGCGCCTTCACCACGGGCTCACTGTCGGCCGAGGACTTCCAGCAGGTCTTCGCCACCTCGAAGGTGTACTGCCCGCGCGGTGACAACCCCGGGTTCCTGGCGCTGCACAACACCCAGCAGCCGGTGATCCCGATGTTCACCTCACTGAAGGAACTGCGCCGGTACGCCGGCAAGGAGTCCAAGTACTTCGTGATCACCGGCGCCGAGGTCATCGACCTGCTGCCCACGGGCTACGGCTTCGTCGTGGACATGGAGGGCGAGCACCGCATGGTGTTCGACGCGAAGGCGGTCGAGCAGATGGTGGAGTTCGCGATGCGCAGGATGTACGGCTGACGGAGGCCCTCCCCCCGGGCCCCCGGTCGCCGCGTGGTCCGCGTGGTCCGCGTGGTCCGGTGTGTCGGAAATGTCTTCCGTAAATATCTTCCGTGATTGTCACAGGCATGCCATAGGGTGACTTCTGGCAGCCGCGCCCCAACGACCACCGCCTCCGGCGGTCGCGCCTGGGTGTCGCGCGGCGCTCTCAGCTCCCGGTGATCCGGGTTCTCTCGTGGGGGTTCATCACTGTGCGCATGCGCAGCACTTCTACCGCGACGGCGCTCGCCGTCCTGTTCAGTTCGGTGGCGCTGAGCGTCGCCACCACCGGTCAGGCCTCGGCCGCCGCGGCCACCGTGCAGTCGCCCGGCGGCATCGTCGCGGACGGCGTCCTGAAGCGCGTGTTCGTCGGCGACAGCGGCAACGGCCGCGTAGTGGCGGCGAACTACTCGGGTGCCGTCGTCGACACCGTGGGGGGCCTCGGTTCGGTCGCCGACCTGGCGCTGTCCGACGACGGACACACCCTGTACGCGTCCCTGCCCGCCCGGCACCAGATCGTGGCCCTCGACCCGGCCACCCTGAACATCAGGGCCCGCTACGCGGTGCCCACCGACTTCGGCCCGGTCCACCTCGCCTTCGCCGGCGGCAAGCTCTGGTTCAGCTACGGCGACCAGTGGGACGGCAACCTGGGCTCGGTCGACCCGAACTGGACCGACACCCCGGCCCCGACGCCCACGCCCACC
>NZ_LIQQ01000649.1 GCF_001418565.1 Streptomyces graminilatus | reverse complement strand
CTGCCCCACCCTGCTGCGGCTCGCCGCACAGGACCCGCCCGGCGGTGAACTACGGCGGCTGCTCGGCTACTTGTGGGCCGAGGTGATCGGCGGCGAACTCTTCGGCGAGGAGGCCGAGAGCGTCCTCCAGAAATGGGCCGCCCACGGCGAGAACGACCCGCTGCTCCTCGACGACCTGGTCCGACTCCTCGCCGACGACGTCGCCACCCGCAGTCCCCGCGCGGGCCGCATCCTCCAGCGCCATGTCGCGCACTGGAACGAACGCGACTCCTTCCGTCCCCTGCCCCGCTCCGCGGCGGTCCTCGGCAGCGCACTGCGACCGAGACCGCCCGCTCCGCCCGATCGGCCAGGAGGTGCCCGGTGACCCAGCCGGTGTCCTTGATCGTCAACCAGTCGCCGGTGCCGCGCTTCGCCGTCGGCCCCACCAAGGCGCGCGAACCCCACCTAGCCGTCGTCTACGCCACCGCCTCCGGCGAGGTGGTCTGCTTCGACGGCCGTCCGCTCACCCCCGGCCGGCAGGTCTTCTCCCGCTACCGCACGCGCTACGAGGTCGACATGCGGCCCCAGCACCGCAGCGCGGTCCTGCGCAACAACCCCCTGATCTCCCGGGACGGCGTCCACGCCTTCGAGGTCACCCTCTCCTTCACCTTCCGCGTCGACGGCTGGAAGGGCGCCGAGGACTTCGTCCGGGCCGGCCTCACCGACCCGCTGCCCCTCGTCCACGGCCATCTGACCAGCCTGATCCACGGCGCCGGACAACTCTTCTCCATCGAGGACTCCTTCGGCCTCCAGGGCCGGCTGAACCAGCTCTGCGGCGCCCCGGCCAACCTGCCCCAGGGGCTGGTCGTCGACGGCTGCCGGGCCTCCGTACGCCCCGACACCAAGGCGCTGGCCTTCCTGGAGTCGCTGATCGACGCCGACTGGAAGGAACGCCGCGACTCCGCCGAACACCTGCCCGCCGTCGGCGGCGCCCACCGGGGCGGCCAGCTCGACGCGATCAAACAGGGGTACGAGATCGAGTCCACGAAGCGGCAGGCCGACGCGTTCGACGGCATGCTCACCAACAGTGAGGGCCTGATCCGGCACTACCTGATCACCCACCCCGGCGACGCCGCCGGCGCCTTCGAGATGAGCCGCCAGCTGGAGGCGGCCCGGATGGCCACCGCCGAACTCCAGAACCAGCGCGCGCTCGGCCTGTTCCAGGTGATGGCCGAGAAGGGACTGATCGTGGCCGGCGACCTCGACCTGCTGCGCCAGCAGCTCACCGGCCAGGTCGGCCTGGCCACCGGCGGCCACGTCCCCCTCTCCGCCACGGCCCCGCC
>NZ_LIQQ01000648.1 GCF_001418565.1 Streptomyces graminilatus | reverse complement strand
AGGGACGGGGGCGTGGGGGAGGGGGGCTTGGGCATCGCGGCGGCCGTGCGGGTGACGGCGGTGTTCTTCGTACGGAGCTTGCGCGCGCGTTCCGCCGTGAGGTTGCGGAAGTTCATGAGCATGCGGCGGCCGTACTCGGTGAGGACCGACTCCGGGTGGAACTGCACTCCCCACAGGGGCCGCGTACGGTGCCGCAGACCCATGAGGACGCCGTCCTCGGCCCAGGCGGTGGCCTCAAGGGTGTCGGGCAGCGGCTCGCGCACCGAGAGGGAGTGGTAGCGCACGGCGGTGAAGTTCTGGGGCAGTCCTCTGAAGAGGTCCCGCTCGTCGTGCCGGATCGCGGAGAGATGCCCGTGCCGGGGCTCGGGGGCGGGCTCGACGCCGCCGCTCTCGCCGAGCGCGATGCCCTGGTGGCCCAGGCAGACGCCGAGTACGGGTATCCGCGACTCGGCGAGTACACGTGCGCTGATTCCGAAGTCGCGGGGGGCGGCGGGGTGCCCGGGCCCGGGGGAGACGACCACGTTCTCGAACTTGCCGAATTCCAGAAGACTGTCGACTGCGCTGGTCAGCGCGTCGTTGCGGATCACCGTCGGCTCTTCGCCGTTGACCTCCGCGATCAACTGGAACAGGTTGTACGTGTACGAGTCATAATTGTCGATGAGCAGGGTCTTCACCCGCCCACCTCCCTTGCGTCGTTCATGCTGCTGTTCAGGCGGTTCGCCTTTTGTGCCGTCCACGGAGTGCCTGGAGCGGCGGGTATAGCCATTTCTTGAAGAAGCGCTGAAGGCGCGGCATGAGGATCCAGGTGACGAGCGCCGTCACGGCCAGACACAGCAGTAGTGTGCGAATGAGCGGATTGACGCCGCCGAGGAACGGAAGAATGGTCAGATTGAATATGAGCACGGGTGGAAAAACCGCGCTCATGTTCACGAACCAGAGCTTCCATTTGGCCGGCGGCTGTGGTGGTCCGGCTGGTCCCGCCGGTATCGCTGGACCCACGCGGTCCGTCTGTGAGTCGAACCACATCTTGGAGCCTTCGACGGTACGGCGTCCGGTCTCCCGGGCGAGCCCCGCCAGCCGGGCCTCCCACTGAGCCCAACTGGCCGAGTTCTCCCAGGCCAGGGCAGTAATCTCACTGTCGAAGCGGTAGACCACATGCCACTCCGCCTCTCCGTCGACAAGGACGCCACCTCCCAGGAAACCCGGCTCACGCGCTCTCGCACGCAGCACGGCCCATCCCCAGGAATGGAACTCGGTCTCGCGGCCCGGGATCACGTGATACGCCACCGTGATGGTGACGGGATTCCTGGTCACAGGGTCATATACGCATCACGAAACGATCACGTTCAATCGCGGGCGAAGATTTTCGAAATCTCCCCACCCGGTGCCGGAAAGGTGGCTGGTTGTCGGTTTTTGGTGTGGTTTCCTACCCCTTTCCTGGTACTCGGTGGTAACTTTTCCGAAATTCAGGAAACGACTTGCCGGGGGGAACGATAAAGCTGCACGATCGCCATTCGACCGACGCGAGGGAGATTTCATGTCCAGGTACGACTGGGATATGACCCACGAAGGGATCGAGCGGGCCCGGTCCGTGATCGAACCGGTGCGAAAAGAAGTCACCGCCCACCCGATTTACCAGCGGATAAACACCCGGGAACACCTGGCGACGTTCATGGAACACCATGTGTTCGCGGTCTGGGATTTCATGTCGCTGCTCAAGTCGCTGCAACGCGAGCTGACCTGTGTGGACGTCCCGTGGGTGCCGCGCGGGCCGGAGGTGAGCCGGCGCCTCATCAACGACATCGTGCTCGTGGAGGAGAGCGACGAGCTGAACGGCGGCTACACCAGCCACTTCGAGCTGTACCGGGCCGGCATGGCCGAGGCGTCGGCGGACCCGTCCCGCATCGACACGTTCATCGGCCTGGTCGGCGAGGGGCACGACGTGAACTCCGCGCTGCGGGTCGCCCAAGTGCCCGGTCCCGCCGCCGAGTTCGTCCGCACCACGTTCGAGATCATCAACGACCGGCCGCTGCACTGCCGGGCCGCCGCCTTCGCCTTCTCCCGCGAGGATCTCATCCCGGACATGTTCGACCAGGTCATCAAGGAAGAGGGCACCGACCGCTTCCCCCTGTTCCGCGACTACCTGTCCCGCCACATCGAGGTCGACGGCGAGGAGCACACCCCGATGGCGATGCAGATGGTCGCCGACCTGTGCGGTACGAGCGACGAGCACTGGGCGGAGGCGGCCCAGACGGCGACGGACGCCCTGGAGGCGAGGGTGCGGCTGTGGGACGGGGTGGTGGAGGCCTTGCGTTTCAGCCCGTCCGGCGTTTGAGTACGAGGCCGTTCAGGCCGAAGCGGGGGTCTGGGGGCGGCAGCCCCCAGGAACGGGATGGGAACGGGTAAGGGCGGCGGGGGCGAGAAACACCCCCCAGGAAGAA
>NZ_LIQQ01000647.1 GCF_001418565.1 Streptomyces graminilatus | reverse complement strand
CCGGCAACATGGGCAGCGGCGATCTCCCCCACCGAATGACCCACCACGAACCGCGGCACCACACCCCACGACTCCACCAACCGGAACGCCGCCACCTCAAACGCGAACAACCCCGCCTGAGCCCACACCGTCCGGTCCAGCAAGTCCCCGTCCGGGGCCCACACCACCGATGTCAGCGGCTCCCCCAGCAGCGGGTCCAGCACCTCACACACCGCATCCCACGCCCCCGCGAACACCGGGAACGCCTCATACAGACCCCGCCCCATACCCAACCGCTGCGCACCCTGACCCGAGAACAACACAGCGCACGAAGCAGAGTCGGCCACACCCCGCACCACACCCGGAGCCGATTCACCCGCCGCCACCGCGCCCAGCCCCGCCAACAGCTCAGCGCGATCCCGGCCCGACACCACCGCCCGATGCTCGAACACCGACCGACCACTCGCCAGCGAGAACCCCACATCCACCAGGTCCAACGCCTCATCAGCCTCAACACGCGCACGCAACCGCGCCGCCTGCCCCCGCAACGCCACCTCACTGCGCCCCGACACCGGCCAGGAAACAGAAACCGGACCCGCCACCGACCCAGGCTCGCCCTCCCCGCTCCGGCCGATCTCCTCGGGGGCGGGACCCTGCTCGAGAATGACGTGCGCGTTGGTACCACTCACCCCGAAGGCGGACACACCCGCCCGGCGCGGGCGGTCGGCCTCCGGCCACTCCCGCGCCTCCGTCAGAAGCTGGACAGTGCCGGACGACCAGTCGACCTGGTTCGACGGCTCATCGACGTGCAGAGTGGCCGGCAGCACGCCGTGGCGCATCGCCTCCACCATCTTGATCACACCAGCCATGCCGGAAGCAGCCTGGGTATGACCGATGTTCGACTTCACGGCACCGAGCCACAGCGGCTGGTCCGCACTGCGCTCCTTGCCGTACGTCGCGAGCAGGGCCTGCGCCTCGATGGGATCCCCGAGACGGGTGCCCGTGCCGTGTGCCTCGACGGCGTCGACCTCGGCCGCCGGGACACCCGCGGCGGCCAGGGCCTGGCGGATCACGCGCTGCTGCGACGGACCGTTGGGAGCCGTCAGCCCGTTGCTCGCGCCGTCCTGGTTGACCGCGCTGCCCCGCACCACCGCGAGCACCTGGTGACCGTTGCGTACCGCGTCGGACAGCCGCTCCACCAGCAGCACACCCGCGCCCTCACCCCAGCCCGTACCGTCCGCACCCGATGCGAACGCCTTGCACCGGCCGTCGGCGGCGAGTCCCCGCTGCCGCGAGAACTCCACGAACACCCCTGGCGTGGACATCACGGCCACACCGCCCACCAGCGCGAGATCGCACTCGGCCGCCCGCAGGGCCTGTACGGCGAGGTGCAGCGCGACCAGGGAGGACGAGCACGCCGTGTCAACGGTCACCGCCGGGCCCTCCAGGCCCAGGGTGTACGAGACCCGGCCGGAGAGCACGCTGGCCGCGGTGCCGGTCAGCAGGTAACCCTCGGCGCCCTCCGGGATCTCGTCCAGTCCGAGGCCGTAACCGAGGATGGAGGCCCCGACGAAAACGCCGGTACGACTGCCGCGCAGCGAGCCGGCTTCGATGCCCGCCCGCTCCACGGCCTCCCACGAGGCCTCCAGGAGCAGCCGCTGCTGCGGGTCCATCGCCAGCGCCTCACGCGGGCTCAGGTCGAAGAAGGCGGGGTCGAATTCATCGGCGTCGTAGACGAATCCGCCTTGGCGGGTGTACGACGTGCCGTGGTTTTCCGGGTCCGGGTGGTAAAGCCCTTCCAGGTCCCAGCCGCGGTTGGCGGGGAAGTCCGATATCGCGTCGCCGCCCGACGCCACCATGTTCCACAGTTCCTCGGGCGAGGTCACCCCACCCGGGAACCGGCAACTGGTCGCCACGATGGCGATCGGTTCCTGGGCCTTCTGCTCGTTCTCACGCAACCGGAGGCGAGTCTTGTACAGATCCACCGTGACGCGCTTCAGGTGTTCGCGAAGCTGCTCTTCGTTCGACATATCAGTCAACCTCCGTCGCGCAGGGCGCGGTCGCTCGGGGAGCTCGATCGCACCGGGTGCGAGAACCGCAAAGAAAGGGGGGAGAGTTCAGGGAAATACGTGATGTCGTGACGTATGCGTGAATAAGGGACCACGCGGGGCCGTACTTCCCTGAACGGAGACGTACGGGGTGAGTAGGGAGGAGAGGTCAGTCCAGCTCTTTGCTGATGAAATCGAAGATCTCGTCGTCCGAGGCTCCGTCGAGAAGCAGCTCGACGTCCGGGCCGAGTCCCGCCGCCGAACCCGTACCAGTGGCACCGACGAGGGCCGAGCCACTGTGGCCGGCGTCGGCCATTCGGGCGACGAGTGCCTGGAGGCGAGCGGTGATGCTCGACCTGGTCTCGGCATCGAAGTCGGTGGCCGCGGCGGACCAGGCGAGTTCCAGCTTGCCCAGTTCGGCGAGGACCGGTTCGGCGTCCGACCCGTCGCCGAGCAGCTCACCGAGCAGATGACGGCCGAGGATGTCAGGAGTCGGATGGTCGAAGACGAGACTGGTGGGCAGGGCAAGGCCGGTGGCGGCGCCGAGCCGGTTGCGGAAGTCCACCGCTGTCAGGGAGTCGAAGCCCAGTTCGCGGAAAGGCCGTTCGCTCTTCACTGAGTCCGATCCCGTGTGTCCCAGGACCAGTGCGGCATGGGTACGCACCAACTCCGTGATTTTCCGCAGCCGTTCGGGGGCCGGCAGAGCCGACAGGGTGTCCCGGAGCCGCTGCCGTTCCTCGACCTGCTCCTCGGTGTCGGCCGCCGGGTCCGCCGTCAAGGCTCGCTGGGCGTCGGCGAGTTGGAGGAACAGCGGGCTGGGACGGGACATCGTGTACACAGGGGCGAATCGCTCCCAGTCGATGTCGGCCACCACCAGCTCCGTCTCGTCGTCCGCCAGTGCCTGGCGCAGTGCTTCGACGGCGAGTTCGGGTGCCATGGTCGGGATACCCCGGGTCCGCAGATCCTCCCCGGTACGGCCGGTGGCCAGCCCGGCGTCGGCCCAGGCGCCCCAAGCGACGGAGGTGCCGGTCAGACCGCGACGGCGCCGCCCTCGCACCAGTGCGTCCAGGAAGGCGTTGCCCGCCGCGTACGCGGCCTGCCCGCCGCCGCCCCAGACGCTGGAGATCGATGAGTAGCACAGGAACACGTCCAGCGGACGGTCCCCGAACAGTTCGTCGAGGTTGCGGGCACCCGACACCTTCGACGCGACGACCCGCGCGAACTCCGGTACGTCCATCGCCGCCAGCTCGACGAGCTGCCCGACGCCGGCCGCGTGCACAACGCCCCGGATCCGCGACCCGGCGGACTCGTCCGCGTCGAGGTCCGCGACCAGTGCGGCCAGCGCCGCGCGGTCGGCGACGTCACAGGCGGCGATGGTCACCCGGGCGCCCAGCTCTTCGAGTTCGGCGCGGAGCGCCGGGGCCGCCGGGGCGTCGGGGCCGCTACGGCTGATCAGTACGAGGTGTTCGGCGCCCGAACGGGCCAGATCTGCCGCGAGCCGACCGCCGAGACCACCCGTTCCCCCGGTGACGAGGTAGGTGCCACGGGCCTGCCACTTGGCGGCGGAGGTGGCGGCGCTCCGCGGTCGCGGGGCGCGGGTCAGGCGGCGAGCGTAGAGGCCGGAAGACCGGATGGCGAGCTGGTCCTCGTACGCGGTACCGGTCTGCCCCCCGACCTGCCCGTCGGTCGGCAGACCGGCGAGTGCGGCGGCGAGGCGGTCGAGGACGCGCTGCTCGTGCGACTGCGGTGCGCCCGCTACCGATACGTCCGATTCATCGGCTGTCCCGGGCTTCATCGGTACGTCGATGAGGCCGCCCCAACGGTCGGGGTGCTCCAGCGCCGCGACGATACCCATGCCCCAGACCTGGGCCTGGTCCGCGTCGACGTCATCATCGGGAGTGACGGAGACCGCACCCCGGGTCAGGCACCACAGCGGGGCCTGGATCCCGGCGTCACCGAGCGCCTGGGCGAGCGTCAGGGTGCCGATGGCACCGGCCGACACCTGCGTCGCGTCGGGGTCCTGGGCCAGGGCGAGCAGCGACAGTACGCCGGTGGGCGCGTCGTCCGCCCCCGCGAGGGCATCCCGTATCCGGTCGGCCAGTTCAGCGCGGGTGGCGCCGAGGGCGTCGGCCTCCAGGCGGACGACCGCTGCCCCGGACTCGGTGAGCCGACGGACGGAGGCGTCCGTCCAGTCGTGTGCGGAACCGTCGGAGGGGGTCACCACCAGCCAGGTTCCGGCCGGCCCGACCACGTCGTCGCCGGTCTCTCCGGTGAGCGGCGTCCACGTCACCTTGTAACGCCAACGCTCCAGCGCGGACTGCTCGTTGAGTCGCTCCCGCCAGGACGACAGGGCGGGCAGCACGGCATCCAGCGACCCCTGACCCACACCGAGTTCATCGGCGAGTTGCTCGCGGTCCGTCTCCGCCACGATCCGCCAGAAGTCGGCGTCCACCCCGCTCTTCGCATCGGTCACCGCGTCGAGCCGCTGCTCGAGCGGCCAGTAGTGCGCGTGCTGGAAGGCGTAGGTCGG
>NZ_LIQQ01000646.1 GCF_001418565.1 Streptomyces graminilatus | reverse complement strand
CCCCGTCCCGATCGCCCTCAACCAGCCCCCGGAACCCCTCCGACTCGGCCCCTCGGACGACGCCGAGTGGGCGGCATTCGCAGCCGAGGCCCTGCTGCGCGCCGGGGACGACACCGTGCTGGGCGACCTGAGCCGGGAGCGCCGGGCACGGGCGGCCATCGACCTGTCCTGGAACGCGGTCGCCAGCGAGGTCGCCGCCGCCGCGGACCGCGCCCCCGAGGTCGAGTCGGCGGTACTGCCCCTGCGCGCCCGTATCTCCGTGCGGGCCGGCCTCGGCAACCTCGCCGCCGGCCTGCGCCCACCCGCCACCGGCCACGACAACCCGCACTACTTCGACGACGCGGCCTGCGTAAGGGCCTGCGTACTCGCCGTGGCCCACCCGGGCGACCCCCGACTCGCCGCGGAACTGGCGGAGTTCGACGCCCACTACACCCAGGACGGCGACGGTGTGCACGGCGCCCGCGCGATGGCGGCGGCACTCTCCCTCGCACTGGCCGGCGAGGAGGTGGACGCCTGTGTGCAAGCGGCCCTCGCCGAACTGCCCGAGTGCACGGAGATCGGCCGGAACACCCGCCACGCGCTGAAGCTGGCGGCGGACACGGACGGCGCGTTCGCCCTGGTCCCACTCCTCGAACACCAGATCGTGGACCACGTCTACAGCTACGGCATCGCCGCCGCCGAGACGGTCCCGGTCGCCCTGGCACTGGCCACCGCCGCACACGGCCGGATCGCGGAAGCGGTACCCGCCGCGGCCTGCCTCTCCAGGGTCGCGGACTCGGCCCCCGCACTCGCGGGCGCCCTCACCGGCGCGCTGGGCGGCGGCGCCGCGATCCCGGCGACCTGGCGGGACGCCTGCCGCACCCTCTCCGGCTGCGCCCTCCCCCGGCTCACCGGCACCGATCTCGTGGAACTCGCCGAACTGCTGGAAACCGCACAACGGGCCGCCCCAGGAGGATGATTCGCAACATGACACCCAAAACAGAAGAAAGCCGAAAAGGCGGCAGCCGGGACGAAGGCCAAAGCCAAGCCCCCAGCCTCGGAGAGCGAATTACCGGCGCCCTCGTCGGCGCGGCCGTCGGCGACGCTCTCGGCGGCCCCGTCGAGGGCTACACCCCGGAGCAGATCCTCGAACGCCACGCGGGCCGCGTCCACGGCGTCGTCGGCCCCTGGAACGGCGACGCCTGGCGCACCGCCCGCCCGATCGCCCCGTACCACAAGGGCGACGGACACGTCACGGACGACACCCTGATGACGCACGCGCTGGTACGGGTGTACGCCCAGGTCCGCGATCACCTGGACGCGTACGCGGTCGCCGACCACCTGGTCCCGGACCTGATGACGAACCCGCGCTGGATCCCCGAGCTGGAGGCCGAGGCACTCCCTCTGCAACGGATCTTCCTGGCGGAGAAGTGGCTGGTGGCCAGGCTCCACTACGGCCACATCGACCCCCGCGAGGCGGGCGTGGGCAACATCGTCAACTGCGGTGCGGCGATGTACATGGCCCCGGTCGGCCTGGTCAACGCGGCCAACCCGGCGGGCGCGTACGCCGAGGCCGTCGAACTCGCGGGCGCCCACCAGTCCTCGTACGGCAGGGAGGCGGCGGCGGTCTTCGCGGCGGCGGTCGCGGCGGCCTGCGCCCCGGACGCGACCCCCGACTCGGTGATCGGAACGTGCCTCGCCCTGGCGAAGGACGGCACCCGGGCGGCGATCGAGGCGGTGTGCGAAGTGGCCTCCGGGTACACGGACTTCGAGTCGGCGCTGCGGCCACTGCGGGAGGCGGTGGCTCCGTACGACACGGTGGGCCCGGACTACCGCAGCCCGTCGCTGGGCGCCCGTCGCCCGTCCCGCCTCCACGCGATCGAGGAACTCCCGGTGGCGCTGGGCATGCTGGTGGTGTCGGGCGGCGACTACCGCCATTCGGTGCTGGGTTCGGTGAACTACGGCCGCGACTGCGACTCGATCGCCACGATGGCCGGGGCGATCGCCGGCGCGCTGGGCTCCGAGGTGCCGTCCGACTGGTCGAAGACGGTCGCGGAGGCGAGCCGCCTGGACCTGTGGGAACCCGCGCGGACGCTCACCGAGGTGACCCGGGAGATCTTCGAACGGGACGTACGCCGACGCCGGTCCCACGAAAGGGCGTTCGCCCTGATCGGGAGCGCGGGATGCTCCGACTGACCTGGGTCCAGCCGGAGGACCTGATCGGCCACGAGCTGCGCCAGGCGGCCCAGGACGGCCGCGAACCGAGCAGAATCGCCGCGCGCTGGCGAGCGGCGGGCGGCCCGGAGGCCCCACTCCGGGCCGGCGCGTCCCCCGCCCCGGTCTCCCGCTACCTCCGCCAACTGGCCGAAGACCTCCTGGACGAACTGTCGGACCTGCCAAGCAAGTTGACAGAAACCGAGCCCACCCCCCTCCCCCACATCCAGTCACTGTGCCCCACCTGGCCCACCAAATCTGCGGGCAGTCGTGCCGCTGGGGCGGC
>NZ_LIQQ01000645.1 GCF_001418565.1 Streptomyces graminilatus | reverse complement strand
ATCGGCCCCTGCAACCTCTCCCTCGCCGCCCTCGCCGACCCCCTCCCCGGCCTCGACACCGTCTTCTACGAACAACACCCCCGCTTCGACTGGCACCCCGGACTCCTCATCGACGGCGCCACCATCCAAGTGCCCTTCCTCGCCGACCTGGTCACCCTCGCCGACCCCACCAGCCCCTGGTCCTTCCTCAGCTACCTCAAGAGCCGCGACCGCCTCTTCCCCTTCTACTTCGCCGAGCGCTTCCACATCCAGCGCGCCGAATACAACGCCTACTGCCGCTGGGTCAGCGAGAACCTCCCCCGACTCCACTTCGGCCACCAGGTCGATGCCGTCCGCTGGAACCCCGAACGGGACCTCTTCGAAGTCGACTACACCCAACTCGACGCCGACGGAGAAGCCGAAGCCCTCGGCCGGACCTACACCAAGAACGTCGTCCTCGGCATCGGCAGCGAGCCCTACATCCCCGAACCCCTCAAACCCCTCGTAGAAGCCCCCACCGTGCCCGTCCTGCACGCGGCCGACTACCTCGCCCACCGCGACCGCCTCCTCACCGCCGAACACGTCACCGTCATCGGCTCAGGACAGTCCGGCGCCGAGATCTTCCTCGACCTCCTGCGCCACCGCCCCGCCGGACGCGACAAAATCCACTGGCTCGGACGCACCGAGGCCTTCGCCCCCATGGAGTACTCCAAACTCGGCCTCGAACACTTCACCCCCGACCACACCCGCTACTTCCACGCCCTCCCCGAACCCGTCCGTGACCGCCTCGTCGCCGCCCAATGGCAACTCCACAAAGGCATCGGCGCCGAAACCATCGCCGCCATCCACGACGAGCTCTACCACCGCACCCTCCACGGCGGCTGGCCCGAAGCCGTCCTCACCCCCGGTGTCCACGTCCGCACCGCCGGCCGCGTCGCCACCACCAAAGTCGAACTCCACCTCGAACACACCCAACAGGGCACCCGCTCCCGCCTCACCACCGACGCCGTCGTCCTCGCCACCGGCTACCGCGACCGCCCCCTCGACCGCATCCTCGCCGGCCTCGACCCCTACCTCCGCCGCGACAACGCCCAACGCCCCCGCATCGACGAACAGTTCAGACTCGTCCTCGACCCCGCCATCACCGCCACCGGCAGCCACGTCTACGTCCAGAACGCCGAACTCCACACCCACGGCGTCGGCACCCCCGACCTCGGACTCGTCGCCTGGCGCAGCGCCGCCATCCTCAACACCCTCACCGGCAGCGCCCCCTACCCCCAGCCCACCAGAACCGCCTTCACCACCTTCGGCCTCGAACAACCACTGCCCCACGTCCCGACCCCCCGCCAGAGCCAAGAACGCGAAAAGGGCCAGCACCAAGTGCTGACCCCCCTCGTGGAAGGAATCTAGGGAACCCGAGGCAGCCACCCGCCACCCACGGACTGCCGCCGACTAGAACACCGGCGTACCGTCGCGCGTCAGCCGCCAGGACACCGAAGCGAACTCCTTCGGATCCAGCACACCCTTCGCCGTCACCCACTCGGAGATCCGCGTCCGGATCTCCGTCGACTCCGACCACAACTCCGGTGCCGACGCCACATGCGGGAACGCCCCGCCACCGTTGGCACGGTAGTTGTTCACCGCGAACACGAACTTCTGGGCGTCATCCAGCGCGACACCGTCGTACGCCAGGTTCTTGATCCGCGAACCGGCCGCCTGCGCGATGTCGATGTCGTACGTCAGCCCCGACACATAGTCGTAGTTGTAGTCCGGCCGGTTCCCCGCGTTCGTCAGCTTCTCCACGTCGACCACCGCACCCACCGGCGTCTGCACGAAGTACTGCGCCGAGTACTCCAGGTACGCCCGCACCTGCGCACCCGTCAGCAACTTCGCGACCAGCGTGTTGTCGTACACGTACAGACTCGACAGATCCCGGATCGTCACCTTGCCGGCCGGGATCTCCGACGTCCGCGAGAACGGCGAACCCTGCGCGATCACCGGCAGCGACGCATACTGCGTCCCCACCAGCGCCGCCCGCACGACATCCTCCTGGACCCTCGTGATCAGGTCGATGATCGGAGCGTCCTTGTAACGCGCCTCCACAGTCGTCAACGTGTCCGTCGCCGTACCGACCACCTGGTTGACATACGCCACGACGACATCGTGCTCGTCCTTCAACAGCTTGGTGATCTTCGGGTCGTCCGCGACCGTCCTAGAGTCACGCACGGTCGCCGAGACCGACTCGACAGCCCACTTGCCCTCCTCGAACGCCAGCTCGATGTCGAACACCGACAACCGCTCCGCATACGCCAGCGGCTCCGACAGCACCACCGTCTTCCCCGTCGCCGTGTTCGTCACCTTCAGCTCAGGAATCTCCGTGTGCGCGTGCCCCACCAGAATCGCGTCGATCCCCGGCACCTGCTGCGCCACCAGCGCCGCCGAGTTCTCCACGTACGGCAACTGATCACCGTACGAAGAAGTCCCCGAAGACCCCGAGTGCGCCGACACCACCACCACATCCGCGCCCATCGAACGCAGCTTCGGCACCCACTTCGCCGCCTGCTCCTCCAGACCCGGGAACGTCAGCTTCCCCTGCACATACGCCTTGTCCCAGATCGCGATACCCGGGTTCGTCAGCCCCAGCACCGCCACCTTGACCCGCGGAGCACCCTTCACATGGAACGTCTTCATGAAGTACGGAGGGAACGCCGGCTTCAGCGTCTTCGCGTCCAGCGCGTTCGCGCCCAGCAGCGGGAAACGGCACTGCGACTCGAACTTGCGCAACGTCTCGATGCCGTAGTTGAACTCGTGGTTGCCCAGCGCCACCGCGTCGTACCCGATGGCGTTCATCGCCTGCGCCATCGGATGCACCGGACCACCCTTGGCGGTGATCGGGTCCACCTTCGCGTAGTAGTACGTCAGCGGGGTGCCCTGAATCGTGTCGCCCGCGTCGAGCAGCAACGTGTTGTGACGCCCCTTCTCCCTGCGGACCTGCTCCACCAGCGTCGAGATACGGGCCAGCCCCTGCGCGTTGCCCTTCGCGTCGGAGTACTCCGCGTTCTTGAAGTAGTCCCAGTTGAAGACGTGCCCGTGCAGGTCGGTCGTACCCATCACGGTCAGGGAGTACCGCTTGCAGGCCTTCGCGGGCTTCCCCGCCTCCGCGGCCTGCGCCACCGGAGCCACGACAGCACTGGCCAGCGCCGCCCCCGCCCCGGTCACAGCGGACTTCTTCAAGAACTTCCGGCGGTTCAACGGCATGTTTCGGGCTCCTCGGCGAATGGTCAACAACGCGCGTAGATTCTGACCCGGACATGACCGGCGGCAACAGCCCCCAAAGGTTTCGATCTGGTGACCGGCAGACTCCGCAACACCCACCGCCACCACCCCACGAGTGACAGAGTGGGACGTATGACCTCCAGCCCCGAGCACCCCACCGCAGTCCCCTACGGCACCCCGGACGCACCCCGCATCGCCGTCCGCGGCGAAGCCCACCTCGAAGTCGACCCCGAGATAGCCCGCATCGGCATCACCATCGGCGCGAGGGGAACAGACCGCCGCACGGCACTCGACGACCTCACCCGCCGCAACGCCACCGTCCTCGACCTCGTGAAAACCTACGGCGACGCCGTCGAACGCCTCGAAACAGGATCCTTCTCCATCGCCCCGGAACTCACCAAACACGGCCGCGGAGAACGCGTCCGCGCCTACCACGGCAACGTCCACATCACCGCCGAACTCACCGACTTCACCGCCCTCGGCGAACTCACCAGCCGCCTAGCCGACCTCGACCTCACCCGCGTCGACGGCCCCTGGTGGGCCCTGCGCCCCGACTCCCCGGCCCACCGCGACGCCCGCCGCCAAGCAGTACGGGAAGCGGTACAACGCGCCCGCGAATACGCGGAGGCACTGGGCACCTCACTGGCGGCCCTGGTCGAGCTGGCGGACATCGGCGCGGAAGGGGTGCACCCCATGGGCTACGACGCTCAGTCACGCTCCATGCGCCACGTGGCCTACGCCGGCGCCGGGGGCGCGGACGAGACACCGCCACTCGACCTGGAACCCCAACGCCAGCAGGTCTACGCCCAGGTGAACGCCCGCTTCACGATGGTCCCGCCACAACTGTGAACAGACCGCAGGACGGGGCGGTGAACGGGGCGGTGAACCGAGCGCCGAACAGACTGGCTGAAAGACCGCCGAAATACTCATCCGAACAATCCAGGAGGCGATTCAACTCTTGTCAATAACCCTTCACGCAAAGGTTGTTGAGTAGTCATGCGGGGCCAATTCCCTACCCACCAGTAAGGCCTACGCTCAAAGGTATGCGCCGAGCAAAGATCGTCTGCACCCTGGGCCCCGCCACCGACTCGTACGACCAGATCAAAGCACTGGTCGACGCCGGAATGGACGTAGCCCGCTTCAACCTCAGCCACGGCACCCACGCCGAACACGAGGCGCGCTACCGGCACGTCCGCAAGGCCGCCGACGAAACCGGCCGCAGCATCGGCCTCCTCGCCGACCTTCAAGGCCCGAAGATCCGACTCGGCCGCTTCACCGAAGGCCCTGTACTCCTCGAACGCGGCGACACCTTCACCATCACCGTCGAAGAAGGCATCGAAGGCACCCAGCACACCTGCGGAACCACCCACGCCGGCCTCGCCACCGACGTCACCCCCGGCGAACGCGTCCTCGTCGACGACGGCAAGGTCTGCCTCGAAGTCACCGCCGTCGACGGACCCCGCGTCCACACCAAGGTCATCGAAGGCGGAATCATCTCCGACCACAAAGGCCTCAACCTCCCAGGCGTCGCGGTCTCCGTCCCCGCCCTCTCCGACAAGGACGAAGCAGACCTGCGCTGGGCGCTGCGCACCGGCTTCGACGTCGTCGCCCTCTCCTTCGTACGCAGCGGACGCGACATCGACGACGTCCACCGCATCATGGACGAGGAACACCGCCGCCTGCCGGTCATCGCCAAAGTCGAGAAACCGCAAGCAGTCGAAGCGATCGACGACATCGTGGCCGCCTTCGACGGCATCATGGTCGCCCGCGGCGACCTCGGCGTCGAAATGCCCCTGGAACAGGTCCCCATCGTCCAGAAGCGCGCCATCAAACTGGCCAAGCGCAACGCCAAACCGGTCATCGTCGCCACGCAGATGCTCGACTCGATGATCGAGAACTCCCGCCCGACCAGGGCCGAGGCCTCGGACGTCGCCAACGCGGTCATCGACGGCACGGACGCGGTGATGCTGTCCGGCGAGACCAGCGTCGGCAAGTACGCCATCGAGACCGTCCGCACGATGGCGAAGATCGTCGAAGCGGCTGAGGAGGACATCCTGGCCAAGGGCCTCCCGCCCCTGACGGAGCGAAACAAGCCCCGCACCCAGGGCGGCGCGGTCGCCCGCGCGGCGGCGGAAATGGGCGACTTCCTCGGCGCGAAGTTCCTCGTGGCGTTCACCCAGTCCGGCGACACGGTCAAGCGCCTCTCCCGTTACAGGTCCCCGATCCCCCTCCTGGCCTTCACCCCGGACCCGGCAACCCGCTCCCAGCTGGCGCTGACCTGGGGCGTGGAGACCTTCCTGGGCCCGCACGTCGACTCCACGGACGCGATGGTCGACCAGGTGGACGAACTGCTCCTGAAATACGGCCGCTGCCAGAAGGGCGACGTGGTGGTGATCACGGCCGGCTCCCCACCCGGAGTCTCCGGCTCCACGAACCTGGTCCGCGTCCACCACATCGGCGAGGACGACAGCCCCAAGTAGGCGCGCGGGTTCAGTGCTTGGGGCCCACGTGGGCGTCCATCAGGGCTACGGAGGCTTTTCGGGCGACGGAGATGTTCTGGGTGTTCGCTCGTTTCCAGTCGACCCCGACCTTGTCGAGGGTGTCGGTGTAGAGCCTCCTGATGTCGGACGAGAGGTTCGTGAAGAAGTAGCGCGGATACTCGTAGCGCTTGAGTTCACCGGCGATGACCTTCTCGGTCCAGTTGGTGATCCGGCAGCCGTCGGAGTGGACGAGTCCCCGGATGAACTCCCATGGGTGTGCGTCGACGATCGCCTGCTGCCAGTCGTCGAGAACGATCCGGCGCTCGTGCTTCTTTCCGGACCCGTGCTGCGGGAACAAGCAGGGCCAATGGGCGCTGTATCCGACTACGGAGACATAGCCCTGTGCTTGGACGCGGTACGCGCGCTTCCCCGGGTTGAGCGTCTGCACGGCGGCCTCGCAGGCGTCGATCAGCCCGGGCCACGCGTCGGCGCAGGCGATACGCAGGTAGTGCCCCGTGCGTGAATGGGCGCTGATGCAGCCGTCGCCGAGATACAGGCCGAGAAGGTAGGAGTAGGCGGCCCTGTCTTCGGGAAGGCCCGGGACAGGCCGGCATCGGACACACGGGCTCACCCGCATACGCGGCAAGGGATCGATTCGCGCCTGCCAGCTACGGATGGCGGCCCGGGATATCCCCGTCTCCTTGCTGACGGAGTTCAGACTGCGTCCCTGACCCACCATCACCAGGGCCCGCTTGCGCGTGCTGATGTCGTACATGTGGACAGGTTGGGGGAGTGGCCGCCGCGACACGCAGCAAAAAGCGGATGTTCACCGGAACGGGAACATCCGCTTCTTATGGGTTCCTTTGAATCAAAGGAAAAGTGCCTCGGGTGGGATTCGAACCCACGCTGTCGGTGGTTTGAGCACCGTGTCTCTTCCGCTGGACTACCGAGGCTTCCTGTAAAACGAAGGTAGGCGATCACCCGCCGTGCCCCTACCTTACCGCAGCTATGTACGCTCTTGTCAGCAGCCCCCTGCCCTGATCAAGGAGCCCCCGTGACCGCCCCCGAGTCGCCCCAGCCCGCAGACGCGCCCGACGACGACAAGTCGCACGTGCCTCCGCTGACGACCCGTGTCGTCATTGCCGAGGACGAGGCGCTCATTCGGCTAGATCTCAAGGAGATGCTCGAAGAGGAGGGCTACTCCGTCGTCGGCGAGGCCGGTGACGGTGAGGAAGCCGTGGAGCTGGCCCGAAAGCACCGGCCCGACCTCGTCATCCTCGATGTGAAGATGCCCAAGCTCGACGGCATCTCGGCGGCCGA
>NZ_LIQQ01000644.1 GCF_001418565.1 Streptomyces graminilatus | reverse complement strand
ATAAGAGGCCGGCCCCGCACAGCCCCCGGTACGTCACCTCGACCTGCGACACCGTGAAGCCGAAGCGTTCCTCCGCGGGGAGGTCCGCCATGGGGTCGCCGGTGGGGTGGACGTCTCTGATCGTGCCGCAGCTGGAGCAGATCAGGTGGTGGTGGGGGCGGTGCGCGTTCGGGTCGTAGCGCTTGGCCCGGCCGTCCGTCGCGACCTCTATGACCTCCCCGAGGGAGACCAGCTCGCCCAGGGTGTTGTAGACGGTCGCCCGGGAGATCTCGGGCAGCCGCTGGGCCGCTCGGGCATGCACCTCGTCGGCCGTGTAATGGACGTGTTCGCCGTCGAGGACCTCCGCAACGACACGCCGCTGGGAAGTCATCCGCCAGCCGCGTCCACGCAGTCGCTCCAGCAGGTCGCTCATATCGTTCACCTATTCAGGTTCGGTGGAATACACGGATTTTACCAGTGGACGTCCGGGTTCCGATAGGATATGGATTTGTCACACTTCTTGACTTGGACCTTGTCCATTGTAGGATCGCTTACGGCGATGGCCAAGGGAGCCAAGGGTCAGGAAACGACTCCAGTGCGGCAGGAGACAAAAGCGACGTGACGGCGTGTGTGACCTCCTCCACGTGCCCGACCGTTCCCCCCACCCCCCAGTTCCTGAGAACGCAGTTCGTGAGCAGTGCCGAGATCTGCCCCGTCCGGAAGGATTCCCATGTCTGAGAACCATGACGCGATCGTCAGCGACGCGAAAACCGAGGGCACGGGCGGCTGCCCGGTCGCGCACACGCGCGCCGCGCACCCGACCCAGGGCGGCGGCAACCGTCAGTGGTGGCCCGAGCGTCTGAACCTGAAGATCCTCGCGAAGAACCCGGCCGTCTCGAACCCGCTCGGCGAGGAGTTCGACTACGCCGCCGCGTTCCAGACCCTGGACCTCCCTGCCGTCAAGCAGGACATCGCCACGGTGCTGACCGACTCCAAGGACTGGTGGCCGGCCGACTTCGGGCACTACGGCCCGTTCATGATCCGTATGGCCTGGCACAGCGCGGGCACCTACCGCATCAGCGACGGCCGCGGTGGCGCCGGCGCTGGTCAGCAGCGCTTCGCCCCCCTCAACAGCTGGCCGGACAACGGCAACCTCGACAAGGCCCGCCGTCTGCTGTGGCCGGTCAAGAAGAAGTACGGCCAGAACCTCTCCTGGGCCGACCTCATGATCCTCGCGGGCAACGTCGCCCTGGAGTCGATGGGCTTCGAGACCTTCGGCTTCGCCGGCGGTCGCGCCGACGTGTGGGAGCCCGACGAGGACGTGTACTGGGGTCCCGAGAAGGTCTGGCTCGACGACGAGCGCTACACCGGCGACCGTGAGCTGGAGGAGCCCCTCGGCGCCGTCCAGATGGGCCTCATCTACGTCAACCCGGAGGGCCCCAACGGCAACCCGGACCCGCTCGCCGCGGCCCGCGACATCCGCGAGACCTTCCGCCGTATGGCGATGAACGACGAGGAGACCGTCGCCCTCATCGCCGGTGGCCACACCTTCGGCAAGACCCACGGCGCCGGCCCGGCCGACGCCGTCGGCCCCGACCCCGAGGCCGCCCCGATCGAGCAGCAGGGCTTCGGCTGGAAGAGCTCGTACGGCTCCGGCAAGGGCGGCGACGCGATCACCAGTGGCCTCGAGGTCACCTGGACGACCACGCCGGCCCAGTGGAGCAACGGGTTCTTCACCAACCTGTTCGAGTACGAGTACGAGCTGACGCAGAGCCCGGCCGGCGCCAACCAGTGGGTGGCGAAGAACGCCGAGGCGATCATCCCCGACGCGCACGACCCGTCGAAGACGAAGCTCCCGACGATGCTCACGACCGACCTGTCGCTGCGCTTCGACCCGGCGTACGCGGAGATCTCCCGCCGCTTCTACGAGAACCCGGACCAGTTCGCGGACGCCTTCGCCCGCGCCTGGTTCAAGCTGACCCACCGCGACCTGGGCCCGGTCGCCCGCTACCTCGGCCCCGAGGTCCCGGCGGAGACGCTGCTGTGGCAGGACCCGCTGCCCGCGCTCACGCACGAGCTGATCGACGCCGCCGACGTCTCCGCCCTCAAGGCGCAGATCCTCGCCACCGGCCTCACGGTCTCCCAGCTCGTCTCCACCACCTGGGCCGCCGCGTCCTCCTTCCGCGGCAGCGACAAGCGCGGCGGTGCCAACGGCGCCCGTATCCGCCTCCAGCCGCAGGCCTCGTGGGAGGTCAACAGCCCGGACGAGCTGGCCCAGGTGCTGCGCACCCTGGAGGGCGTCCAGGAGTCCTTCAACGCCGCGCAGTCCGGCGGCAAGCAGGTCTCCATCGCCGACGTGATCGTCCTCGCGGGTGCCGCGGGCGTCGAGAAGGCGGCCAAGGACGCCGGCTACGACATCGAGGTCCCCTTCACGCCGGGCCGCGTGGACGCGACGCAGGAGCAGACGGACGTCGAGTCCTTCGCCGCCCTGGAGCCGACCGCCGACGGGTTCCGCAACTACCTCGGCAAGGGCAACCGCCTCCCCGCCGAGTACCTGCTGCTCGACAAGGCGAACCTGCTCAACCTGAGCGCCCCCGAGCTGACCGTCCTCGTCGGCGGCCTGCGCGTCCTCGGCGCGAACCACCAGGGCACCTCGCACGGCGTCTTCACCGACACCCCGGGCGTGCTGACGAACGACTTCTTCGTCAACCTGCTCGAACTGGGTACGGAGTGGACGGCGACGTCCGAGGACCAGAACACCTTCGAGGGCCGCGACGCCTCGGGCCAGGTCAAGTGGACCGGCACCCGTGCCGACCTCGTCTTCGGCTCCAACTCCGAGCTGCGCGCGGTCGCCGAGGTCTACGCGAGCGACGACGCCAAGGAGAAGTTCGTCAAGGACTTCGTCAAGGCGTGGGTCAAGGTGTCGAACGCGGACCGCTTCGACCTCGTCTGATCCACCGCTCGGCTCACTCACCCGAGTGACAGCGTCCAGGCCGGCCCGTACGGGTCGGCCTGGACGTTTTTGCCGGCCGCTCGTCGTCGATACTCGTCCCCATGTCACAGCGCCCGGAACCGGATCTCCCCGACCTCCACGACCTGCTCAGAACCCTTCGGGTGTGGTCCCCCGAGGTCACGTCCCTGCCCGCCTTCGCCCCGGAGACGGCCCCCGCCGAGCCGCTCCCCCTGTTCACCACCTGGTTCACGGAGGTGGTGGCCGCCGGGCAGCCCGAGCCGCACACCATGACCCTGGCCACGTCGGACACGGACGGCCTGCCCGACGTACGCACCGTGATGCTGCACGGCGCGGACCCCGACGGCTGGTCCTTCGCCTCCCACTCCGGCAGCGCCAAGGGCCGCCAACTGGCGGCACGCCCCTACGCGGCGCTCCACTTCTACTGGCCCGCACTGGGCCGCCAGATCCGGCTGCGGGGCCCTGTCGAATCCGCCCCCTCCCCCGAGGCACAGGCCGACCTGCACGCCCGGTCGACGGGAGCGCTGGCCGCCGCGCTGACCGGCCGCCAGAGTGAAGTACTGGGCTCACTGGCCGAGTTGGAGCGAACCTCCCGGGAAGCCTGGGAACGGGCGCAGCGCGACCCGGACACCCCGGCCCCGACCTGGACCCTGTACCGACTGCGCCCCGACGAGGCCGAGTTCTTCCAGGGAGACGCCCAGCGCCGCCACGTACGCCTCAAGTACCGCCGTACGGAATCGGAATCGGAATCCGGTTGGCTCAGGGAGCTGCTGTGGCCGTAGCCGAGGCCGGGGCCGCGCCGCCCTGATCCATCTCCGGGTCCGGGGCCGGCTCCGGGTCCTGGGCGATCCGTCCGTGCAGGTGGATGTCCCGGAAGACGTCCTGGCGGTCCTGCTCGAACATCGCGCCCCGCAGCGTCCCCTCGTACCGGAAACCGCAGCGCTCGGCGATACGGCAGGAGGCGTCGTGGCCGACGGCGTGGCCGAGTTCCAGCCGGTTCAGGCCGAGGACGTCGAAGGCCCAGCGCGTGCCGAGGGCGAGGGCGTGGGTGGCGACCCGCCTGCCACGGGCCTCGGGCAGGACCCAGTAGCCGACGCGGGCGACGCGCATGAAGGGGTCGATGTTGCCGACGCCCAGGTGTCCGAGTATCACGCCGGTGACGGCGTCCGTGACGCAGAAGGACACCTGGGTGCCGTCCGCTGCGGTCGCGGAACGGCTGCCGAGGGATTCGCGGGCGCTGTCGAGGTCGGTGACGGGCTTCACCGGGGTGTTCCACCGCTGGAAGTCCGGGTCGGTCATCCCTCGCAGCCACGCGCCGATATCGGTGTCGGAGTCCGCGTCCCACTGCCTCAGCCGGAGTCCGTGACCGAGCACCTCGGGAAACCCGGGGCCGGCGTGGGCAGGGGACCGCTCATGAATGTTGGCCATCACCCCATTGAATCCCGTGAATCCCGTACGGCTGTACGACCCCCAACCCGGGGACGGAATACGGGCACACCCTCCCGGAAGGCCGCCTCCAGCCCCATCCCGACCCGCAGCCCGCCTTCCGCCACGTCCACCACCTCCGTCATCATCCGCGGCCCCTCGTCGAGGTCGACGACAGCGGCGACGTACGGCGTCCGCTCCCCGAAGGGCGGCAGGTCGTTGCGGTGCACGACGGACCAGGTGTAGAGCGTGGCCAGCCCGCTCGCGGTCTCCCACACCACGTCCTCGCTCCAGCAGTACGGGCAGAACTCCCGGGGGTAGTGATGCGCCCGCCCGCACCCCCCGCACCGCCGCACGAGCAGCCGCCCCTCGGCCGCCGCGTCCCAGTAGTCCCGCGTGAAGGCATCGACCTCGGGAACGTCGAACCGCCCCTTGTCCGCCCCGGCACCCGTGCCCAAGCCAGTGCCCACGCCCACGCCCACGCCCA
>NZ_LIQQ01000643.1 GCF_001418565.1 Streptomyces graminilatus | reverse complement strand
CCCCCTCCCCCTCCCCTGAAGTCGCGGGCCGTGCGACGGACTTACTCACGGACCTGCTCCGGGACATCGAAGCCGTGTCGCAGGTCCTGAGTCGCCCCGACGAGATCGAGGCGGTGCGCGCCCTCGCGACCGCCACAGTAGAGAGCCTGCGCGTATATGAGTGATCAGCCGTCTTCCGTCAGATCCGCCGTGGTCCTCGGCGGGTCGCTCGCCGGGCTGCTCGCGGCCCGCGCCCTGACCGGGTTCGCCGACTACGTGACCGTCGTGGAGCGTGACGCCCTGCCCGACGGGCCCGAGCCGCGCCGCAACCTGCCGCAGGCCCGGCATGCGCACATGCTGTGGTCCGGCGGGGCGCGGGCCGTCGAGGAACTGGTGCCGGGCGTGGGCGAGTCACTGCTCGACGCGGGTGCGCACCGGCTGGCGGTCACCACGGACGTGGTCGCGCTGGCACCGCAGGGCTGGTTCCGTCGGTGGCCCGAGTCGCACCACGTGTACCTGTGCGGCAGGGACCTGCTGGACGCGACCGTCCGGGCCCGGATCCTGGACGACGAGCGCATCGAACTGGCCGATCGCACCGAGGTGTTGGGACTGGAGGGTACCGACGAGGCAGTCACCGGGGTGCGGTTGCGCGGCGCCGACGGCAGCCGCCGCACCCTGCACGCGGACCTGGTCGTGGACGCCACGGGCCGCGCCTCGCGCACCCCGCACTGGCTGCGCGAGCTGGGGCTGCCCGAGCCGCCCCGGCGGGTCGTCGACTCCGGGCTCGCGTACGCCAGCAGGCTGTACCGGGCACCGGAACCGGCCCGGCGCGCCTTCCCCGTGGTCAACGTGCAGGCGGACCCGATGGCGGCCGGTCCGGGCCGGGCGGGTGTCCTCATGCCCGTCGAGGACGGCTGCTGGCTGGTCTCCCTGTCCGGTACGCGGGGCAGCGAACCCCCCACGGACGGCGTGGAGTTCACGCGTTTCGCCCGCGAGGAGCTGCGGCACCCGGTGATCGCGGAGCTGCTCGCGGGGGCGGAGGCGCTGACGGACGTCTCCGTCACCCGTACGACGTCGAACCGACGCCACTACTACGAGCGGATGCCCGCCTGGCCGGAGAACCTCACGGTGATCGGCGACGCGCTGGCCGCGTACAACCCGATCTACGGCCACGGAATGTCGGTGGCGGCCCAAAGCGCCCTGGCGCTACGGGATGTGATCGCCCGTCACGGCTGGGGCACGCCCGGTCTGTCGCGCCGCATCCAGAAGGCGGTGGCCCGCCCGGTCTCGGCGGCCTGGGACCTGGCGACGAGCCAGGACATCTTCTACACCGGCGCCACGGAACAGGGCCCCACCCTCCGGGACCGCCTGCTGGCGGCCTACGTGGGCCGCCTCATGCGCACGGCGACGGGCAACGGACGCATCGCCCGCCGGGTGACGGACGTGACGTCCCTGGAACGCGGCGGCCAGGTACTGCTGGCGCCAAGTGTCCTGCTGGCGGCGGCGATCGGCCCCCTGAGACGCCCGCTGACCGGGCCGCCACTGCGTCCGGAGGAGTGGAAGGCGGCGGGGCGGTGAGGGGTGCCTGCGGCGGCTGGGCGGAGTCGGGCGGCCTGCACCGGCGGGCACAGTCCGACGGACCGTCAGACGGGCTCGGTCCGGCGGGGTGTCGCGGCGGGCGCGGGTGCGCTGTGGCTTGGCGCGCAGTTCCCCGCGCCCCTGGGTGGGACGGGTCGGCGCGCGCAGTCCGGCGGACCGTCAGACAGGCACAGTCCGGCGGGGTGTCGCGGTGGGCGCGGGTGCGCTGTGGCTTGGCGCGCAGTTCCCCGCGCCCCTGGGTGGGACGGGTCGGCGCGCGCAGTCCGGCGGACCGTCAGACAGGCACAGTCCGGCCGGGTGTCGCGGTGGGTGCGGGTGCGCTGTGGCTTGGCGCGCAGTTCCCCGCGCCCCTTGAGGTCCTGCCGGGTCGGCCTGTATGGGATCTGCGGGTCCGCTGCGTTGTGGCTTGGCGCGCAGTTCCCCGCGCCCCCAGGGGGCGCGGGTCGTGGGCGGTCAGCCCGCGAAAGCAGGCTGGGCGAGCCCCTTGCCCGCCTCCGGTACGACCAGGAGTGAACCTGACATCGGGTGGGGGTCGGTGAGGCCGACGCGGGCCGTGGTGATGTACAGGTCCGTCAGGTTCGGGCCGCCGAAGGCGCAGGCCGTGGCCAGGGGGGTGGGGAGCGTGATCGTGCGGTCAAGGGCGCCCGCCGGGGTGTAGCGGCGGACCGCCGCGCCGCCCCACAGGGCGACCCAGACGCAGCCGTCCGCGTCGACCGTCAGGCCGTCGGGGAAGCCCGCGCCCTCCTCGATCAGCGCGAACTGGCGGCGGTTGGTGACACTTCGGCCGTCGGACGACACGTCGAAGACGTCGATACGGCGGGTCGGGGAGTCGATGTAGTACATCAGGCGGCCGTCCGGGCTCCAGCCCGTGCCGTTGCTGACCGCCACGTCGTCCAGGACGGTCGTGACCTCGCCGTCGCCCGTCAGCCGGGACAGCGTGCCGCCGCCCGGCGTCTCGTCGTAGCGCATCGTGCCCGCCCACAGGGAGCCGTCCGCGGCCACCGCCGCGTCGTTCGCCCGGCGGCCGGGCACCGGGGCGTGGTGCAGCCAGCGGAAGCCGGTGCCTCCGGCGTTCCCGTTGCCGTCGCCGTCGTAGAGGGCCACTCCGTCGCGGAGGTTCAGGACCAGGCCGCCGCCCGTGCGCGGCTTGGCGGCGCCCACGTGCTGTTCGGTCGCCATGACCGTACGGCGGCCGGTCGACGGGTCGTAGGTGTTGACCCGGGAGCCGAGGATGTCGATCCAGATCAGCCGGGACCTCGCCGCGTCCCAGGTCGGGCCCTCGCCGAGGGTCGCCTGTGCCTGGACCGCGACTTCGAGGGCGGGTTCGTACGTCGTCATGCCACACTCCGGTGACCGAGGCGCTCGGAGAGTTCGGCGGCGCCCTTGATGGCGAGCTGCTCCAGCTCCGGACGGTGCTCTTCGTTCCAGCGGATCATCGGGACGGAGATCGACAGCGCGGCGACCACCCGGCCCGTGCGGTCGTACACCGGTGCCGCCACACAGCTGACGTCCGGGTTCGACTCGCGGTTCTCGACGGCGACACCCCGGCGGCGGATCTCCACGAGGGCCTCGCGCAGGAGGGCGGGGTCGGTGATGCTGTTCGGCGTCATCGCGGCCAGCGGCACGTTGTCGGGGACCCGTGCGGACAGCTCGTGGTCGGGCAGCGAGGCCAGCAGCATCTTGCCCACGGACGTGCAGTGGGCGGGCAGGCGGCGCCCGGCCGCCGACACCATCCGTACCGCGTGGGTGGAGTCCATCTTCGCGATGTAGATGACGTCCGTGCCTTCGAGGATCGCCACGTGCACGGTCTCGCCGCACGCCTCGGCGACCGAACGGGCCACCTGGAGACCCTCCGCGGCCAGGTCCAGCTGCTCGGCGTAACGGCTCCCGAGCTGGTACGGGCGCACACCCAGGCGGTAGCGGCCCGGCTGGCCGGGGACCTGCACGATGTACGAACGGGCGGCGAGCGTGGTCACCAGTTCGTGCACGGTGGTGCGCGGCAACTGGAGGCGGCGCACGATATCCGGTGCGGAGAGCGTGCCGTCCCCGTCCAGGAAGAGCTCAAGAATGTCGAGAGCCCGGGTCACGGCAGGTACGAGGCGTCCCATGACGGCCCCCTCTCCTGTGTACAAGGTGTCGTGGGTCTCGACGCTTTTCGACGGCGTTCGAGATTTCAACAGACGATCGGAATGACGAACAGACGAACAGAGGACAGGCTAACCACAAGGACTCCGCCGGGCAATGGGCGTGCGACTGCTTCGTTGCCGTCCGTGACCGCCCACATTCACCCACCGGTCACGTACCCGCATTTCACAAGTGCGCAATGTTGCATCGGTTGCACCGCGTCCAGCTCCTCGACCCTCTGTGCTGCCCGGGGATCCGGCGGTGCACTGGTCGCAGTCGTCCCCAGCCAGGGAGAACCTGATGACCGCGACCGTCAGTCTGCCCTGCGCTCGTGTCCTGTCCGCCCGCCGGCGCCTGTACGACCACCTGGTCCGCCGTGTGGAACCGGACGGTGCGATCCGGGAGCGATGCGCGAGCCGGATCCTGGAATCGGCCCTTCTGCTCAGCCTGCTGCGCAAGGAGAGAACCGGCCCCGACACGCAGGAAGCCCTGACCGGCTTCCTGCGCCGGGCCCGCCCGGCGGACGTCCTGGACGCCGCCGTGGCGGCAGCCGTGACAGGCCGTCCGGTGGCGGGCGCGGAGATACGGGCCCATCTGGACGGCTTCCGGCACTTCACCGGCGCCCGGAAACAGCTCCTGCTCGAAACACTCCTCGCGGTGCTGGGCGCCCTGCCGTTCGACGGCCGCACGGATCCCGGGCGCGTCCCGGACCAGGAACAGGCGGTCTGGACCGAGCTGACCCTCCGCGCCGTCAGGATCCTCCATGCCGCGCACCGCGACGGGGATACCCCGGGCCTGGACACCGACCGGGCCCGGGTGGTCGCGTCCCTGGGTTCCTTCGACGCGGGAAGGGTGTGGCAGGGGAACGTGCTGGCCCACCTGATCGCACTGCACGCCCTGCACACCTTTCAGCCCGGCGGCGCGCTGGTGCGCGAGGGTCTGCGCGCGGTCGTCCGGGTCCAGGGCGCCGACGGCGGGATGCCGTTCGTCGCCGGACAGGAGGTGTTCGTGACCGCACTGGCCGGGACGGTTCTGGCGAGCGCCGGAGACCGGCGAGGCGTGGTCCCACGGATGGCCGCCTACGTCGCGGGCCGGCAGTTCGCGGACGGTGGCTGGGGCTACGAGGAGACCACCACGCAGAGCGACGTCGACGACACCGGTCGGTGCGCCAGGCTGCTCCGCCTGGCCGGCCCTGACACCTACGGGCACCAGCTCGGCCGGGCCGGCGACTACCTGCACCGCACGGCCGACGGGGCCGGCGGATGGCCCACCTATGTCCGAGGACACGCCCCTGAGCCCGACATGACCGCCGGGGCGGTCATCGCGCTGGCCCCCGACTGGCCACGCCACTCCGGCATCCTCGACCAGGCCGTCGGCTTCCTCCTCGATGCCCAGGACGACGACGGAACATGGCGGCGGAGCTGGACACTCAGCGAGTCCAGCGTCATCGCCTACGTGGTGGAGGCCCTCGGCCGCAGCACGGCCCACGTCTCCCCGACGGCCCGCACCCGCGTCGCCGCGGCCATCGCCAAGGCGGTACGGCGCCTGGAACAGACCCAGAACGCCGACGGCGGCTGGGGCCGGCGCGACGGCGACACGAGCGACGCGCTGTCCACCGCGCACGCCATACCCGTCATCGTCCGGCACGGCACCGCGACCGCGGCCGGCCGCGCTCTCGCCCACCTCCTCGACCGGCAGGAACCCGACGGCGGCTTCACGGCCCCGCCCGACCAGGTGGGACCACGGCCTCTCCCCTTCGACTTCCCGGTCCTGGCCGACGTCCACGCCCTGGCAGCGCTCAACGCGGCTGTCGAGGGAGCACCCGGCGCCTTCACCGCCCTGCCCGGCCAAGTACCGGACGCGACCGCCCGCGCTTGACCCGTGCACCCGTACCGCCCGTACCGCCCGCACAGGAGAGCCGATGGACGTGCCGAAGACCTGCGTACCGGACATCCACAAGATCGATATGCCACCCGTGTACTGCCCGATCCCGTTCCAGACGCACCCGGCCACCCACACCCTCGATCTCGGCGCGAACGAGTTCATGCGACGCCACGGTCTCTACCCGCCGCAGGAACAGGAGCGCATCTCGGGCCAGCGGATCGGGGCCCTTGTCGGCTATCTCGTTCCGGCTGGTCCGGCGGAGTTGCTACAGGTGGCCGCCAACATGTCCATGTGGGTTTTCGCGGTGGACGACTTGCTCGACGAAGGGCCGGTCCGCCTGGACACGGCCGGTGCGGCGGCGTTCTGGGCCCGCACGGTCCGCACGGCGACCGCCCCGGAGCCGGCAAGCGAAAGGGACGGACCCTACGCCCACGCGCTGGCGGAGATCCTGCGTGACTTCCGCGCCTCCTGCCCGGCCTATCTGTGCGAACGGCTCGAAGCGACCCTGCACGCCCAGGCGGTGCACGAACTCTGGCGGATCGCCGCCAACGTACGCGGAATCCCGCCCACCCTGAGCGATGCGCTGCACTCACGCCTCTACATCGGCGCCACCCCGGCATACGTTCTCTTCCCGGCCCTGGTGGGCATCCACGGGATGGGGCCGGAGCATTTCGCGGACCCGAGGCTGCGGGCCCTCACCGAGATGGCCGTCATGGCCGTGACCGTCGGCCACGAGGCCTTCTCCCACGGCAAGGAAGCCGCCCGCTCCAGTGACCTGCACAACCTGATCGACGTACTGCGCCGCGAACACCGCGCCACGATCGCCGAAGCGGTCGCCGAGACGGTCGTCGTCTACGAACGCGTCGTGAACCGGTTCCTGGACCTGCGTGAGCGGGTCCTGCACGACGACCCTCCCCCGGTCGTCGACACGTACCTGACCGCGCTCGGCGCGTTCATCAGTGGCTGCATGCGGTTCTACCAGGAGAGCCACCGCTACCGGTACCAGGACGGAAGCCCCGAGAGCGCCGAGATGTTCACCCCGCCCGGGTTCACCGACCAGTGCGGTCCGACCTCGCATCAGCCGGTCGACATCGACTCGATCAGTTGGTGGTGGCGCGTGTGACGAAGGCCGCGTACGGGACGATGGTCCGCATGTTCACGGTTGCCGACTTCCAGCTTGTGCTGCTGCGCCGCATGGCCGACCACAACCCGGACCTCGTGGAGGACGCCCGGCACGAGCTGGGCGCGTCGATCGCGGAGATGCGCGAGGCCAACAAGCGCTGGCAGGCGATGCTCCGCTCACCGCGCGCCCGAGCCGCCGCTTCCCGGTACCGCTCGGTCCTCGGCGCCCCCGAGTCGGTGACACCCCGCAGGATCGGCGACCTGGAGTGCGAGGCCTGGCTCTGGCCGGTCCCCCTCTGGCCCGACCTGCGCTTCGAGGTGCTCGTGGCCCCGAACGGCGTGGCGTGGAACGAGTGGCTGGTACGGGCCCCGGGCGCCCCCTCCCCCGACCTCCGCACGTACGCCGACCTGCGCCCCTGGTCCTGCACGGTCGACGAGGTCGCCCACGCCTTCGCCCCCGTCCGCCCCCTGGAGGGCACGGCCCCAACTCGCTGGGGCCTGGCGTTCACGGCGCCGGAGCGGACAGGAGAAGGGGAAGGCGTACGGCGGGAGTGCGTGGCCGAGTTCACCTGGGGGTTGCTGCAACGGGTGGCGGTCAGGGACTGACCGCTGCCCGCAGCACGGCCTGCACGACCACCGGTACCGAGTCCGGGTGCAGGTCGAGGAACAGGTTCGGCTCGATCAACTCGACCTCCATGACGAGGGGTTCGCCATCGTCGCCGAGGACCAGGTCGACACGGGCGTACAGGAGACCGGAGTTGTCCGGTACGGTCGCCAACGCCCGCTCGGCGACAGCGAGTTCGGCCGGGGTCGGGGTCCACACCTCAAGGCCGGGATGGGCGACCTTGTCGGCGTCGTACGCCGTACCGTGAGCCAGCACGGCCCCCTTGCGGCTGGCGTGCAGAAAACGGCCGCCGAAGAACTGGAGGGCACGTTCCCCGGTGACGTCGATGCTCCCGACGTACGGCTGCACCATCGCGGTGAACCCCTCGGCGTGCATGCGCGCGAGATGCCGTACGGCCGTATCCCGGTCCTCGGGCGTGTAGCGGGCGGCGTAACGGGCACCGGCGCCTGAGGTGGGCTTGACGACGTACTCGCGGTCGTCGGGGAGGTCCGGGGTGTCGCCGGGGGCCAGATAGCGGGTGGGGACCGTGGGGACACCGGCCTCGGCCAGCTCGCCGAGGTACCGCTTGTCCATGTTCCAGCGCAGCACACCGACCGGGTTCACGACCCGCGTGACCTTCCCGCACCGGTCGAGCCAGCCCGCGAACTCCTCCGCGCGCCAGGTGTAGTCCCAGGTCGACCGGACCAGCGCGAGATCGAAGGAGGCCCAGTCGATGCCGGGGTCGTCCCAGTGGACGGCGGTCGCGTCGGCCCCGGCCGCCACCAGTTCCCGCACCAGGACCGGGAGATCGCGGTCCTTGCTGGGCTCCGGCCGGGGGTCGTAGGTGACGATCGCGATGCGGACCACGGGGACTCCCTCGGTAAGGCGCGTACTGCCGATTCACCACCGATAGTGATATCGACTGAAGATTAACAAGCCCAGGTCAAGGTGGTGCTGGTGATGCCGGTGGTGGTGTTGGTCATGGTGTTGGTGGTATCCGGCTGGGTATGACCGCCGATGTCGCCGCGAATGTACGACGGTGTGACGAGTTAAGGAGTACGACCCGTGTCCTCTCTCTTCCCCGGGCTGACCGGTGACCCGGCGGCACGGCCCGCCCTGCGCTTCGGCGACCGCTCGCTGACGTACGCCGGACTCGCCGCCTCGGCCGGAGCCCTCGCCGACCGGATCTCCGGCTCGGGCGGGCCGGTCGCCGTCTGGGCGACACCCACGCTGGAGACAGCCGTCGGTGTCGTGGCCGCGCTGCTGGCCGGAGTCCCGGCGGTACCGCTCAACCCGAAGTCCGGCGAGAGCGAGCTGGGCCACATCCTGAAGGACAGCTCCCCCACGCTCGTACTCACCGCCCCCGGCGAACAGCTCCCCGCCGCGTTCGACACCCTGGAGCGCGTTGACGTCGAGGCCGAGGCCGACGTACGAACGTCCGCTGAGGCGACGTACGAACCCGCCCCCGAAACCCCCGCCCTCATCGTCTACACC
>NZ_LIQQ01000642.1 GCF_001418565.1 Streptomyces graminilatus | reverse complement strand
CCGTCCTGGTTGATCGCCGAAGCCCGTACGACGGCGAGCACCCGGTGACCGTTCCTGCGCGCGTCCGACAGCCGCTCCACCACCAGGACGCCCACGCCCTCGGACCATCCCGTACCGCCCGCGTCCGCTCCGAACGCCCGGCAGCGGCCGTCGGCGGACAATCCGTCCTGGCGGGAGAACTCGGAGAACAGTCCGGGCGTCGCCATGACCGCCACACCGGCGGCGAGCGCCAGCGTGCACTCCCCGCGCCGCAGGGACTCGGCGGCGAGGTGGAGGGCGACGAGGGAGGAGGAGCAGGCGGTGTCGACGGTGACGGCCGGTCCTTCGCAGCCGAAGACGTACGAGAGGCGCCCGGAGAGGACTCCGGCCGTGTTCCCGGTGAGCAGATGTCCGCGCAGTTCCTCGGGGGCCTCGTGCAGCCGGGGGCCGTACTCCTGGGACATGGCTCCGACGTAGACGCCGGTGCGGGTGCCGCGCAGTGCCGACGGGGCGAGGCCGGCCCGTTCGACCGCCTCCCAGGCGGTCTCCAGCAGGACTCGCTGCTGGGGGTCCATCGCCAGTGCCTCGCGCGGTGAGATGCCGAAGAGGTCGGCGTCGAAGTCGGCGGCCCCGGTGAGGAAGCCGCCCGGGTGTGCCCCGTCGTCCCAGCCCCGGTCGGCCGGGGCTGCGGAGATCGCGTCGGTGCCGTCCAGGACGGCCTGCCACAGCTCTTCCGGGGTGTCGATGCCGCCGGGGAGCCGGCAGGCCATGCCGACGACCGCGATCGGCTCGTCGAAGGCGGCCCGGTGGGTCGCCGGCCCGGACGTGGCCACTGAGCCGGGTTCTGTACTCAGGTGGCGGGCCAGGTCGGTGGGGGTGGGGTGCTCGAACAGCAGGGTGGTGGGCAGCCGTCTGCCGGTCGCCGTGCTCAGCCGGTTGCGCAGTTCGAGGGCGAGATGCGAGTCGACGCCGAGATCCTTGAAGGTCAGCGTGGGTGCGACGGCGGCGGCGTCCTGGTGGCCGAGGACCACGGCCGCCTCGGCCCGTACGAGGTCCAGCAGTCGGGCCAGGGTGGCGGGCGCGGACGGCGTGGCCAGGGCCGCCGTCGCACCCACGCTG
>NZ_LIQQ01000641.1 GCF_001418565.1 Streptomyces graminilatus | reverse complement strand
GAGGACGCACACCCCCACCACCCCCCACCGCCAACCGCCGGAGGCCTACGCGTCGTAGACGTCAGCCTTCCGCGGCATCGGATCCTGCACCGCCGTGCTGAGGAACGACGACCGGTTCCCGAACTTCTCCGTGTCCACGCCGTTCTCCTCCAGGACCTTGATCGCCGCCGCGTGCACGACCCGCAGCACCGGGGTGGCCGCCCGCAGCGCGTCGTCGGCCATGAAGCGGTGGCGCCACGGCTGGTCCGCCCACGCGTGACGCAGGCCGAAGGGCTCGGGAAGGCCCAGTGAGCCGCCCAGCCAGTTCAGCAGCGGCGGGTACCAGGTCAGCGGCGCGCGCGCGGCCAGCCGTACGACCTCGTCCGCGTCGACCAGGGGCAGCTTGACCTTCCGGGTCTCCCAGAACCTCACCGACTTCTGGACCTCCTTCTCCTTGGCGGCGGGCTTGCTGGTGAAGAGGGAGTGCACCGGTCCGAGCGCGTGCCCGGTCACCTCGATGCGCAGGGTCTCGTGCAGCACGGTGACCGTGATGAGCATCGTGATGATCAACTGGCCGTCCCAGAGCGTCCACTGGACCCCGAGGTAGTGCCGCTGACCACTGCCGAACTGCTGCTTGTTGCAGATGTCCTGTATCGCGTGGTTCTTGAGCATGTAGGCCTCCACGTCCGTGCCGCTGGGCCGGGAGACCTCCGTCGCGCCCTCGCCGACGGGCGTGACGATCCAGTGCTTCAGGGACGGCTTGGTGAACCCGCCCGTGTTGAGCGGACCGCGCTCCAGCATGCGGAGCTGGTCGTGGATCGACCGTATGACGTCCCAGCTGCGGAAGGGGTGGATCTCCTTGCCCGCTTCCCGGGGGACCAGGTCCTCGGCGAGCTGCCAACTGCCCCACCGGGTGCCCATGCCGAGTATGCCCTTGGGGCCGGCGTAGAAGACGGAGTTGGACTGCTGCTCGGCGCTGAGCCGGGCGAGTTCCGTGCGCAGGTGCTCGGCGGCGGTCTCGCCGGGGCTGCCGGGCACCGCCTCGGGGATCTTGGCGCCGACGCCACCGCCGGCCAGCAGCGCGGCCCAGCGGTCGCGGAGGTCCTGCGCGGTGCGCTCGCAGATCTGCTTGGCCCATACCCAGCCGACGACCGGCAGGACGACGCACGCGCGTGCGTACCAGGCCCAGAAGCCGGTGAACGGCATTCTGATCAGGAAGATCACAGCCAGGGCGCCCACGGCGACCAGCAGGGTGGTGGCGAGGGTGGAGGCCCGCTTGTCCGCGCGCTTGGAGACGTTCGCGCGGCCGATGAAGACCAGCAGCCACAGCAGGAGTCCGGGGAGGAAGAGCACCCCGCACAGCACCATCACCGCGGAGAGCCAGTTGTCGCGGTCGCGCCGGATGCGGTGGGCCGCGAGGGCGTGCTCGACGATGACCTGCGGCTCGGTGCCGAAGGACTGGATGAGCGGTTTGCGGCCCGCGCCCAGCATGCGGTCGATCACGGCCCGGGAGAACGCCTCACCGAGCTTGGGCCGGAAGATCTTCGCCCAGGCGCCCCGGGGCGGCTTGACCGTCGACTTGTGCCACTCGTTGTCGGCTTCCAGGATCTTGGCGACCTCGTCGTCCTCCCGGTAGGCCGCCGAGGCCAGCGCGAAGGTCGCCGCCGTCTGGCCCGCGGAGCCCGACAGGGGCACCTGCGCCCCGGGACTGAAATCGAAACCGTCGTCCGCCACTCTGTGCCGCCCCCTCGCCGCCGTACCCGCTTCTGCGGCCTTTCCCGACTTCCGTGCTCCGCACACCTGTTGAACAGGTCATCACGTTGATGGAGTCACAACTTGATCAGGTGATCAGCGTATCCGCAGCCACCGACAATTGGTCGGCGGACGGCACAAGCCGTCCGCCGATGCGGAGGAGAACGTTCCGTGCGGGCCGCCCGGTGGGTGCCCGCCGTCAACTACGCGGCGCCCCGGGCTTGTTCGCGGACCCTTTCGGCCACCTGCGGCGGCATCGGTTCGTGCCGGGCGTACCTGCGGTCGAAGCGGGCGGTGCCGTGCGAGAGGGAGCGCAGATCGACGGCGTACCGGCCGATCTCGATCTCGGGCACCTCGGCCCGTACGAGGGTCCGCCCGCCGCTCGACTGCTCGGTGCCGACGACCCGGCCGCGCCGCCCGGACAGGTCGCTCATCACGGATCCCACGTAGTCGTCGCCGACCAGCACCGTCACCTCGGCCACGGGTTCGAGGAGTTGGATCTCCGCGTCGGCGGCGGCCTCGCGCAGCGCGAGTGCGCCGGCGGTCTGGAACGCGGCGTCGGAGGAGTCCACCGAGTGCGCCTTGCCGTCGAGGAGGGTGATCCGTATGTCGATGAGCGGATACCCGGCGGCGACGCCCTTGCCGGCCTGGGTCCGGACGCCCTTCTCCACGGACGGGATGAACTGCCGGGGAACCGCGCCGCCGACGACCTTGTCCACGAACTCGATGCCCGAACCGCCCGGCAGCGGCTCCACCTCGATCGCACAGATCGCGAACTGCCCGTGCCCGCCGGACTGCTTGACATGACGTCCGCGCCCCTCGGCCCGGCCGCCGAACGTCTCCCGGAGGGAGACCTTGTGCGGTACGACGTCCACCTGGACGCCGTACCGGTTGCGCAGCCGTTCCAGCGCGACGTCCGCGTGGGCCTCGCCCAGGCACCACAGGACCACCTGGTGGGTGTCAGGGTTCTGTTCGAGGCGCATGGTGGGGTCCTCGGCGACGAGCCGGCCGAGGCCCTGCGAGAGCCTGTCCTCGTCCGCCTTGCTGTGTGCCTGGATGGCCAGCGGCAGCAGCGGGTCGGGCATCTCCCAGGGCTCCATCAGCAGCGGGTCGTCCTTCGCGGAGAGGGTGTCGCCGGTCTCCGCCCGGTTCAGCTTCGCCACACAGGCGAGGTCGCCCGCGATGCAGTGCGTGAGCGTGCGCTGCTGCTTGCCGAAGGGCGCGGACAGGGCGCCGACGCGCTCGTCGACATCGTGGTCCTCGTGGCCCCGGTCGGCGAGCCCGTGCCCGGAGACATGGACCGTCTCGTCGGGCCGCAGGGTGCCGGAGAAGACGCGGACGAGCGACACCCGGCCCACATAGGGGTCGCTGGCCGTCTTCACGACTTCGGCGACCAGCGGGCCCTCCGGATCGCAGAGCGCCGGTTCGCGCGGGTGGCCGTCGACCGTGGTGACCCCCGGCGCCGGGCGCTCCAGCGGGGTCGGGAAGCCGCCGGTGACCAGTTCCAGCAGCTCGACCGTGCCCAGACCCTGCCTGGCACCCTGGGCGGCGGGGGCGGCGGCGAGCACGGGGAAGAAGGTCCCGCGCGCGACGGCGCGTTCCAGGTCCTCGACCAGTGTGCCGAAGTCGATCTCCTCACCGCGCAGATAGCGGTCCATGAGGGTCTCGTCCTCGCTCTCGGCGATGATCCCCTCGATGAGCCGGTTGCGGGCCTCCTCGATGGCCGGGAGCTGGTCGGGGCCCGGCTCGGCCTCCTTGCGCTCCCCGGAGGAGTAGTCGAACAGTTTCTGCGAGAGCAGTCCGGTCAGCCCGGTCACGGGCGCGTGCCCGTCCGGCCCCGGCGCGCCGTGCAGCGGCAGGTAGAGCGGCAGTACGGCGTCGGGGTCGTCGGCGCCGAAGGCCTCCGCGCAGACGCGCGTCATGTCGTCGAAGTCCGCGCGCGCGGATTCCAGGTGCGTGACGACGATGGCCCGCGGCATGCCGACCGCCGCGCACTCGTCCCACACCATCCGCGTCGAGCCGTCCACCCCGTCCGAGGCCGAGACGACGAAAAGGGCCGCGTCCGCCGCTCGCAGACCGGCCCTCAGCTCCCCGACGAAGTCGGCGTATCCGGGAGTGTCCAGAATATTGATCTTGTATCCGCCCCATTCGACGGGTACCAGGGAGAGCTGCACCGACCGCTGCTGGCGGTGCTCGATCTCGTCGTAGTCGGAGACGGTGCCGCCGTCCTCCACGCGGCCCGCCCGGTTGACGGCCCCCGCGGTCAGCGCGAGGGCCTCCACCAGAGTCGTCTTGCCGGATCCGGAGTGGCCGACCAGCACCACGTTCCGTACGGACGTGGGGTGGTCGGCCGCTGTAGCCCTGCCGGCGGCCCCGGGATGTGCGTTCGCCTTGTCGCCCATGGCCTTGTCCTCCCGTGCACGGTGAGGTCACTGTGGGCGCGGCCGTCGTCGAGCCGCGTGTGGCGGCTCCGATGACGCCCGCGGTGTTTTCGAGCTTCGCACTCCCGTAACGGTGCGTCCATACGGCGGACGCGACAGCGCGGACGGGACGGTGTGCGTGGGGCGATCGGGGACGGAGGGGAGAGGGAGAGCGACGGAGAGCGACGCGGACGTACGGCGGTGACCCGGATGGTGCGAGGCCGTGACACGGGCGCGGGTGCCCGAACGTCGCACACGCGCGCGCGTGGCTACGATGGGCCAGCCGGTGGCCACTAGGGGCCGCACGGCGAAACCGACCCTCGGGAAGGCCATGCTGAACAAGTACGCGCGTGCATTCTTCACGCGTGTCCTCACACCGTTCGCAGCGTTTCTCATCCGCCGGGGCGTCAGCCCCGACACGGTCACGCTCCTCGGCACCGCCGGAGTGATCGCGGGCGCGCTGGTCTTCTACCCCAGGGGCGAGTTCTTCTGGGGCACGATCGTCATCACGCTGTTCGTGTTCTCGGACCTCGTCGACGGCAACATGGCACGTCAGCTCGGCCGTTCCAGCCGCTGGGGCGCCTTCCTGGACTCCACCCTCGACCGGGTGGCCGACGGGGCGATCTTCGGCGGCTTCGCCCTCTGGTACGCGGGCGGCGGCGACGACCTCGTCCTGTGCGCGGTCTCCATCTTCTGCCTGACCAGCGGTCAGGTGGTGTCGTACACCAAGGCGCGCGGCGAGTCGATCGGCCTGCCGGTGGCCGTCAACGGCCTGGTGGAGCGTGCAGAGCGGCTGGTGATCTCCCTGGTCGCGGCCGGCCTCTCGGGCCTGCACGCGTTCGGGGTGCCCGGTATCCAGTACCTGCTGCCGGTCGCGCTGTGGATCGTCGCTGTCGGCAGCCTGGTCACGCTGATCCAGCGGGTCGTCACGGTCCGCCGCGAGTCCGCCGAGGCGGATGCGGAGGCGGACGCGGCAGCCGCAGGCGAGAGCGCCGCGCAGAACAGCGGGACGGCGTCGTGAGCGAGCTGCGGGGGCGGCTGACCGACGGGGCGTACGCGGTCGGCTGGAGCGCCGTCAAGAAGCTCCCGGAGCCGGTCGCCGCCCGGCTCGGGCGGACCATCGCCGACCTCGCCTGGAAACGGCGCGGGGAACGCGTACTACGGCTTGAATCGAACTACGCGCGCGTGGTGCCCGACGCGACACCGCAGCGCCTCGCCGAGCTGTCCCGCGCGGGCATGCGTTCGTATCTGCGCTACTGGATGGAGTCCTTCCGGCTGCCCGCGTGGAGCGCGGAGCGGGTGCGGACGGGTTTCGACCCGGAGGGCGTGCACCACCTGACCGACGGTCTGGCCTCGGACCGGGGAGTGATCCTCGCGCTTCCGCACCTGGGCAACTGGGACCTGGCCGGTGCCTGGGTCACCACCAAGCTGGAGACGCCGTTCACGACGGTCGCCGAGCGCCTGAAGCCGGAGTCCCTCTACGACCGCTTCGTCGCCTATCGCGAGGGCCTGGGCATGGAGGTGCTGCCGCACAACGGGGGCACCGCGTTCGGCACCCTGGCGCGGCGGCTGCGGGACGGCGGCCTGGTCTGCCTGGTCGCCGACCGGGACCTGTCCGCCTCGGGCGTCGAGGTGAAGTTCTTCGGCGACGCGGCCCGTATGCCGGCCGGTCCGGCTCTGCTGGCCCAGCAGACGGGCGCGCTCCTCCTGCCGGTGACCCTGTGGTACGACGACTCGCCGGTCATGCGCGGACGTATTCACGCTCCGATCGAGGTACCCGAGACAGGTACGAAGGCCGAGAAGACGTCAGTCATGACACAGGCGCTGGCCGATGCCTTCGCCACGGGAATCGCCGACCACCCGGAGGACTGGCACATGCTTCAGCGGTTGTGGATCGCGGATCTCGACCCCGCGAAGGATCCCGGGACGAGCGGGACGAGCGGGACGAGCGGTGCGGGCGGACAGGACGCCGTCGTGCGGGACCCGGGGAAGGGGACCCCGTGAAGATCGGCATCGTCTGCCCGTACTCCTGGGACGTACCGGGTGGCGTCCAGTTCCACATCCGTGACCTGGCCGAGTACTTCATCCGCCTGGGCCACGACGTCTCCGTCCTCGCCCCCGCCGACGACGACACCCCGCTCCCGCCGTACGTCGTCTCGGCCGGACGTGCGGTCCCGGTGCCGTACAACGGTTCGGTGGCCCGTCTGAACTTCGGCTTTCTGAGCGCCGCCCGGGTACGCCGCTGGCTGCACGAGGGCGAGTTCGACGTGATCCACATCCACGAGCCGGCCTCGCCCTCGCTGGGCCTGCTGGCCTGCTGGGCGGCGCAGGGGCCCATCGTGGCGACCTTCCACACGTCCAACCCGCGCTCCAGGGCCATGATCGCCGCGTACTCGATCCTCCAGGCCGCGCTGGAGAAGATCAGCGCCCGCATCGCGGTGAGCGAGTACGCGCGGCGCACGCTGGTCGAACACCTGGGCGGGGACGCGGTCGTCATCCCGAACGGCGTCGACGTCGACTCCTTCGCCCGAGCCAAGCCGAAGCCCGAGTGGCAGGGCGGCACGATCGGCTTCATCGGCCGCATCAACGAACCCCGCAAGGGTCTGCCGGTCCTGATGAAGGCGCTCCCGAAGATCCTCGCCGCCCGCCCCGCGACAAGACTGCTGGTCGCGGGCCGTGGTGACGAGGAAGAAGCCCTGGAGGGCCTGCCGCAGGAGCTGCGTTCGCGCGTCGAGTTCCTGGGCATGGTCAGCGACGAGGACAAGGCACGGCTGCTGCGCAGCGTCGACGTGTACATCGCCCCCAACACGGGCGGGGAGAGCTTCGGGATCATCCTGGTCGAGGCGCTGTCGGCGGGCGCGCCGGTCCTGGCCTCGGACCTCGACGCGTTCACCCAGGTCCTGGACCAGGGAGCGGCGGGCGAACTGTTCACGAACGAGGACGCGGACGCCCTGGCCGAGGCGGCCGTACGGCTCCTCGGCGACCCCGCCCGCCGGGCCGAACTGCGGGAGCGGGGCAGCGCCCACGTACGGCGGTTCGACTGGTCGACGGTGGGGGCGGACATCCTGTCCGTGTACGAGACGGTGACGGACGGTACGACGGCGGTCGCGGCGGACGAGCGGACGGGGACGGGGCTGATGGCGCGGTTGGGGTT
>NZ_LIQQ01000640.1 GCF_001418565.1 Streptomyces graminilatus | reverse complement strand
CTACGAGGTCCGGCGTTCCGGCCCTACGAGGTCCGGCGTTCCGGCCCTACGAGGTCCGGTGCTCCGGCCTACAAGGTCCGGCGTTCTGGCGCTATGACGTCTGGCGCAATGCGCGCAGTCCACGCAACCCGATGCCCCCGACGACCGTCCCCAATACGAAGGACACGATCGCGAGCGTCAGGTGCACCCAGAAGTAGGCCGTCGGACTGCCGGCGTCGTCGAACGCGAGTCCGCTGCTGTCCTTGACCAGATTCTTGATGAAAGTGACCCAGATGACCCAGCTCCACACCCCGAAGGCGAGCAGGAACCAGGAGACGGGGCGGCTGAGCTTCATGCGTCCAGTATCGCCGCCCGGTACCGGGGCCGGTGGCCGGGGTCGGCGGGTTCACTTCGGGGGCGGTACGGATTCCACGCCCGGTGCATGTACGTTCTCGATCGTGCCCGCCTCCAAGAAGACCGCCAGGCGAACCCTGCTGGTCACCTCCGCCACCCTGTTGTCCGCCGCGCTGACCGCGCCCGTACCGGCATACGCGGCCCCCGTACCGAAGCCGGGTGTCTCGCCGACGGTGACTCCCCCGGCGAAGATGTCGTCCGTGGGCGGGGAACGGCTCGGCCGGGCCGGGACGCAGGTCAACCTCGCCGACGGGGTGCCGGTGATCCCCAAGGACATCACCGCCCGCTCGTGGATCGTCACGGACGCCGAGTCCGGCGATGTGCTCGCCGCCCACAACGCGCACTGGCGTCTGCCCCCGGCGAGCACCCTGAAGATGCTGTTCGCCGACACCGTGCTGCCCAAGTTCCCCAGGACGCTCAAGCACACGGTCACGGACCCCGAGCTGGCGGACGTCGGCGCCGGTTCCAGCATGGTCGGGATCAAGGAGAAGGAGACGTACACGGTCCACGACCTGTGGCTCGGCGTCTTCCTGCGCTCCGGCAACGACGCCGTGCACGTCCTCTCCCACATGAACGGTGGCGTGGCGGCCACCGTCAAGGAGATGAACGAGCACGCGCAGGAGCTCCAGGCCCTCGACACGCATGTGGTGAGCCCCGACGGCTACGACGAGCCGGGCCAGGTGTCGTCGGCGTACGACCTGACGCTGTTCGCCCGCTCCGGGCTTCAGAAGAAGGACTTCCGCGAGTACTGCTCGACCGTTTCGGCCAAGTTCCCCGGCGAGACGAAGAAGAACAAGAAGGGCAAGCCGGTACGCGGGGCCTTCGAGATCCAGAACACCAACCGGCTGCT